>VGEN01000241.1 GCA_016869285.1 Alphaproteobacteria bacterium
TCGACCGCGTCGAGCGTCCTTGGGCAGCCAGTAGCACAATCCGCGCCCGAAACACTTGCCGCTGTTCCGTCGTCGGCGCACGGAGCCGAGCCTCAAGCACCGCGCGCTCCTCCGGCGTCAGCCGGACTACCACTGCATCGGCTATCATCCCAATGTTGAATCATGAATCAGATCTCCGCGAAAGCGGGTACTAGCCAACTAGCTAGCTATCAAGCTAGATAGATCGAATTACCTTTCCTATCAAGCCTAAAGGTGCTTGCGACGGATCCGCTTCCACCAGCGCCGGTGGCTGACCTTCCGGCCGCCGCTGAAGGCCGTCATCTCTGCATCCAGATAGAAAAAGCCGGGGTTGGAAGTGAGCCGGGTTCGCGTCTCGACCCGGGCCTTCCACCGCCCTTTCTCCTGAAGCGTGGTCCAGCTCGTCTCACAGACCGCCGAATTCGGACTTTCTGGCAGGATCTCCGAACGCGAGATCCCTTCGGCCGAGGTCGTGACGCCGTGCGGCAGGTGCGCGCCGCCGCTGCGACGCGTGATCTCGATCTGTCGCCCCGTCGCGAGCTCGCGCCTGACCTCGCTGAGACGGGATCCGCCCTCGGTATCGACGACGTCCTTTTCCGGTGCCATCGCCGGTTCCGCGAACGGCCTGAGGCTCCGGTCGCGGCGCTGCGGAGCCCGTACCGGCAGGATGAGAGCCGCACCGTCTCCCGCGAACAGGGTCAGCGTCACCGGCTCCTGTGCCGGCCAGATGATCGGCCAATAGGCGGTCGAAATCGACAGCCGCAGGCGATGGCCCTTCGGTATCGCCTGGCCGAGATCGTTGAGCCTGACGCGTACGCGCGTCCGTCGGCCCGGCGCCATCGGCCGCGGCCGCGCATGGCCGTCGCGGTGCGAGAGATTGAGGATGCCATAGCTGATGCGCGTCGCCGCTCCGTCAGGCGCCAAATCGACAAGGCGCACAGCAATGTTCGCCTGCTTTCTGTCTGTCGCGAGATCGAGGATCGCTTCGGGCGTGCCGAAGAGCTCGAGCCGGCGCGCGAGCGGTTTGGTCTCGAAGCAGATCGAGCGGCCGTCATCCTCGTTCTGATCGGTCGGCATGTCGCCGGGGCTGCCGAAGGGACACCAAGCGCCGGATGCGCTTCCGGTGGTCTCCAGCGAGCGCAAGGACAGCGTCGCTCGCGTCGGTCGCTTCCCGCCAAGCGTCCTGTCGCCGAGGGGTAGCAACCGCGCCTTCACCGATGGCGTCGGCCAGCCGGGCTCGGCGATCCAGCGGCCGGGGCGGTGCGCGTAGACAGGCGCCGGCGGCACGCTCTCCTGCATCCAGGCGCGGATCATCGGCTCGTCCATGATCCCGGTGTCGCGGTCCTTGAGCCACTGGTCCCACCAGCGCACCGCCTCCTCCAGAAAGCCCATGGGGTTGACGTCGGCGACATGCGGGTAGGTATGCGACCACGGACCGATCAGCGCCTTCCTCGGCGCCTTCAGGTTTCGCATCAGGCGCAGGACCGCATTGGTGTAGGCATCCTCCCAGCCGCCGATCGCGTAGACGGCGCAGCGGATCGCGCCATAGTCCTCGTTGACCGAGCCGTGGCGCCAGAAGGCATCGCGCGCCGGATGACGCATCCAGCGTTCGACCGGATGCTCGATCGCCTTCAGGCGCCGCTTCCACATCTTGAGCCATCGCGAACCGACGATCGCGGGATCGGGCGCGCGTCCTTGCTGCATGAAGAAGGCGCAGCCCCAGCCCATGTTCTCGCCCAGAAGCGCTCCACCCATGTAGTGTGCGTCGTCGGTGTAGCGGTCGTCGGTCGAGTCGACGGTGATGATCGCTTTCAACGCCTCGGGGCGCCGCGCCGCGACCTGCAGCGCATTGAAGCCGCCCCAGGAGATTCCCATCATCCCGACCTTGCCGGTCGACCAGGGCTGGCGCGCGATCCAGGCGATGACGTCGAGCGCGTCGTCCTGCTCCTGCTTCAGGTACTCGTCGATCAGAACGCTCTCGGACTCGCCTGAGCCCCTCAAGTCGACGCGGATGGAGGCATAGCCATGCCCGGCGAAATAGGCGTGAATGCCGTTGTCGCGCACATAGGTGCCGTCGCGGTGGCGGTAGGGAAGGTATTCGAGAATCGCGGGCACCGGCTTCTCGCGAGCATCGACGGGAAGCCAAATTCGCGCCGACAGCTGCGTGCCGTCAGCCATCGGGATCCATCGATGCTCGATCTCGCGGACCCGGTTGGGAAAGCGACGAACGGTCCGCAACGTCCAGCCTTCCTCGATCTGCGGCGCGGCTACTCCGCCGCGCGCGGCGCCCGCTTCTCCGCGGTCCAACGTGTGAGGATGTCGCGCGAGCGCGTATTGCCCGGCGCCATCTCCTCGTCGTGTCCGGCGCGCTTGGCCGTCAGCTCGACGACGTAGCCGTTCGGATCGCGGAAATAGATCGAATCGATGAAGCGATGATCGGAGATGCCGCGCGTCTCGATGCCCGCGGCCTTGCCTTTCTCCAGCATCGGCCTCAGCACATCGGGCGCGACCTCGAGCGCGATATGCAGATCGAAATCGTGCTGTGCCTTGAACTCGAACGGCATGTCCGGCGCCTCGAAGAAGGCGAGGAAGGAGCCGTCGTCAAGACGATAGAAAGTGTGCAAGACCTTGGTCTTCCGCCCGCTCTTGGTCTCGGCGATCTCGAGCGCACCGCTCAGCGGCAGACCGAGGAAGCCTTCGTAGAAGGCGCGCGTCTCCTCGGAGTCGCGGCAGCGATAGGCGTTGTGATGAAGGCCTTTGATCATCGGCCGCCTCCGGTCACTTCTTCTGCGACTTGACGTACTGGATGAAGCCCCTGACATCGCCGGCCGGCTCCATATAGGCCTTGCCCAGCGCCTTCTCCATGTCGGCGACATAGCTCTTCGCCCAGGCCGGCAGCTTGTAGTCGATGGCGGCGAGGAACTCGAGCGTCGCGGCGAAGCGCATGTCGGCGATCGAAGGCGTGGCGCCGCCGATGAACTTGTCCGAGCCGATATAGAAGCTGCGGAAAACTTCGAGCGGCTCGGCCAGCGCCTCCTCCGCGGCTTTCCGTGCCTTCTCCTTCTCGGCCGGCGAAGCATCGCTCGCGCCGACCTCCCCCGCATAGCCCGGGAATCCGAGCGCCGGATATGTGGCGCGCGAGAGCAGCGGGTAGAGCGTGCCGGTCAGGTAGAACATGGCGCTGTCGATCACGGCCCGCTTCGCCGGATCGGCCGGGTAGTACTTCGTGAGCCCGTGCTTGTTGCAGAGATACTGCATGATGGCGCAACTCTCCCAGAGCGCGCCCATCGCCAGGTCCGACGTCTCCAGCATCGGCGTCATATGCGCGGGGCACTTCGCCAGATATTCCGGCGAGCGCGTATGGCCCCAGGCATCCACCTCCTCATGCGCGAGGCCGGCGGCGCGCATGAGCACGCGGACCGGCAGGCTGTTCACGCTTGGCTTCAGAACGTTGAGCTTCATCCGATCCTCCCTGACTTCATTGTCGGCGATGCTAGCCCCGCGTGCATGCCCGGGCAATGAGAGCAGCGCCTACTGGCCGAGTTCTTTCGCGCGCCTTGTTGCTTCCGCGATGGCGCGGTCGAAGATCGGCTGGATGCCGTCCTCGGCCATGAGGACCTTGAGCGCCTCGAGCGTAGTGCCGCCGGGGCTTGTGACGTTCCGGCGGAGCTGTGCTGCCGGCTCCGGCGAAAGCCGCGCGAGCTCACCGGAGCCCGAGACGGTGACGCGCGCCAGGCGCATCGCGAGATCTGCCGGAAGCCCGGCCTTCTCGCCGGCTGCCGCCAGGGCCTCGATCAGAAGAAAGACATAGGCCGGGCCGCCGCCGGAGACGGCGGTCACCGGATCGATCAGGGCTTCATCCTCGACCCAGGCGACCTCGCCGACCGCCGAGAGAAGCTCATCGCAACGCTTCTTTGCCGTCTCGCTTACGCCGGGACCGGCAACGGCGACGGTCATGCCGCGGCCCACCGCCGACGGCGTGTTCGGCATGGATCGCACGACGGCAGCCCCGCCGAGAGCCCCGGAGAGGCCCTCGATGCGCTTGCCGGCCGCGATCGAAAGAAAGGTTGCCGCCCTGAAGCGTGCGAGGCCCGGCAGCACAGCGTCCATGGTCTGCGGCTTGACCGCCAGCACGACGATCTCGGGCGCGAGATCGCGGGGAAGATCCTCGATGCGCCGGTGGATCGTGACGCCTGAGCGCCCGCGGAAGCCGGCGACCGCGGCGTCGCTGGGCTCGACGAGGTGGGCGCCTTGAGCCAGCATCGAGCGCGCGAGCCAGCCTTCCAGCATGGCGCCGCCCATCTTGCCGCAGCCGACGAGGAGCACGGGTCCGCTCATCGGCCGACAATAGAACGCGGGTTATGCTTCGCCCAGGGTCTCGAACATGGAGGCATCCAGCGCCTCGCTCGCGCCCTTACCTCCCCAGATCACGAACTGGAAGGCAGGGAAGAAGCGCTCGCACTCGGAAAGCGCGATGTTGACCAGGTCTTCGAGCGATTCCGAGGAAGCGCCGGCGCCGCCCTTATAGAGCGTGGTGTGCCGGAACATCGGGATCGCGTCGTCGCTCGATACCTCGAAATGGCCGAGCCAGAGCTTCTCGTTGATCAGGCAGAGAAGATCGTGGATGTCGCGCCGCTTGTTCTCCGGCACGCGCGCATCGAAGCAGCAGGAGAAGTGAAGCGCCCGCGTCTCCTCGCGCCAGACGAAGAACAGCCGGTAGTCGCACCACCGTCCCTCGACCTCCGCTGCCAGCTCATCCTCGCTGGCCCGCTCATGCAGCCATTCATTGCCGGCCAAGATTTCTTCGACGATGTCCAGGGGATTGTTCTGCACCCGTTCGGGTGAAACCGCCTGCAAGCTCATTCCCGCCTGCTCCTCGATCGGAAGCGCCGCTAGGCGCGGGATTAAGCGGCCTTTGCACTCAGCACCTTGTGGCACTGATACTAGATACCACTAAAACTAGGGTGCACACTAAACCCCTCAGGTGCAAGCGATTCGTTCCGGTTATCCCCGCGTAGACTTCAATGCAGTCCGGCGTCGATGAGAACACAAAAAGAACATTGATGTGCCGTGACGTCTGGCGGTCGATGTTCCCGGTCAGCCGCTTCTTGCCGGCTTCCATGAACTCCTTGGACCACACGTAGAGTAGGCTCGCAGCGATCTCCTTGGTCGTTATGATCGGCCCCCATCGAGTGGTCCAGATAGAATGTTAGTTCAGAGTTGGCCGTTGCGCTAGTTGGAGCGTGGCCGGCGAAGCCGATCGGCGTAGCGCAGCCGGCCATGCGGCGAATGCAGGCACGAA
>VGEN01000242.1 GCA_016869285.1 Alphaproteobacteria bacterium
CCTGCGTTGCGTGCGGAGAAGCTGTGCGGTAGGTTCCCGCCCGGCTAGGACCCGTAGCTCAGCTGGATAGAGCGTTGCCCTCCGAAGGCAAAGGTCGCACGTTCGAATCGTGTCGGGTCCGCCATTTCTTTCAATTAGTTAGGCGCAATAAGCTTCTGCTCGGCCGGGGCGTTGCAACCACCTTGCTACCACCGGGCGCCAGAATTGGTCTGTTTCGTCGACCTTGCCGCAGAGCGGCAGTGGAGGCGCCATGCAGAATCGCGATGACCCGCTTAGCGGGATTCCGATTCCTGATCTGAGTCGGGCACCCGAATACCTCCGCATCGTCCTTCATGGCCTCTTGACCGAGGTCGTGAAGGATCCGTCAGTGGGGCTGCTTTCCTACAATGCGCTCCAGGCCTTGTTGGAAATTGCGGCTGCAAGGTCGTCAAAGGCAGAGAAGCTCGAAGACGAGGCACCTGTGGAGGTGCCGTGGTGGGTCGTGCGCGAACTCGCAGCCGGATGGCACAAGTACAAGAAGGCGCCCCCGGGGCAGACCTTCGGCGAGGTTCTCAAGATCGAGGGCAGCGGCCAGGGCGCCGCACCACTCAGGAACCTGAGATCGAAGATCGAAGAACATCGTTGGCTTGCCTTCAATGTCGCGTACGTGATCGACACGCTCGGTGTTCCCATAGCGGGCGCCATAGCGCGGGTTGCCGAACTTACTGGTCGAAGCCCTGACAAGGTGCGGTCAGCCTGGCAAGGCCATCGCGAGGACGCGAAGCGCTATGTAGCAATTGCGAAAAAGATCACGAAGGGGCGCGCGCTCAGATCGCCGGCTTAGCCGGATACTCCGTCACGACGACGCCTGCCGCGTCGAAACGACGGAGAACCAATGGAACTCGCCAGCATCTCCCAAGGGCCGATTGACGCTCTTCGCGGCGATCCCGATCTGATGCTCTTCACCAAGAAGGAGTACGCCAAGCTGCGCCGGTGCAGCGAGCGCGTCGTCGAGCGAGAGCAGGCAGATGGCTCGGGATGTAAGTTCGTCAAGTTGGGCAGGAAGGTCTTCTTCCGCCTGAGTGACATCCGCGCGCACCTCGCGAGCCGGCTGCGGCAGTCGACCAGTGAGGCCACCTAATGCGGCCCGTCGACATCAGGCATTGGACCCCGAGGCCGGCGATCTACATCGCCGAGCCGGCGCTGGCAGGTGCGGCATGACGACAACGAGCCCGGCGCGCGTGGAGGGCTTCACCGGTGACAGCCGCGTTCACATCGCCCGCGGCGACAGCATCGTGTGGGCCGAGCCCGACATGTCGATTGTCCGAGGCGGAGTGCGGCCGGCCCCGGTGCTGCCTTTGACCGACACGTTCGGCGAGTTGAGCACCTGGATCGCGGAAACGGCCGAGAGCTGCTCCGCCCCCGCCGACTATGTGGCTGCTTCTCTGCTGGCGGTCGCTGCATCGGCGATTGGCAACTCGCGGCGGGCATCGCCCTGGCCAGGTTGGATCGAGCCTTCAATCCTCTGGGTCGCTCTCGTCGGTGCGTCCTCCAGCGGGAAGAGCCCTGCCGTCGATCCGGTTCTCGCGCCGTTGCGCGCGGTGGAGCAGGAGCGCGCAGAGGAATATGCCGACACGCTGCGACGGTATGAGACTGCCCGGCAGGAAGCCGATGAAGCGAGGGCGATCTGGAAGCTCGACGTCAAGAAAGCGGTCGAGATGAAGTCGCCAGCGCCGGAGATGCCGTCGGGGGCTGTTGAACCGGTGTTCCCGGAAATGCCTCGCTTGATCTTGAGCGATGTGACCCCGGAGGCAGCCGCTTCTCGCCTGCGAGCGAGTCCCCGTGGCGTTCTCTGCTATCGCGACGAACTCGCTGGCTGGCTGTCATCCTTCGGCCGCTACTCGGGCAGTCAGTCTGGGCGGCCGTTCTGGCTGGAGGCCTACGGCGGCAGGGGGTATGTCGTCGACCTGACGAGCCTTCGTGAATGGCTCGATGGCCTGCCCGCCTATGAGAGCAAGGTCGCCTGAGATGGCCCGTCCCGTCGATCTTGCTGCGGAGTGGTCCGCTGCAACTGCGGCCGTCCGCCAGCGCCACCTCGATCCGCTCCAGCGGCGCTACGGCATCTCGCCGGCAACGATCCTCGACCGTCTGGGCGTGGCCCGCGCCCGCGTCGAGGGCGTCCACTACGTGCCCGACGACGACGGCGCCGAGGTAGTGCTGATCGCATCCTTCGAGGCCCCGCCCCGCCTCCCTGATGGCCGCTGGCGTGCCCCGAACGAGATCATTGACTTGGTGACATTCCGCCCGGCCGAGCCCGGCCGCTGGTGCTCACGTTGCGGCATCGTCGCCGCGCTGGGCGAGGAGATGATCGGCGACTTCTCCGACGACCCGGTGCCCGTCTGGCGTGATCCGCTCGCGTGGCTTCGGTCGGGTACAAGCGGCGTTTGTCCGGTGTCGCCCGACCCGGCCGCCGTCCGCGATGTTCTTCTGCGGCTGCCCGCCGTCGTCGCCGAAGACGCGGCCCACGGGCGAGAGATCGAGCGGCTGATGGCTCAGCACTGGAACCGGCTGCCGCCGATCTACCTCGCCGAGTCGGCGCTGGCAGGTGTCGCGTGACCGCACCGAAGTTGGTCCTTCTGACCGACGTGCCCGCACACGATCACGTCGAGATCATTTGCGGTGACAGCATCCGCCCCGAACCGATCGATTGGATTTGGCCGGGGTGGTTGGCGGCCGGGAAATTCCACCTACTCGCCGGGCGGGCAGGAACCGGGAAGACGACCATCGGACTGACCCTGGCCGCGATCCTGTCGACCGGCGACAAATTTCCAGGCGGCATCCGCGCGACGTTGGGCGACACGCTGATTTGGAGCGGCGAGGACGATCCCGCCGACTCCATCCTGCCGAGGTTTCTGGCGAACGGCGGCGACTCCGCCCGGCTGCATATCGTCAAGGGGGCGCGAGACGACAAAGGCCGAGCCCGGCCGTTCGACCCTTCGGCAGATATGCCGGCGCTCGCGGATGCTGCCCGGCGCATTGCCAACTTGCGGATGTTGATCCTCGATCCGGTAGTCTCTGCCGTCGCTGGCGACAGTCACAAGAATGGCGAGGTTCGTCGAGGACTCCAGCCGGTCGTCGACATGGCGAACGGCATCGGTGCCGCCGTGCTCGGCATCACCCACTACTCGAAAGGGACGGCCGGGCGCGATCCGACTGAGAGAGTGACCGGCAGCCTCGCCTTTGCCGCGCTCGCACGCCTCGTCATGGGAACCGCGAAGGGGGCGCAGGAAGGTGATCCCCGGCGACTGGTCCGAACCAAGAGCAACATTGGCCCGGACGGCGGCGGATTCGTCTACGACCTGGCGCAGGTGTCGGTCGAGAGTTTCCCTGGCGTCAACGGCCAACGCGTGATCTGGGGCGAGGCGCTGGAGGGTTCGGCGCGCGAGCTACTCGCCGAGATCGAGAACACGGATCACGACAAGGCCGCTCCAGAGCGTGATGCCGCTGCCCGATGGCTTGAGCTCGTCTTGGCGCATGGACCGGTCGCCGTCGCCGAGGTGAAGCGGAAGGCCGACATGGGCGGCTGGACTTGGGCGACCGTCCGCCGAGCGCAGAAGTCCCTTGGCATCAAGCCGCGCAAGACCGGCATGGACGGCGGTTGGGTCTGGCGCCTGCCATCTGCCGAAGATGCTCACGAAGGCGTCGAAGATGCTCACTCAAAGGAGGTGAGCACCTTCGGAGGAAGTGAGCACCTTCGGGCGACCGACACCGACCGGGAGGAGTTCTGATGGCTTCGGCAGCGCGTCTTCTGGAGACACTCAACCGGGAGGGCATCATGCTGTCGACGGTCGGCGACAAGCTGGTAGTCGAGCCTGCCAGCAAGCTAAACTCGGAGCTTCGCGAAAGCATCCGCTCGCACAAGGCCGACCTGATCGAGGTGCTGGCCGGTGGCCGTCCGCTGGCCGACGACTTCGACGAACGGGCGGCCCTGGCCGAGATCGGCGCTGGGGTGCCGCGCGAATGGGCCGAAGGCTTTGCCCGACTCCAGGTGATCCGCCCGCCGTCAGGGATCGCGATCTGGCGCTGGCAGCAGGTGGTCGACGACGCGGGGCGTTTCCTCGACGGCTGGGCGACTCAGGCGGCGGCGCTGGGTTGGCGGATGCTGGACGTGTTCGGGGTGCACCCCGAGAAGCCTGTCGAGCGGTTCGACGCGGCCGGGCTGATCTGGTGCATCCGTGGCGGCGAGGTCATCGCCATCGCGGAGACGACGGCGAAGCTGAGGGCGCCCTCCGGCGCGGTACAGACCTACAACCGGCGCGATCCCGAGCACCCGGAGGCGGTTGCGGTCTGGACCCTGGAGGCGAGGTCATGACGACGGCTTACGTCAACATCGAGGTCGTGGAGATGCCCGGCGAACCAGCGCGAGTGGTTCTAAAGGGCGCGGGCGAGGCCGAGGCCGCCTGCGAGGTCGACCCGGCGTCCGCCGTCGCCCTGGCTGCCGATCTGCTGGAGGTGGCCCGCAATCGACTTGGGAGGGCTAGGGAGCGTACCTGGGGCGGCGGGCCGAAACATGTCGGGCCAATCGCCTGTCGAGCTGTAGATGCGCTGGAGGCGAACGATGACTGATCCGCGAAACAACGCGCGGGCTACGCGCGGGCGCCCATTCCAGCCGGGCAATCCCGGCCGACCGAAGGGGGCGCGGCACAAGACGACACTACTCGCCGAGAAGCTGATGAGCGAGGACGTCGAAGGCGTGGTCAAAGGCGTGCTTGCCGCCGCCCGGAGCGGCGACATGGCGGCAGCGCGGATTGTGCTCGACCGGTTGGTGCCAGTGCGGAAAGGTCGCCCCGTGGTGCTCGATCTGCCGACCGTCGAGAATGCCGAGGGCGTGTTGCGAGCGCTTGGCCTTGTCATCTCGGAGACGGCGGCAGGGAACATCACGCCCGAGGAGGCGACAATTCTTGCTGGTTTGCTCGACGCGAAACGCAAGGCAATCGAAACGACTGACATTGAGCGCCGCTTGGCGACGCTGGAGGCGCGGTCATGAAGACTTTCAGCACCCGACTGGCGGCGCTGGAAACGTCGCTGCCGGTGGTATCGTCGGAGGAGGTCGAGGGCGCAATTCTTCGTGAATCCGCCCGCTCGGAAGCTCACATGTGGGAGTTCATGGCCTGGGGCCGGTCGTACCTCGAAAACGGGCGGATGGTTTGGCGGGCTCTCCCCGTGCCGTCACGAGACAGGGATGAGGTCGTTACCATCGTCCGGCTGCTGTCTAATGACACGATGGCGCGCGCAG
>VGEN01000243.1 GCA_016869285.1 Alphaproteobacteria bacterium
GCTCCCCCACGGCCTTTGCAGACCTCAGGGCGTGACGGGATCCCGCCGGATGCGCGGCGAGCCGGTCTATTTCGGCTCGCCTCTTTCCTACACACAAGGGTGGGGTGGGGGCGAGCGAAGCGAGGAATGTTCGACGCACGCGGAAGGCCGGGCATGTGCTAGCGATAGCGTGCGTGCTATCGCGCACACGACCTCGCTGACGCTCGGCCACCACCCCAACCTCCCCAACGTTTCGCGCGGGGGAGGAGCTCGAAAGAAACATGCTCCATCGCGACAGCCGTCTCCTCGTCCTGCTGCTGGGATTCCTAACCGCAGTCGGGCCCTTCACCACCGACACCTACCTGCCATCGATGCCGGCGATCCGCGAGCATTTCGCCGTCGACATGGCCTCGGTCCAGCTCACGCTCAGCCTCGCCTTCGTCGGCGGCGCCGTCGGCCAGCTCTTCTACGGGCCGCTCTCGGATCGCTTCGGGCGCCGGCCGCTGCTGATGGCCGGGCTCGGCCTCTATGTCGTCGCCTCGATCGGCTGCCTGCTGGCGCAGTCGATCGAGCAGCTCATCCTCGCGCGCTTCCTTCAGGTGTTCGGATCGATCGCCGCCCCGGTGCTGGCCCGCGCCATGGTGCGCGATATGCACGAGCGCGAGGCCGCCGCGCGCATGCTTGCGCTGATGGGCATGGTGCTCTCGATCGGCCCGATCCTGGCGCCCTTCATCGGCGGCATCCTGCAGGCGAGCTTCGGCTGGCGCGCGAGCTTCGTCTTCGTCGCCGCTTACGGGCTTGTGCTGTTTCTCGCCGTCGCGTTTTCGCTCGGCGAGTCCATCGGGCACAAGGATCCCGATGCGCTCAAGCCCGTGCGCATGGCCGAGACGGCGCTCCGCCTGCTGTCGAGCCGGGTCTTCCTCGGATACATGCTGATCAACTGCTTCCTGTTCGGCGGGCTCGGCGCCTACCTATCCGGCATTGCCTTCGTCACCATCGAGGTGCTGGCGATTCCGCCGCAGTATTTCGGCTGGGTGTTCGGCACGATCGCGCTGGGCGCGCTCTCCGGCTATGTCGTCTCCGGGCGGCTGGTGATGCGGCTCGGGCTCGACCGCACGCTCGCGGTCGGGGTCGGCGGGGTGGCGCTGGCGGGGCTCGTGCTCGCGGGCTTTGCCTTCTCGGGCTTCGCTAGCCTCGCGACGCTGATCCTGCCGATGATCCTCTTCATGTGCTGCTTCTCGATCGCCGGCCCGCAGGCGATCGCCGGCGCGCTGACGCCGTTTCCGCGCGTTGCCGGATCGGCGTCGTCGCTGGTCGGCTTCTTCCAGTCGCTGACCAGCGCCGCCGCCGGTATGGGCGTGGCGCTCGCTTTCGACGGCACGCCCCGCGCGCTTGCCGGATTCGTCTGCCTGATGACGCTCGCGGCGCTCGCCGCCTATGTCCTGATCGTCCGCCGCATCCCCGAGCCCGAGCGCCGGCATGTGCACGCCTAGGAGCCCCTCTGAGTAGTAGCTACGGCCTCAGCCGTTGCTATTGCTCAGAGGGGCTCCTAGCCCGGGCTTCTCGCGCTGCTTACGGCCTGCGGCTTCTCGCTCTCATCGCCGCTTTCCGAGAGGCATTCGAAGAGGCCCGTGAAGAATTCCTTCACGTCGATCGGCTTGGTCACGTAGCGACAGAAGCCGGCTGCCAGCCCGCGCTCGATGTCCTCCGGCATCGCCGCGGCGGTCAGCGCCATGACCGGGATGTCGCGCGTTTCCGGCATCGCCTTCAGATGCGCCAGCATCTCGTAGCCGTCCATGCCTGACAGGTGCAAGTCGAGGAGGATCAGATCGGGCCGATGCGCGCGCGCTAGGTCGAGCCCGAGATGCGGGGTCGAGGCCTTGAGCATGGTCACATCGGGCAGCACCGAGACGAGGTGCTCTATCAGGCGCATGTTGGAGGGATTGTCCTCGACATAGAGGAGCCGAACACCTCGAAGCCCGTCTTCCCAGTCGTCGAGGCCCGCCTCCTCCGCGTCAGGTGCCGATAGCGTCGTCTCCGCATAGGCCGGCAGCTCCACCCAAAAGGCGCTTCCTTCAGACGTGCTCGCGAACCCGATGGTTCCATCCATCGCTTCGGCCAAGCGCTTGCAGATCGCAAGCCCTATGCCGGTGCCGTCGATGCCGGAGTGCTCCCGGCCTAGACGATGGAAAGGCCGGAACACATCCTCATGCCGCGCTTGCGGGATGCCGAGGCCGGTATCGGCGACGGTCAGGCGCACGCGCTCACCTTTCATCTCGGCCGAGACCGTGACCGAGCCGCGCTCGCGATTGTACTTGATGGCATTGGAGACGAAGTTGAGCAGGATCTGATGCAGCCGCACGCCGTCGGTGCGGACATCGATGGCGGTCGCCGGCTCGAGGACCGACAACGCGATGCCGGCAGCGTCGGCAATCGCCGTCATGGCGTCGCTGAGCCCCTTGAATGCCTCGGCGATGGACACGCGCTCGATCGACATCCGGTCCTTGCCGGACTCGATGCGGGCGAGATCGAGCACGTCGTCGACAAGCCGCAGCAGATGCCGGCCGCTGGTTTCGATGTCGCGCACATAGGCCTGCTGGCGCACAGTGAGCGGGTCCTTCGCTGCCAACAGCAATACCTGCGAGAAGCCGATCATTGCGTTCAGCGGCGTGCGCAGCTCATGGCTCATGCGCGAGAGGAATTCCGATTTGGCGCGGTTGGCGGCGTCCGCCGCCTTGCGTGCCTCGGACAGCTCCGTCTCGCGCGTCTTAAGCTCGGTGATGTCGACGACGAGATCGACCAGGCCGCCGTCGCGGGTGCGGAAGTTCTGCACCGAAAGCCAGCGGCCGTCGGAAAGCTCGATCTCGCTCGGCTTGCCGGTGGCGCTGCGGATCGTCGCCAGGCGCTCGCGCAAATACTCTTGCTCTCGTCCGGCCGCAGCAGGGAAACGCCCGAGCTCGACGCGCCGTCGGATGACGTCCTCGAGCCTGACGCCGGGCACCAGCATGTCGCTGACCGCAGACCCTTGCGCGGCCTTGTTCGCGAGAATCAAGCGTTCGTCGGCGCTCCAGAGGAAGAACGGCCCCTTCAGCATGTTGATCGCATCGAGCAGGCGCTCGTGCGCCTTGGCCGCGCGTACCTCGCTTTCCCGCAGGGCCTTCTCGGAGCGTTTCAGCGCCGTGATATCGACCCGAAGGCTGACGACGCCGCCTTCGCTTGTTCGATGATCCCAGGTCGCCATCCAGGTCCCGTCAGCGCGCTCGATCTCGGCAACCTCGCCGCTGCCGGCACGGATCTGCGCCAGACGCTCCTGCAAGAATTCCTTCTCGCGGCCGATTGCCGCTGGAAACCCTCCGATCCGGATCTGCTCGCGGAGCGCCTGCTCGAGCGTGACGCCCGACACCAGCACATGGTTGCCTGTGCCCGTGAGGGCGGCTCGATTGGCGAGCACCAGACGCTCCTCGGCATCCCAGAGGAAAAACGGATCTGTGAGGCTGTCGACCGCGTCCTTGAGGCGCATATGCGCCTGGGCGGCGCGCGCCTGGCTTTCGCGCAGCGCCACCTCGACTTCCTTGATGCGCGTGACGTCCGTGTGCGTGAGGGCGAGATACCCGTTGGGCAGCGGCAGCCAGCCGACGTCGAGGACGCTGCCGTCGGGGCGCGTGCGCTCGTAGCGGACCGCCTGTCGGGCGCGTGCCGCGGCAAGGCGTTCGGCGACGAACGCCTCGGCGGCTCCGAGACCGTATTCGCCGGTCCCGGCGGTGACCCTGAGCATGTCCTCGAGGTGAGCGCCGCGGCCGAGCTTGACGGCCTCACCGAAGTAGCGGGCACAGAGGTCGTTCCACGCCACGACGCGGAGATCGCGGTCGAAGACGCAGATGGCCTGGTCGGTTACGGCGAAGACCGCTTGAAGCAGTGTCGTGGTTTCGGCCGTTTCCCGAGCGGCCGCCTCGCGCCGCCTTGCCAGCGTTACAAGCAGGCCGCCGCCCGCAGCGAGAGCCAGCAGGATCATCGCCAGCTCGCTGAGCGCTGACAGGCGAAATTCGTGGAACGGAGCTAGCGCGTCGGTTCGCGACATCGTCGCCGAAATCAGGAGCGGGAATTCCGAGATCCATTCATAGGCGAAAATCCGCTCGACGCCATCGATCGGGCTGATCATCTGGCGAACGCCGGCCGGGGCGCCTTGCGCCGGCCGGCCGACGGTCAGCGACCGTCCTAACCAGGCTTCGATCATCGGCACACGCGCGAGGATCGTGCCATCGTTCCGTGCCAGCGTGACCGTGGTGTCGGGTCCGAGATTGATCACCCGGTAGAAGTCGAGAAAGTAGTCGAGGCGCAGTACGGCGTTGACGATGCCGGCGAAGTTGCCCTGACGGTCGTCGAGGCGACAGCAGACCGCGATGATCCAGGTGCCGTCGAGGCGCGAACGCACCGGCGCCGCGATGTGGATGCCGAGGTTCGGGTCTTCGCGGTGCACGCGAAAATGCTCCTGGTCGGCAATGTTGAGCGGCGGCGGATCGCGAGAGATCGAGGAAGCAAGGCGGTTGCCTGCGGCATCCGTCCAGCCGAGGCCGAAGATGACCGGCGAGTTGCCCTGGACGGTGCGCAGCGCGTCGTGGACCTCCATCGCACCATAAACACGGCCGGCGGCAATTTCGTCGTGCAGCTCCTTGGCGACCGCGAGAGCGCGCGAGACGCCCTCGAAAGTGCGTGCCGCGTGCTCGGCGAGAACGCCGGCCGCATTCTGCGTATCGCGCTCGGCACGCGCGATGGCGCTGCCATGGGCATCCCACAGCGAATAGCTCTTGGACAGCACGACCGAGAGCGCCAGCGCGACGACCACCGCCACGACGGCGCGCTTAGTGCGATGGAAGGGTTGGGTCTTCATCGACCTGGGCTCGATCCCCAAAATGAAGCGGCTGCCGTACCGGGCCGGAGCGGGGGCGAGGACCGACCGTTCTCCTAAGTAGCAATACAAACCTAAAACTTAAGGGGCTGTCCCAGATAACTCGGTTATGGAGTTATCATGGGACGGATACGACGGAGCCGATTGGGGGTCTCGAAGCAGGATCGCCTGATCGAACATTTCGTAGCAGGAACGACGGCGCGTACCGCATCGAGTCTCTGCGGAGTGAACCGCAAGACAGGGGCGTTTTTCTTTCATCGCCTTCGTGAACTGATCGCCCGCGAGCTGGAAGCCGAGAGCGAGGCGATGTTCGGCGGCGAGATCGAAGTGGATGAGAGCTACTTCGGCGGCCGGCGCAAGGGAAAGCGTGGAAGGGGCGCGGG
>VGEN01000244.1 GCA_016869285.1 Alphaproteobacteria bacterium
AGGCTCTCGCGCACCAACGACACGATCAGCCGCGATAGGTGGTCCTTGGCCACATAGTCCTGCACGCTCGGCGGCAGAAGCTGCGCCTCGTCGATCTTCCAGGGGCGAAATTCCTTGCTCATGGACCTGCAAGGAATCAGATTCGCTAACCCTCGAAAAGCGACTACTTGGACAGGCTCCTAGCCGGCGGTCCTCTCGAGCGAGATCTCGTGCATCGGCACGCCGACCAGACCGGTCGCGGCGCTGGACGTATGCGAGGTGAAGGCCAACGCGTCGTGAATCCAGTGGTGCTGGATGTGGTCGGCGACGCTGCCATCGGCGACGGCGACGGCGATCGTGTAGGTGCCGACCGCGAGGATCGGCATGCGGAAGCGAAAGCGCGCGCGCAGGCGCTCGCCGGCGGCGATCGGCACGGCATCGCCCTCGTGGCGGAGGTAGGTGTTGTCGCCGAACAGGTGCTGCCCGAGCCGGTCCTTGACCAGGAAGCCCACGATCGGCTGCCGGACCGCGGCGTGGCCGAGCACGTCGATCGCCAGCGTGACCATCTCGCCGCCGACGCACCAGGAGAAGGGCTGACCGTCCTCGCTCTCCAGCCTGACGCCGACGATCTCGGCCTGGCCGCGGCCGAAGGAGGCGCCGTCCGGCTTGAAGGCGAAGAGCTCGATGTCGTTTCGGTACGGGCTCGCATTGAGCCACGGCAGGCGTGCGTCGATCAGGGTCGCGGGCGTGCCGCTCTCGTCATTTCCGTTCCGGCGCCGGCTGCGCTCGGCCGCCACCTCGCCCTCGAGGCCCTCGGCGAAGGCCGCGAGATAGTCCTCGACCACCGGCTTCGCCGGGCCGATGGCGCGCGGACGGCCCTGGTCGAGCCACAGCGCGCGATCGCAAAAGCCCAGCACCGCCGAGGTGTCGTGGCTGACGAAGAGGATCGAGCCGTTCTGCTGAAAGCGGCGGAGAAAGCGCATGCACTTTTGCGCGAAGAAGGCATCGCCGACCGACAGCGCCTCGTCGATGATCAGGAGATCGGCATCGACATGCGCGGCGACCGCGAAAGCGAGTCGCATATACATGCCGCTCGAATAGGTCCTGACCGGCCGGTCGATATGCACGCCGAGCTCGGAGAAGGCGACGATGGAATCGAAGCGATCGTTCACCTGGCGCGAGGTAAGGCCGAGGATCGCGGCGTTGAGCCGGATGTTCTCGCGCCCGGTGAAGTCCGGGTTGAAGCCGGCGCCGAGCTCGAGCAGGGCCGCGATGCGCCCGCCGACGCGCACCTCGCCATGGGTCTGGCGCAGCGTGCCGGTGATGACCTGCAGCAGCGTCGACTTGCCGGCGCCGTTGCGCCCGACCACACCCAGCGTCTCGCCGCGGTTGAGGTCGAGCGACACATCGCGCAGCGCCCAGAACTCCTGCCCGGCCGGCGCCGGGCGGCGGAATAGCGCTTCCGCCAGCCGCTCGCGCGGGCTCGCATAGTGCCGGAACCGCTTGGACAGGTTGCGGATGCTGAGGATCGGCTCGACGCTCATCGGGGCCCGACGATCATAGCACGCAGCCAACGAGCCGGGTGTCGCGCGCGTTCAGAGAACGTCGGCAAAGCCGCGCCGGGCTTTCATGTAGGCGAGATATCCGATCCAGGCGACGCACCAGCCGATGAGCGTCGCAAGGCCGAGGCCGGGCCAGTCGGGCCAGCGCCCGAACAGCAGCGCTTCGCGCGCCTGCTCGATGAAGAAGGTGAGCGGATTGCCGGAGACGATCCAGCGATAGCGCTCGGGCACGGCCTCGAGCGGGTAGAACAGGGGAACCAGGAACATCAGCACGGTCGTGAGCAGGCCGACGACCTGGCCGAGATCGCGCAGATAGACTCCCGATGCGGCGAGCAGCCAGCCGATGCCGAGGAGGCCGAGGGTCAGAGGCGTCAGCACCAGCGGGAAGGCGATGATGCCCGCACCGAAGGAGAACCCGAAGATCGGGGCGGCGACGAGAAGAATCGCGGTGTTGATCGCGATCTGGACGAGCCCGGCGGCGAGCACGACGGCAACCAGGATCTCGGTCGGGAACACGACCTTCTTCACATAGCTGACGTGGCTAAGGATGAGTGTCGGCGAGCGCGTGAGGAGATCGGCCGAGTAGCTGAAGACGGTGAGTCCCGCGAACAGCACGAGCGCGAAGGTGGCGTGATCGTCGATCTGGGCGCTCCAGCGCACCTGGAAGACCAAGCTGAAGACGAAAGTATAAACCGCGAGCAGCAGCAGCGGCGTCGCCACCGCCCAGAGAAACCCGAGGACGGAGCCGCGATAGCGCTGCACGAGCTCGCGCCGGGCGAGCTGGCCGATCAGCGCACGATGCTGCCAAAGGCCGAGGATCGGCGCGATCGGGCGCCGGTCGATGCGGTCGCGGTCGGCCGCGAGATGCATGACCGTCGCCATCTCAGCCGGTCGCCGGCGCCTGGGTCATGACGCCGCTGCGGAAGGCTTGAGGAAGCTACGCCAGGGGATCGCGCGCCTCGGCGGGAAGGCCATGACCGGATGAGCGGTCGAAAGCGAAAGATTGGGGTTGAAGAACGGGTCATTGTCGAGACGCGGACCCCAGCGCTCGCGCATATGGGCAACCTCGGATTGGAAGCGGGCGAAATGCTGGGAGGAGAGATCGTTGCCGCGGCTCTTCGACTCCCAATGATAGAGCGTCGCTTCGGGCGTCCAGATTATCGCGTGGCCCTTCTCGGTGATCTTGAGGCAGAGGTCGACGTCGTTGAAGGCGACCTTGAGGTTGATCTCGTCGAGGCCGCCGACATCGTCGAACACCGAGCGTCGCATCGCCAGGCAGGCGGCGGTGACGGCCGAGACGTCGTGCGTGAGCTTGAGCCAGCCGAAATAGCCGGGCGAATCTGCCGGCACCCCGGCATGGAGGTGACCGGCGACGCCGTTCAGGCCGAGGACGACGCCGCCGTGCTGCAGCGTGTTGTCAGGGTAGAGGAGCTTGGCGCCGACCGCGCCGACCTCCGGCCTGAGGGCGTGCTTGACCATGTCCTTGAGCCAGCCGCGGTCGATGACTTCGATGTCGTTGTTGAGAAGGAGGACGATTTCGCCGGTGGAGGCGCGGATGGCCGCGTTGTTGATCGCTGAGTAGTTGAACGGGCCGGGGAAGTCGATGACCCGCACGCGCGGGTTGCGGCGAACCTGCTCGAAATAGGCGAGGGTCTCCGCTTCTTTGCTGTCGTTGTCGGCGATGACGAGCTCGATGTTCTCGTAGTCGGTGCGGTCGAGCACGCCTTCGACGCAGGTCTTGAGGACGGCGAGGTGGTCGCGCGTCGGCACGATCACCGAGACCTTGGGCCAGGCCGGCGGATCGGCGCGGACCGTCTTGTGATAGGCGTGCACCCAGGGTTGGATCTCGGCCTCGACGCCCTTGCTCTCGAGATACGCGGCGATCGCGCGCCGTCCGGCGTCGGAGGCCTTCTCGACCTGGGTTGAGGAGAAGGTGCCGGCTCCCGGAAAGAGGCGCCAATGGTAGAGCACCCAGGGCAGGTGGATCACCGGCCCCTTGGTGCGGGCGAGGATGCGCAGCACGAGGTCGTAGTCCTGGCTTCCCTCGAAGCCGAGGCGGAAGCCGCCGACCGCCTCGATCGCTTCCCTCTTGTAGACGCCGAGGTGGCTGACGAAGTTCTGGCCGAGCAGGAGGTCGATGCCGAAGTCCGGCTTGAAATAGGGTTCGGTGCGGCGCCCGGCGTCGTTGATCTTGTCCTCGTCCGAATAGAACACGTCGGCGTCCGGGTGCTCGCCGATGGCAACGGCCGCGAGGTAGAGCGCGTGCTCGGCCAGCAGATCGTCGTGGTCGAGCAGCGCTACATGGCTGCCCGAGGCAAGTGCAAGCGCCGAGTTGGACGCGGCCGAGATGTGCCCGTTCCTCTCGCGGAAGACCACCTTCACGCGCGCGTCCTGCTTGGCGTACTCATCGAGCACGGCGCGGACATGAGGCGCGGTCGAGGCATCGTCGGCGATGCAGAGTTCCCAGTTGGGATAGAGCTGCGCCTTGACCGAGTCGAGCATGGCGCGGAGATGCCCTTCGTCGGTGTTGAAGACCGGCACGACGACGGAGATCAGCGGCGGGTCGCCGAGCGTCCGGATGTGCGCGGCGATTGCGGCGCGGTCGGCTTCGGTCAGCTCGTCGTAGCTCTCGATCCAGCGGCGGTAGAGATCGGCCGTCTGCTCGCCATAGGCTTCGGTCGCGCGCGCGACGGTGGCGCTGAAGCCGTGCCGAAGCAGGTAGGCGAGCGCGCGCGGCAGCCGCTCGCGCTGGCGCCAGACGAGCCTGAGGCCGAGCTCGGCCTGGCCGATCTCGCGAAGCGTAATCTGCGGCGTTGCCGACAGCGCCTCGCGCGAGGCCTGCACCTTGAGCCTCAAGGCCGCGACGCTGTCGGGAAGGCGCAGCAGATGCCCATCGAGCCGCCCCTTGATCGTCGGCAGCCCGAGCGGCTGCCAGCGGCCATCGCCGTGATCGACGTAGAGCGTCAGGAAGATCGAGCCATCATAGGCCGGGCCGGCATAGGTGAAGGCCACCCAGCGCGTCGGCAGCCGGCGGCGCGAGGAGCCGATCTCGTACCAGTCGGCATGGCCGGTCGGCGTATCGGTGAGCTCCACCGGCGGGCATCGCACGAGGTCGACCCGATGGCGTGCCGATCGCACCAGCCGCCGGATGCCGCCGAGCGCGCGGCCGATGCGCCGGACCGGACCCGTGATACGCCACGAGGTCGAGGTCTCGAAGCCGCGGATCCGGTGCTCCAGGAAGTGCACCTGCTGGATCAGCGGCACCTGCACAGCGTGGATCTGCGCATGCGCCTTGCTTAGTTCGTCGGCGAACTGCGCGCGCGCGTTCTCGATCTCGCGACGGAGCTCGGCCTGTGCGTTCTCTAGAGCATTTTCCGATCATTCTGGTTCATAGCCTGAGTTTCGAAAGTAGTTGGCGCATTCGTGTGGTGTGAAGGCGTCGAGAGCGTCAGCGATGGCCTGCCATAGGGCGTCCTTGGTTCGTGCGGCCACCTTTCGCAGATAGGCCTTCAGCTTGGCAAAGGCTTGCTCGATTGGGTTGAAGTCCGGGCTATAGGGAGGCAAGAACAAGCGCGTCGCGCCTGCCGCCTCGATGGCTTCGCGCAC
>VGEN01000245.1 GCA_016869285.1 Alphaproteobacteria bacterium
GCGGTGGCGACCGCTCTCAATACGAGGCCGCGCAAAACACTCGACTGGCGAACGCCCGCCGAGGCGCTTGACGCGTTGCTACATTCGGCCAATGAATGCCCCATTGCGACGACCGCTTGAATCCGCCCCCCTGTTCCACCGGGGAGCTAGCGGCTTTGTGGCACGGCCTTGGACGTGCCAAGATAAATCGAAGCCGCCCTGCCCCATCCGGCACCCGCCGGATGGCTTCGATCCGTTCAACAGGCGGCACTCGACAGGAGGGGTGACAATGGCTTTCGACACGTTCTCCCGCAGGAGTCTCCTCAAGGCTGGCGTCGGCGCCGCCTTCGCCGCCGGCATGCCGTTCAAGGAAGTCGTGGCGCAGGGCGGGCTCAAGATCCTCAAGAGCCGGCTCTTCGCTTCGCCCGAAACCTTCGATCCGGGCTGGCGCCTGGGCAGCGGCGACGACGACATCATGCGCTCGTGCTGGCAGGGCCTGATCGGCTACAAGCCAGGCAACGAGTGGGCCTGGGAGAAGCAGCTCGCCGAGGACATCGTCCAGGAGTCGCCGACCCGCATCCGCTTCACGTTGCGCAAGGGCGTGCAGTGGAGCGACGGCTTCGGCGAGGTCACGGCCGAGGACGTGAAGTTCTCCTATGAGCGCATCGCCAACCCCGACAACAAGATGGCATACCGGACCGACTGGGAGAAGCTCGACAAGGTCGAGATCACCGGCACGCATTCGGGTGTGATCATTATGAAGCAGCCGTTTCAGCCGTTGTGGCTGTCGACGCTGCCGGCCGGCTCGGGCCTCGTCATCTGCAAGAAGGCGATGGAGGCGAAGAACATCCAGAAGATCACGCTCGACCTTCTGGCGGTGAACGGCCCCTATCGCATCAAGACCATGGAGCCCCGCCGCATCGTCGTGCTCGAGCGCAATCCCGGCTGGCAGGGCCCGAAGCCGGCCTATGACGAGATCCACTATGTCGTCATCGTCGACGCCAATGCCGGCGAGATCGCCTATGAGGCGGGCGAGATCGACGTCGCCTTCCTGCCGATCGCCTCCGTCGCCCGCCTGCAGAAACGCCTGCCGGCGAAGTCCAAGCTCGTGGTCAAGCCGGCCATGGCCTATTGGTGGCTCGGCATGCAGATGGAGGAGGGGCCGTTCAAGGACGTCCGCGTCCGCCAGGCCGTGCAGCATGGAATCGATGTCGACATGATCCTGGAGGCCGCCTTCTTCGGCGTCGCCAAGCGCTCGACCGGCATCATCGCGCCGGGCCTCATGGGCCATCGGCCGAAGAACCTGATCGAGAAGGTCGACATCGACAAGGCCAAGAAGCTGCTGGCCGAGGCCGGCTTCCCGAACGGCTTCAAGACCGATATCGGCGTGCGCAACTCGGCCGAGTTCGTCAATGCCGCGCAGGCGGCGGCGGCGAGCCTCGCCAAGATCGGCATCCAGGCCGATGTGCGGCCCTTCGACTCCGGCGCGCAGAAGGCGCTGGCCGGCGACAAGGGCGGCAAGTGGAAGGAGATGGGCCTGCATATTGTCCGCTTCTCGATGCAGCCCGATCCGTCCTGGGCGACGGCGTGGTTCGTTTCCGAGCAGGTCGGCGAGTGGAACTGGGAGCGCTTCCGCAATCCCGAGTTCGACAGGCTGCATCAGACCCTGACCAGCGAGCTCGACAACAAGAAGCGCGACGCCGGCTACCGCCGCATGCAGGACCTCATGGAGGAGTCGGGCGCCTATGTGTTCCTGACCCATGCCGTGAACGCCGTGCTGCATCGCGACACGGTGGATCCGGCGCTGTCGCCGGACGCGCAGCGGCAGTTCTTCAAATATTTCAAGCCTGCGTAAGGCGTCAGGGAGCATCGGCCGGCCGCTGCCCGGCCCCCACCGGTCCTTCCCCCGCATGATGCGGGGGAGGGGTGGGTGGGGGCGGCGGCGGCCGTGCCATTTTGACACCGGGGGAAGTCTCGGATGACCGCGCAGACCGTTTCCGGCGGAGCAGCCGGCCCGCTTCCGAAGCAGCGGGCGTGGCTCGTGCTGAGCCATCGGCTGCTCAAGGATCCGCTGGGCGTGCTCGGCTTGGTCATCGTCGCGCTACTGGTCCTAAGCGCGATCTTCGCCGACCTGCTCGCCACCCACGACCCGTTCCAGATGGCGCCGCGCCAGCGCCTGCAGGACCCGAGCGCAGCGCACTGGCTCGGCACCGACCAGCTCGGACGCGACGTCTATTCCCGCGTCATCTATGGCGGCCGCATCGCGCTCTGGGTGTCGCTGGTCGCGGTGGGCTTGTCCCTGCTCGGCGGCCTCGTGCTCGGCATGCTTGCCGGCTACGGACCGCGCTGGCTCGACAATACGCTCGTGCTGATCTTCGATGCCGTCCGCTCCTTCCCGACGATCATGTTCGCGCTCGCCATGGTGACCCTGCTGAGCCCGAGCCTGGGCACGATCATCATCATCATCGTCGTCGCCTCGATCCCGGTTTACGGCCGCATCGTCCGCATCCAGACGCTATCGATGAAGGAGACCGAGTTCATCCTGGCCGAGCGCGCGCTCGGCGCCGGACCGATCCGCGTGCTGTTCTCGCACATCCTGCCGAACGTGATCGGGCCGCTCTTGATCCTTGCCAGCATGGAGATCCCGGTGGTGATCACCATCGAAGCCGGTCTGTCCTTCCTCGGCCTCGGCGTGCGCCCGCCGACGCCGACCTGGGGCTCGATCCTGCAGGAGGGTTATCAGTACATCCGCGATACGCCCTGGCTGGTGATCGCCGGCGGCCTGCCGCTGATCCTGACTACCCTGGGTTTCACCTTCCTCGGCGAGGCGCTGCGCGACGCCTTCGACCCCAAGCTCAACCGCCCGTGAGCGAGCCGCTCCTCGACATAAGCGATCTTAGCGTCGAGTTCGCGACGCCGCGCGGCCAGGTGAAGGCGCTGCGCCATGTGGACCTTTCGGTCAAGCCCGGGCGCATCGTCGGCATCGTCGGCGAGAGCGGCTGCGGCAAGTCGACCCTGGTCTCTGCCGTCATGGGCCTGCTCGCCGGCAACGCCAAAATGACCTCGGGCTCGATCGCCTTCGAGGGCCGCCAGCTCCGCGACCTCACCGAGGACCAGTGGCGCGACATCCGCGGCCGGCGCCTCGCCATGGTCTTCCAGGACCCGATGACCTCGCTCAACCCGGTCATGTCGATCGCGACCCAGATGGTCGACATCCAGCATCGCGATCCCGGCAGCCGCGCCGACAAGCTCAAGAAGGCGATCCGCTGGCTCGCGAAGGTCGGGATATCCGATCCCGAGCACCGGATCGAGGACTACCCGCACCGCTTCTCCGGCGGCATGCGCCAGCGTATCTCGATCGCCATGGCGCTACTGATGAATCCGTCGATCCTGATCGCCGACGAGCCGACCACGGCGCTCGACGTGACGCTGGAAGCGCAGATCATCCACCTGATCAAGCAGCTCCGCGCCGAGTTCGACGGCGCCATCCTGTTCGTCTCGCACAATCTCGGCCTGATCGCCGAGATCTGCGACGAGGTCGTGGTCATGTATGCCGGCGAGGTGGTCGAGCACGCCGACATCCGCCGCCTCTTCCATGAGCCTGCGCATCCCTACACGCAGCTCCTGCTGACCTGCGATCCGGCGCGCGTCGACTCCGAAGAGCGCACGCTGCCGACGATCGGCGGCACCGTTCCCGACCTCGCGCATCTGCCGCAGGGCTGCATCTTCGCCGCCCGCTGCCCAGGCGCCTTCGAGCGCTGCCGCGCGGAGGCCCCGCCGACCTACACGATCGACGAGCGGCATCACGTCCGCTGCTTCCTGCACGCAAGATGACGGATCTGCTCGCCATCCAGGGGCTTCGCGTCCGCTTCCGCACCGTCGGCTTCGTCCGCGCTCTCGTCGATCGCGTCACTGATCCCTATATCGACGCCGTCCTCGACGTCTCCCTCATGCTTCGCGAAGGAGAGACGCTGGGTCTGGTCGGCGAGAGCGGCTCCGGCAAGACCACGCTGGCGCGCGCTGTGGTCGGCCTGGTGCCGGTGCATTCCGGCAGCATCCATCTCAACGGGCGCGAGCTGGTGGGCTTGCGCGAGTCCGAGTATCGCGGCATCCGCCGCTCGCTCGGCATGATGTTCCAGGACCCCGTCGCCAGCTTGAGCCCGCGCAAGACCGTGCGCGGCCTTCTGATCGAGCCCTTCCACATCCATCGCATCCGCGATGTCGATCTCGACAAGGAGGCACGGCGCCTGCTTGGCATCGTCGGCCTGCATGACGGCTTCCTTGCGGCCTACGCGCATCAGCTTTCCGGCGGCCAGGCGCGGCGCGTCGGCGTCGCCCGCACGCTGGCGCTCAAGCCCAAACTCATTCTCGCCGACGAGCCGACCGCTGGCCTCGACGTTTCGGTCCAGGGCGAGATCCTGAACCTGATGAACGAGCTGCAGCGGCAGTTCGGGCTCAGCTACCTGATCGTCACGCACAATCTGCCGGTGATCCGGCATGTCAGCGATCGCCTAGCGATCATGTATCTCGGCCGCCTGGTCGAGCAGGGCCCGACCCGCTCGGTCTTTGCCAGGCCCGCGCACCCCTACACCCAGGCGCTGGTCGCCGCGGTGCCGCAGCCGGACCCGGACAAGCGCCGCGACCACCTCGAGCTTCAGGGCGAGATCCCGAGCCTGCGCCGCCGCCCCTCCGGCTGCGAGTTCCACACGCGTTGCGTCCACGCGCAGGAACGGTGCAAGGTCGAGGCACCGCTGCCTACCGCGCTGCCCGGCGGACGCGAAGTCCGTTGCCATTTCCCGCTGGTCTAGGTCGGCTACGTAGGCCGCTCTGGCCGAGCGCCGACATTGCGACTACCACGGCAATCACGAGGTTCAGAGAATATTCGTAGTGGCCAGGTTGCAGACGATGACCCTCACGCTGAGTCCTTGCAGTCCAAGCGACCGCGCTGACTTCATCGGACTCGAGCTCGATCCGGAGGTGATGCGTTTCCTCAATGGCGGTGCCGTCGACCATGAGAAGACCGACCCAAAGGACGTGGCATTTCTCATGCCGAGAGGATCAGAGCCTTACGTTTGGACGGCGCGGCGAACAGCCACGCACGCGTTCGTCGGATGGTTCTGCTTGTTTCCGGAAACCGAGACGGTGGCAGAAATCG
>VGEN01000246.1 GCA_016869285.1 Alphaproteobacteria bacterium
CGAGCCGCGAGGATCGCGACCCTTCTACGAGCCCGAGCCCCGCCGGCGGTACCGGTCGGGGCGTTATGAGCGCAGCTGCGCCTATTCGGCGTGCTCACCTTCCTTAAAGGCGCTGTCGGTGATGCGCTTCAGGACCTCGGCGTAGTGGGCGAGGGTGCCGGCATGCCCCCAATTGATCTCTTCAGGGCTGTAGCCGAAGTGCTCGTCGCTGAGCGCCTTCAGGCGACCCAGCATCTCGTCGATCTCGGCCTTGCGGGCGATGAAGGTGTCGAGGGCGGTGGCGGTCTTGGGCGTGCGGCGCATGTCGGTCTCCCCTGTTGGTGACCGCATGAACGCTTCAGTTCGCACCGAAGCCAAGCCGATGATCGCTACGCCCGATTGCTTTCTTCAGGCCCCGACGATCATCAAATGATCGACCCGTCCACGGGCCGATCGAGGACAGAGAAAATGGCCGTTCGAGGCCGAAAGCCGAAGCCGTCGCACTTGAAGCTGATCACCGGGAATCCTGGCAAGCGGGCGATCAACACCCAGGAGCCGGTGCCTCTGCGGATCCTACCGGCGCCACCGCCGGAGCTGACCGCCGAGGCCAGGGGCGAGTGGGACCGCGTCGCCGGTGAGCTCAATCGTCTCGGCCTCCTGACCGGCATCGACCGGGCGTCGCTTGCCGCATATTGCCAGGCCTATGGCCGGTGGAGTCAGGCCGAAAGTGCCATCGCCCGGATGGCCGAGCGGGATCGGCTGACCGGCGGCCTGATGATCAAGACCAGCAACGGCAACGCCATCCAGAACCCGCTCGTCGGCATCGCCAACAAGGCCATGGCCGACATGGTTCGGTATGCGGCCGAGTTCGGGATGACGCCGAGTGCGCGCAGCAGGATCAGGGGAGAAGAGGCGTCCGGTCAGACGGCGGACCCGGCCGCCAAGTATTTCGCCCCTTGAGGATCCGGTCACCGCTTGGGCCGAGGCTGTCCTGGCCGGAGAGATCGTCGCAGGGCCGCATGTCCGAAATGCCTGCCGGCGTCACCTTCAGGATCTGGTCGAGGGGCCGAAGCGGGGGCTGGCCTGGGATCTGACCGCGGCGATGCGCGCGATCGAGTTCTTCCCGGACGTGCTCCGCCTTGCCGTCGGCATCTTCGAGGGCCAGGTCTTCACTCTCCACCCCTCGCAGGCGTTCATCGTCGGCAGCCTGTTCGGATGGAAGAAGGCCGATGGCTTCCGGCGCTTTCGCCGAGCCTACGTCGAGCAGGGTAAGGGCAACGGCAAGACGCCGCTGGCCGCAGGCATCGGCATGTACTGCCTGGTCGCCGACAGCGAGCCCGGCGCCGAGGTCTATGCGGCGGCGTCGATGAAGTCGCAGGCGATGTACATCTTCCGGGCCGCGGTCGCCATGTGGCGGCAGTCGCCGGCGCTCTCCCGGAGGCTGACGCCGTCCGGGGGCAATCCGATCTGGAACCTGGCGGACTTGAAGACCGGATCGTTCTTCCGGCCGATCTCGACCGAGGAGGGGCATTCAGGCCCGCTGCCGAGCTGCGCGCTCTGCGATGAGATCCACGAGCACCGCGACGGCCGGGTGATCGAGATGCTGGAGCGGGGATTCAAGTCGCGCCGCCAGCCTCTGCTGCTGATGATCACCAACAGCGGCAGCGACCGAAACTCCGCCTGCTGGGCCGAGCACCGCCACGGTGCCCGGGTCGCGGCCGGCAGTCGTGTTGCCGAGAAGGACCCGGCCTATGTCGGCGAGGTCATCGACGACACGACGTTTTCGTTCATCTGCGGCCTCGATCCCGACGACGATCCGCTGGAGGATACGTCGTGCTGGATCAAGGCCAACCCGCTCCTCGGCATCACCATGCCGGTCGAGGAGCTGGCGCGGGCGGTCAAGCAGGCCCGCGACCTGCCGGGCAAGCTCAACAACATTCTCCGCCTGCACTTCTGCATGTGGACGGACGCCGAGACCGCCTGGATGGGCCGCACGGCCCTGGAGGCCTGCCTCGCCGATTTCGATCCGGCCGCTCACGCCGGGCGTGAGGTGCATATCGGCCTCGATCTGTCGGCGACCCAGGACCTGACGGCCATGGCCTTCGTCGTCTCGACCGGATGCGACGATCTTGGGCGGACGACCTTCGATGCCTGGGTCGAGGCCTGGACGCCGCGTGAGACGATGGCCGAGCGGGCGATCCGCGACCAGACACCCTATGACCTTTGGGAGCGGGACGGCTGGTTGAACGCGACGCCGGGCAAGGTCATCGGCTTCGACTTCGTCGCGGCAAGGTTGGCCGAATATGTCGGCCTCTACGACATCCATGCGCTAGCCTACGACACCTATGGCTTCAACCGGCACTTCGAGCCCGAGCTCGACCGGATGGGTCTGACGCTGCCGATCGTCGAGCACCCTCAGGGTGGCAAGAAGAAGGGCAGCGACAGCGGGCTCTGGATGCCGGGATCGAAGCTGACGCTGGAGGCGCTGATCCTCGATCGGCGGATCCGGCTCAAGCGGAGCCCGCTTCTGGTCGCGGCCTGCATGTTCGCCTCGACCGAGGGAGATGCCTTCGGGAACTTCTGGTTCTCCAAGCGCCGGGCAGCCGGGCGCATCGATGCGCTGGTGGCTCTCGCCATGGCCGTCGGCTCGGCGACGGCCTCAACTGAAGCCGGTGGCTCCATCTACAACGATCAGACGGCGCGGCCGGCCGGGTTCCTGACGATCTGAGATCCGCCGATGTAACGCGTGGTCATATTTGCCAATAGCAGCGTGTCAGGCCGCCTGATGTGTCGGTATGCGTCCAATTCGGTCGGCAAGCTTCTGCTCGGCTTCCCACAGGTCGTAGTCGCGCTGAAGGGCGATCCAGATATGCGCGCCGTTGCCGCACCACTTGCCGAGCCGCACCGCCATTTCGGCGGAGACCGGCAGCTTCTCGGCAAGAATGCCATGAAGCAGCTGTCGCGAAACGCCCAGCTCGCGCGCTGCCTGAACGACCGAGATGTCGACTGCCGGCAGGACATCGAGACGCAGGATCGAACCCGGATGGGCGGGGCGCATCCGGGGCTTTTTCCGGACCTTGTATTCGCGAGGCATGTTCCGTCTCCTCAGTGGTACTGCTCGAGATCGACACGAACCGCGTCGCCGCCGACCCATTCGAAAGTAATACGCCATGGCCCGTTGACGGCGAGCGCGTGACGACGGGGTTTCCCCTGCAACACGTGCAATCGCCAGCCCGGCAGGCGCAAGTCATCCAGGGCCTTGGCCCGGTGCAGGGCTTGAAGGCGACCTCTTACCCGCTCGACCAGATCGGGGCGGATACCGCGCGGATCGTCGTCGAGGAAGAAGTCGCGCAACGCCTTGCTGCGGAAGCTTGCGATCACCGCCACTATGTAAAAAGTCAATGGACATATGTCAAGTATCGTTGGACACAACTCCGACGGTATGCGCTGCCCAGTGGCCATGACACTCTGTCCGCCTCCCACCTACAGCCCTGCCGAGAGCAGGGTTTCGTCTACGCGATCCGCCCGCCCGGCCGGGTTCCTGACGATCTGAGGTCCGCCGATGTCGTTCTTAAGACGCCTAGCGGCGGCGGCCGGCTATGTCCTCAAGGGACGCTTGGCGACACGGGAAACCCCTCCGGCGGTCTCGCCCGCCTGCTTGGCGGGATGGAGACGGCCGCAGGCATTGCCGTTTCCGATGCCTCGGCGATGCGGGTGTCAGCGGTCTATGCCTGCGTCCGCGTCATCGCCGAGGACATCGCCAAGCTGAGGCCACGGATCTGGCGGGAGCAGGAAGACGGATCGCGGGTGGAGCTGGTCGACCATCCTCTCCATGCCATCCTGGACGCCCCTCATCGGCTGCTGACCCCGGTCAATCTGTTGATGGCGATGGGAGCGGCACTCGGATTTCGGGGTAACGCCATCGCCGTGATCCTGCGGGATGGTCGCGGCCGGCCCGTCGGGCTTTGGCCGGTGCATCCGGGGTCGGTCGCGATCTACGAGGCGACGGACGGGGGGCTGTTCTACGCGATCTCCAGGCGGACGACGCTTGAGAGCGCAATCCTCCGCGATGTGCCGGTCATGGTGCCGGACTACGACGTCATGCATGTGCGCGGGCTGACCTTCGACGGGATCATCGCTCTCTCGCCGCTGGCGCAGCTGAGAGAAGACATCGGCATCGCGCTCGCCGGCCAGAGAATGTCCGGCGCGATGATGCGGAACGGGGCGCAGATCGGTGGCGTCCTCAAGCATCCCAGTCGCCTGACCGACCAGGGCGTGATCGATCGCCTCAGGGCCAGCTGGAACCAGCGGAACGCCGGGCCCGACAAGGCCGGCGGCACGGTCATCCTCGAGGAGGGGATGACCTATGAGAAGCTCGGGATGACGTCGGTCGACGCCCAGTTCCTCGAGCAGCGGAAGCTGACGATCGAGGAGATCGCCAGGGGACATCGTGTCCCGCTGCACATGATCGGCGTCCTCGACCGGATGACGAACAACAATGTCGAGGCGCTGACCCGCGCCTATTACGACCAGACCCTGATGCCTCTGCTCGAGGCATTCGAGGCGGAGTTCAAGCGCGCATTTCGCCTGCCGAAGGGGGTCTATGTCGAGTTCGACGTCCGCCACCTACTCCGGGCCGACTTCAAGACCCGGCAGGAAGGCATGCGCACCCAGTTTCAATCCGGCGCGCTGATGCCGAACGAGTGGCGGATCGAGGAAGGACGCAACCCGACGCGTGCCGGCCAGGTCTTCGCTCGGCCTCTCAACACCGCCTATGTCGACGCGGACGGCAATGCGGTGAGCGTGACCGCCCCCGGTGGAAGCGATCCGGCGGCGCAGGCCGATGGCACGACCGATCTTGCAGAAGAAACGCCGCCGCCGAGCCAGCAATAGGAGACCAATTCGATGGCGGATCGGAAGATGCGCGCCTTTGCCGGCGGCGTCGCCAAGACGGTTGGCGAGCGCCAGGTCCGGGTCGTCGTCTCGACGCCGACGGTCGACCGGGTCGGCGATGTGGTCGAGGTCGGCGGCATCGACCTCACCG
>VGEN01000247.1 GCA_016869285.1 Alphaproteobacteria bacterium
CCGCGCCTGAGCTTTTGTTTCTGCCTGCTTGAACCGATAGCCGCGTTGACCCCGATTGCGGCGCAGCTCTCGGCTGACCGTGCTTTGGCTTAAACCCAAAACCTTGGCAATAGCTTCTTGGCAGGCACCGTCCTGGCTCAGCGCATAAATCTGGCAGCGGTCCTCATATGTTACTCGCCGGTATCGGCTCATCAGTAACCTCGCGTGAGTGCAAGAGGTTACCCCTTCGCCCTTCCATAAAATTATGCACTGGCTACTTGAATCCGCGGCTGTTTTTACTGAAGGGCATGTCGTGCCTGAAGTTGCAGCAGCAACCTCCCGCTAAAAGTCCGCTCCGGGTCATACCTGCGTTCCGGATCGAAAGCCCGCCTATGTCCGTTCCTGGCGCCTTGGAGACCTACCCGGCCCTGCCATCGCGAAGCAGCACTCGGGCGCGAGCTTTGTCCGCCTGGATCCCACTGGTGGAAAATGACTGCGGCCACGCGCGCCTGAACAGGCGGATCCGTTCAATAGGCAGATTGATCCGGTAGTGCCCTCGTCCGTCAGACAGCAAGAGCGTCTGCCAGCCCGGATGGGTCTTAAACAGATCGCGCATGCGGAGCGTGTTGGCGCCGGCCTTGGTCAACAGCTGTTTGCCGGACATCCAGTGTTGGCCCGCGCTCCATGCTTCGTGCAGCTGACGAACGACGGAAGCCTGCATCGGCCCGAGGTTCCAGGTCTCGCCGCGGAAGTACAGCACACGGAAGTCGCTCTCATGCTGAAGCACCGCCGGCAGAGGGATGGCCGGGAGGACCTTCGGCCCGAGACCATGCTCCTGCTCGAAGCGATCGCGTTCCGCCCGCGTCATCAGCAGGTCCTCACGCCTCACGAGCTTCGGTGGTGTCTCGCGCGGTAAACGGACGTAGCCACCGGGTTGTGTCGGACCAAAGCGGTGGATCTCCGCCTGACCGTTACGGACAATCTCCAGCAGGCTGACGCGGAGCAGCCGCTGCGGCCCATTCAGCATGATCTGGCCTTCCGACATCGCCGGCTTCCCACCATCGCCGCTTGGCAGTGGAACGCCCTCTTCTACCGCAACCCCGACCATCAGCACCGAGAGCTCAAGCTGCTCATCCAGCGCATAGTCCTCGATATCGCCGGCGGTGAGGCCCCATCGTTCGGCGATCTCGGCAACGCGGAACCACGGCTTCAGCGGTAGCGGCATAGCTCTCTCCTTTCGACCCCTCGCGTCGGACAGACGACAGCAACCGCGATCGGGGGACTTCGATATCTACTGGACCAGCGCGTAGCGCCGGAGGCGCGATCCGATGAACGCGGTGGAAACCCCGAAGCGCTCCGCTAGGTCGAACAGCAGTTCCTCGACCCGCACGGGATCGCCGGCGGCCCGAAGGACGGGCTGGTCCTCACCCCGGTCCAGCAGCGGCAGACTGAGCGCGATCGACCGGCGTACGAGCTCGCGGTGCAGCAGTGGTCTCGGCACCAGCAAGGCGCCCATGAACTCGTTGGCCCGAAACTCCCGCCAGTCCCCGCCCCCGCTCGTCCTCGTTGCCAGATGCGCTTCATCCGGCGTCACCATACAGAATGCCGGCTGACCGGCCGTCCTCAGCATCGACGGGCCGTCGAACAGCGCATGGCCGAGTTCGTGGGCCAGAGTCGAGCGCTTGAGATAATCGCGCTCAGCGATCAGCTCGGTGTTCAGGCTGATCATCACCACGCCCGACAAGGCCCGATTGACCTCCGTCATCCCCAGTGCCTCGCGTCCATCCTTGTCCCGGACCTGAAGATTGAAATCCCAATGGGCGGCGACGGCGACGCCGTTCACCTTCATGCTTCGGGACGCCAGCATCAGGCGATCGACATCGACCGACGGCTTGCCGTAGCGCGGAAGGAACTGTCGGCGCACCTGCTCGGCGATCGTCCAGATCTGCCTGGCGGTCAAAGCCCGCGGCTCCAGGCTGCCCCGGACGCACGGATAAGCAACCTCGATGGTCATTGTCCGATCCGGATCGATTGCCTGTAGTCTCCGAACGTCATTGGCTCACTCCAGGGCTTTCCGGCCTCGCGAGGGGGCATGAAATGGGCCGCTTGCGAAGCATCAATGTTCACTTTATGTTCTCATCGAGGCGCTGTCGAATCGATTCTTCCAGGCCCAAGAGATCCATGCCTGACAAGCTTCTAGAACCCCGGCTGGCCGGGCGGTATTCGGTGTCATGACCGACTACGTGGTGTTCGACCTCGAGACGGTTCCCGATCTCGACATGGCGCGCCGGCTGCTGAGCCTCGGTACCGAGACCCCGGACGCCGAGGTACGCCAGGCTGTCGGCGAAAAATACGTGCGCGCCGATCAGGATCCGCGCGAGACGTTCTTGAAGCCGCCCTTTCACCGCATCGTTTGTATCGGCGCCGTGTTTGCCCGGCGCGAGCATGACGGCCCCTTCATCGTCCGCAACCTCGGCGCCCGACACATCGGCGACAAGACCGAGGCCAGGTTGATTGCCGACTTCGTGGCCAGCCTACCCTTGGACGGCGGCAAGGGCCCGATGCTGGTCAGCTTCAATGGCGGCGGCTTCGACCTGCCGGTGCTGCGCTATCGCGCGCTGGCGCAAAGCGTCGCGGTGCCCGGGATGTTTCGAGGCTCAGGGCGCGACTACTGGCATCGCTTCGGCTGGGACCACATCGACCTTTGCGACATGCTCTCAGGATTTGGCGCCTCGACGCGACCGAGCCTGAGCGAGATGGCAGCGCTTCTGGACATCCCGGCAAAGCTCGACGGCATCGACGGCTCGAAGATGGAGAGCGTCGTCAATGCTGGGAAGCTCGATGACGTCGCCACCTATTGCCTGGGCGATGTGATCGTGACCTTCCGCCTGCTGCTGCGCTTCGCGCTGATACGCGGCGAGATCGACGAGGCGCAGATGGCGGAGTCCGAGAGGAGCCTGGATGACGCGATCGACCGACAGCTGAAGCACCGGCCGCTGTTGTCGGCGATGCGACGAAGCCAAGAATAGGCGAAGCTGCCATGAAGGCCGCCGTCCTCGCTTTGTCGCTGATCCTTGGCCTCAACTCAGATGCCATCGGCGAGTCGGCAGTCGTGGGCATCGCCACCGTGATCGACGGCGACACCATCGAGATCCACGGCCAGCGCATCCGTCTGCACGGTATCGACGCGCCTGAGAGCCGTCAGGGATGCACCCGCCCTGACGGCACCTCATGGCGCTGCGGCCAGCAAGCCTCGCTCGCGCTCGCCGACCACATCGGTACCGCCACTATCCGCTGCGAGCCGCATGGTCACGACCGCTACCGTCGGATCATCGCAGTCTGCTTCAAGCGCGCCGAGGACCTCAATCGCTGGATGGTCACCAGCGGCTGGGCGATTGCCTATCGCAAATACTCGTTCGACTACGCGGCCGATGAGGAGAACGCTCATCGCGCGGGGCTACAACTCTGGTCGGGCACATTCGAGATGCCGTGGGACTGGCGGCTGCACAAATGAGAGACTTCACCAACAGCAAGGCGTTCCGTGTCAACGGAATCATGGGCGGCGCTCTTGCCAGTCTTCGGCCGATATGTGTCGCGACAATTCTAGCGGTGTTAGCTGGGTGCACGGGCAGGCCCGACAACGTCGAACCGGTGCGCCCCTTCAATGTACAACGATACAAAGGCGAGTGGTTCGAGATCATGCGCCTCGACCACAGCTTCGAGCGCGAACTAACGAACGTGACGGCGACCTACACGCTTCGCGACGATGGGTCTGTCAGCGTACTCAACCGTGGCTTCGATCGAAAGAAGTGCCGCTGGAAGGAGGCTGATGGTCGCGCCGTATTTCAAGGCGCACGAGACACGGCCAGCCTCTCCGTGACGTTCTTCTGGCCGTTTGCCGGCGGGTATCACGTCTTCGCACTCGACCAGCAAGATTACGGCTGGGCCTTGGTATCGGGCCCGTCACACAAATATCTCTGGATCCTGGCACGCCAGCCGAAGCTCTCTGCCGATATCAGGAACCGTTTGGTCGACCTGGCGCGGGGCCTCGGGTTTCCCGTGGAAGAATTGATCTTGGTCGAGCACGGAAAACCAGACTGCGCGCCAGATCAACCTTCCACGAAATGAAGTGCAAGCGAATGGTTCAACGCAAATCCGGAAATCAAGTTGAGGCCATCAAGCGGCGCCGAGGCAAGCTTGTGATCGTCAACGACAAGATGCAGCGGGGCTACCGTTACGTCCTGGCAGAACCAATCGGACGCAATTTTGATCCGGAGTTCAAGCCCGAGCTGACGCCTAAGGAAATACTGGCGCTTGGTGTTTTCGGCGGCAAGTACATGACCGACTGCCGAAAGGAATTTCCCTCGAGCTGGTTCACGCGCGCCAAGCTCTCGCTGGCAGGCAGAAACGACACCCTCAATTATTTCGGTGTTGATGCGAGCCAGCCTCTATCGGTGTGGCGTCGGAACGGTTGGCTTCACGACGACGATCCGCGCGGCTGGTTCCAATGGTATTGCCGCTACTTCATGGGGCGGCGGATGCCCGAGGAAGACAATCGCCAGATCAAGCGCTGGAAGGCGTTTCGACGACACATCGCGCAGATCAGACAGAACTGCGAGCCGGGTGATCCTTTTTGCAGGCCGCGCCAGCGACAGGCCTTGCTGCACTGGGCCTATGACAGCCGAAACATCTGAGGTCCATGCAGGATTCTTGATTGCAAGAAAGGCTAGCTTTTGACTTTCGAGCGCATCACATCGATCGAGACGGCCAGCATCAGACTTGCCGCCAGCTTGAACGCTGCGCTTTTTGGATGATGGCGCCGGCATGAACCCCCAAGCCGAACCATCAACCCAGGAGGTCCTGGCCGGCCTGGTCGAGCGCGTCACCTTCCACAATGAAGACAATGGCTTCTGCGTCATCCGGATCAAGGCGCGTGGGCACCGCGATCTGG
>VGEN01000248.1 GCA_016869285.1 Alphaproteobacteria bacterium
GCTGCTGGTGACCGCGCCGGTCCTGATCTTGACCCTATTCATCCAGAAGGAGATCGTCGGCGGCCTGACCGCCGGCGGAGTCAAGGGCGGCTGAGGCCGCTGCTCAGTCGGCGTTCGCGATCTTGAGTTCGGCGAGCACGCCCTCGGCGATCTGCCTGCGGCGGCCGGAGGTGATCTTGGCGTGGAGCGTCAGGATGGCGCGCGATCCGGTCGTGACGAAGAGGAACGGGAAAATCGCGTGCACGAGACAGGCGAGCCCGGCGCCGACCATCTTGAAGCCGACGGAGCCGGCGACTCGGCTATGCTCGAGATAGGTTTCGCCCACGGCACGCGGATGGTCGGTAAAGGGATTGGCCATGTCATCTCCCTCGCAGAAGATGACATGCTATAATAGTCAATCTGACATGTCGCGACCTTTCGAGAACGATTTTCTCTTTTCTGAGCCTCAAAGCCTAAAGATCTTCTCCGCATTGGCCGAACGGACCTTCTTGGCCAGCTTGGCCGGCAGGTCGTTCACGCGTTTGAGGCAGCCCTTCATGCTGCCGATGTTGTGCGGGTAGTCGGAGCCGTACATGACCTTGTCCTCGCCGCCGACATCGAGACACATCCTCAGCGACTCCGGCCGGTAGGTGACGGCGTCGTACCAGATGCGCTTCATGTAGTAGGATGGGCGCTTCGAGATCTTGATCCGCGCCGCGTTCATATTGTCGAAGCAGGTGTCGAGGCGTCCGACGAGATAGGGCAGCGTCGCGCCGGCATGGCCGACGATGATCTTCACCTTCTTGTACTGCTCGAAGAAGCCGTCGAAGATCATGCGCGATACCGCCAGCGATGTGTCGAACATGAAACCGACCGAGGCGATCAGGTTGTAGGCGCGCATGTCGAGCACGGGCGTGCCCGGCGGCGCTGTCGGGTGCACCAGCACTGGCAGCCCTTTGCGGTCGATCGCCGCCCAGATCGGCGCGAATTTCGGATCGGTCAGCGACGCGCCGCCGATGTTTGCCAACACCATAACGCCGACGGCGCCAGCCTTGGTTGCGCGCTCGAGTTCCTTCACCGCCAGATCCGGATATTCCCAGGGAAGCGAGCAGAGGAAGCGGATGCGGTCCGGATAGGTGCGCTGCGCTTCGGCCATCTCGTCATTGGCGATCTGCGCCGCCTTGAGGCTGATCTCGCCGGGTCCGAAATAGACGTTGGGGCAGGTCAGCGAGACGATGGCGAGGTCGACCTTCGCCTTGTTCATCTCCTTCAGGCGCAGCTTGTAGTCCCAATGACCGGGTTGCGGCGTCATGAACGGGGCACCGTCGAGATGGATGCCGTAGGCGGCATCCTTGCTCGGCCGCACCTCGTAACGCGGCGGCCCGTACTCCTTGAGCAGCTTGAGCCAGGGCTCGCTCAGCATGTGAGTGTGGACGTCGATAACAGTCATGGTCGCTCCCCCAGAAATGGCCGCTCGCAGCGAACCGTCACCTTAGCCAGCGGCTTTCGCTCTCGACAAGGGGGTACTCTTACTATTTACGCGGCCGGGCGGACTCAGAAGGTGTAGCGGGTGAGCGCGACGGTATTGCCGTTCGGCAGCGTCAGCGTCGCCGTCGTCTGGCTCGAGAAGGAGAGCGTGATAGTGCCGACATTGGAGCTCGTCGTCGGCGCGTTGTAGGAACCACCGAGGACCTGCCCGCCGCGGTACTCGGTCAGCGTGCCGCTGTAGAGGCTGGTCGAGGTCATGGCGCCCGGCGAGATGTACCAGACGGCCTGCCCGGTCGAATCGTACATGTAGCTCGCCAGGAACAGGGTCGAGCCCTGCACCTCGATGAAGTAGCCGCGTCCACTTTCGGTGGAGCCCCACCACCATCCCTTCTGCGGCATCCCGGCATTGGGTCCGGCGGTGACGCCGCCGGTCACGATGTCGTAGCGCGCGATCGAGATCGTGCCGCCGGGCCAGGTCAGCCGGCCGGAGGTTGTTGTGTCGAAGGCAAGCGTCATGGTGCCGACCGAGCCGACAAAGCTCGGCGCCTGATAGCTGCCGTCGAGGGTCTGGCCGCCGGAGAATTGCTGCAGCGTGCCCTGGTAGACGCCGTTCGAGGCACGGGCCCCCAGAGAGATGTACCAGATCGGCTTGCCGTTGGTGGAATAGAGGTATCCGGCGAAGAACAGGTTGTTGCCGCTGACCTCGAGCGAGAAGCCGCGGCCGGACTCGCTCGAGTTCCACCACCAGCCGGTCTCGGGCGTCGCGGTCGTGCTCGAAGAGGAGAGGCTGGCCTGGAACATGCCGCGCCCATGCGTCGCTGCGACCAGCGTCGTCGTCGAGCCGGCGAAGAAGAGCTCGTCGATCGAGACGGCGCCCGGCCCGTCATTGGTCGTCGACCAGATGCTGCCGCCATCCTCGGAAGAGTAGACGCCGACCTCGGTGCCGACATAGACCCAGCTCGCATTGCTCGGATGGCGGGCGATGCCGCGGATCGGCGCCTCCGGCAGGCCGCTCGAGACATTGGTCCAGGTCGTGCCGCCATCCGTCGTCTTGCGGAGATTGCCTGAGGAGTAGCCGCCGAAGCTGACATAGACGGTGTTGGAGTCGGAGGCATCGATCAGGATGCGCATGACCTGGCGTGATAGGCCGATCGACACCGAAGTCCAGGTCGGCGAGGTCGCCGTCCCGTCGGTGGTCTTGTAGACCTCGCCGTTGTTGTGCCCGACCCAGATCAGGTTTGAGTTCCCGCTCGCGACGGCGATCGCGCTGATGTAGTTCCCCGACGAGGAGGAGGCGCTCTTCGCAGCGCGCCAGCTCGGGGTCGATGCCTTGACGTTGTCGCTGATCCACAGCCGGTTGGCGCCGACCAGCATCCGTGACTGGCTGTTGGGATCGAGGATGAAGGGGGAGATGAAGTTGGCCTCGCCGGTGCCGCCGCAGGAGCTGGAGTCGGCATCCGAGATGCCGCTGCAGATGTAGCCATCTGAGTTGGTGCCGCCATCCGATGACCGGTGCACGGAGGCGTAGACGTACTCGCCATAGACGTAGTTGGAGTCGGTCTGATCGATCGCGGAAAACCCGCCATCGCCGCCGAAGAATTGCGTCCAGGTGGTCGTGCCGGCTGCGCTGAGCGAACCATTGTCCTGAGTGCCGCCGGTCAAGCGCGTCCCGCTCGCCGAGGCCGCGCCGCCGTAGAACTGCGTCGTTACGATTCCGGTCGAGATCGAAGACCAGGTGTTCGAGGATGAGGAGCTCGATGTCGCGGTCGAGATATTGGTCGACTTCCAGACGCCGCCGTCATTGCCGACGAAGACGGTCAGGTTGCTGGAGCCGTCGAAGCTGGGGTGGCCGACGATTGCGTGCTGGTCGGCGTGCGGCGAGTTCGGCCATCGGAACCAGGCCGAGATCTGCGTGAAGCTGGTGCCGCCATTCGTCGAGCGGAAAAGGTCGACGCCGCCGCCGCCGACGAGGTTGGAATCGACCGGCGAGACCCAGATGGCATTGTCGTACCAGCCCTGGCCGTTCTGAAGATGGCCCGACGAAGAGCGTAGGCTCCAGGAAGCGCCGCCGTTGCTGGAGCGGTAGACCGCGCCGGTGCTCGAATTCTGCACCGAGGCGTAGACCATGCCCGAGGTCGAGGGAGCGTAGGCGACCTCGACCCGGCCGCTGAAGCTGCTGCCCGTGCTGACGATCGTCGTCGTGGTCCAGGTGGCGCCGGCATCGGTCGAATAGGCGATGCGGCCGGACCCCATCCCGGCAATCGCGTTGTTGCCGTTGTTGGGGTCGAAGGCGACCTGATAGGCGTAGGCGTAGGTTCTGGACGGCACGAGCACGCGCGTCCAGGTCGCGCCGCCGTCGGTGCTGCGATAGACGCCGGAACCGCGATTTGCTGAAAGCAGGATTCCCGAGGTGGTCGGATGGGTCGCCAGGCGGTTGACGTAGTACCAGACGCTGCTGCTGGCCGGGTCGGTCGAGGTCAGGCGGATCCAGGTCTGGCCGCCATCGGTCGACTTGAAGACGCCGCCGCCGCGGATGGCGTCGGCATTGAAGAACCCCTCGCCGGTGCTGGCGTACATGATATCGCGGTTGGCGCCGTCGAACACGATCGAGGTGATCGCGAGATTCGCCGAGAAGTCGTTGAGAGCGCGCCAGCTCGATCCGCCGTCGGTCGTCTTCCAGATGCCGCCGGCGACGCCACCGATCCAGATCTTGTTGCCGTCGCTCGGATGGATAGCGATCGCACGCACCCGCCCCGGGATGTTGAGGGGCCCGATCGAGCTCCAGCGCGTCGCATCGAGGCCGGCGGCCGGTGCAGCGACGCCGCGGGCGGTGCTCTGCGCCAGCATCGCGCTCCGTTGCGCCAGCGCCGTCCCGAGGCCGTCCGCCCTGATCTCGCCGGAGTCGTCGCGGAGGCCCATGGCCCGCCATCTCGCCCACTCGCCGGGACGATCGGGCTTGGCCAAGTCGAGCCGCCGCACGGCCCGAGCAAGGTACTGCCGGGGCATCGTGCAGAGATCGTCATTGCTCAGCAGCCGCTCGTCGTGGAGACGCCCGAGGCGCTCGAGACTCTGCCCGATCGCTGTGGCGACCGCGCGGTCGTCGCGCAGCCCCGCGCACCGGTCGTCGGAAGACTGGGGAGGGACAACCCCTTGGCATGCCGCGACCAGGGCAAGCAGCAGACACAGTGTAAGACGCCGCAACATCGAGACCCGACCATCCAGCAGGGATTTGATGGATACTACGACAATGTCCGCTGCTGGATCACCTGCGTTGCTTTCGGCGGGAATTGGGGCCGCTGTACTGCACCCGGATATCTGGACACAAGGTAGGAGTTAAGCGGCCAGCCTGAACGCGCTCTGATCCCAAGCGGTTCTGGCGTCGTTTGGACTTCGGTAGTCGTTCTTTGCGATCAGCCACTGGG
>VGEN01000249.1 GCA_016869285.1 Alphaproteobacteria bacterium
TGACCTACTTCGCCTTCCCAGACATCCACTGGCAGAAGATCCGCACCAACAACCCACTCGAGCGGATCATGAAAGAGATCCGCCGACGAACCCGTGTCGTCGGTGCCTTCCCTGATGGTCAGTCCTGTCTCAACTTGGCGGCTGCGCGGCTGCGCTATATCGCAGGATCGGCGTGGTCAGCCAGGTGCTACATGAACATGCGGCCACTCTATCAGCCGCAGGTCCCACAATCCGGAGCCGCCGCCTGATCAAATGTGCGAAAGATTCTGGACAGCACCCGCGACAAACTTGGGCCTCGGGCGCACGCTGCTGGTCCAAAACCTCGCCGCCCAAGTATTCCTGGCGACCCGTGACCTCAACGCCGGAAGCCTTGTCTGCATGGCGCGCAGGCGACCCGATGATCGTCGTGGGTGTCTGAAAAGGCTTGCTTTCCAAGGTGCTGTGCACTGCTGCAAACCTTTCCCACCATGTCAGCTGGAGCAAGGAGCTGCGCCCCCTCCGCTGGTCCGTTCCACCCCGATTCCACGCCAAACGTCGAGGAGCCGATTAATGATGCAGGATCGAGCCCAGGAACTGCCTGGTCCTGGGATTCTCCGGGTTCGCGATCATCTCCTCGGGCGGCCGGTCTTCGACGATCTTACCGCCGTCCATGAAGATCATGCGATCGCCGACGTGGCGGGCGAAGCCGATCTCGTGGGTGACCACCAGCATGGTGCGGCCCTCGCGGGCGAGGTCTTCCATCACCGCCAGCACGTCGCCGACGGTCTCTGGATCGAGCGCCGAGGTCGGCTCGTCGAACATCAGGAGATGCGGGTTCATCGCCAGCGCACGCGCGATCGCAACCCGCTGCTGCTCGCCGCCCGAAAGCTGGCTCGGGAAGGCATGCGCGCGATGCTCGAGGCGGACCTTGCGGAAGAGGCCGCGGGCCCGCTCCTCGACCTCCTTCGAAGGTTCGCCCAGCACCTTGACCGGCGCCAACGTGACGTTCTGCAGAGCGGTCAGGTGCGGGTAGAGGTTGAAGCTCTGGAAGATCATGCCGATTCGCCGGCGCACCGCATGGATCGCGCTCGAGCGCGAGAGCACCGGCTGGCCTTCGAACAGGATGCGGCCACCCTGGATGTCCTCGAGCCCGTTGACGCAGCGGAGCAGCGTCGACTTGCCCGTGCCGCTGGGGCCGACGAAAACGACGACCTGCCCGGCAGTGACATCCAGATCAACGCCGTCGATGACCAGATGCGGGCCGTAGCGCTTGACCAGGCCTTCGATGCGGAGCACCGGCGATGCGGGGTCAGTGGACATACTTGAACCTTCTCTCGAGCGCCGCACCGACCAGCGAGATCGAGTAGTTAATGACGAAATAGAGGATAGCGATGATCAGCAGCACCTCGAAACTGATGCCGGTCGACTCGCGCACCAGCAGGCCGGATTTGGTCAGTTCGACATAGCCGATGATCGAGGCAAGCGAGGAATCCTTCAGCGTCGAGATGTAGACGCCGACCGATGGCGGCAGCATGACGCGGATCGCCTGCGGCCAGACCACGTAGCGGAACACCTGCGGGTAAGTCATGCCCTGGGAAAGAGCTGCCTCCCACTGGCCGCGGGTCACGCTCTCGATGCCGGCACGGACCACCTCGGCCATCAGCGCGCTGGCAGTCAGCGTCAGCGCGATCGTCGCCGCCGAGAACGGCGAGAGATCGAGCTTCATCGCGTAGGAGAGCCCGTAGAAGCAGCCGAAAAACAGCACCAGCGGCGGCACCGAGCGGAACACCTCGATGTAGACGATCGCCGCCCAGCGGACGGCGGCCCAGGGCGCGATCCGGAGAAGGCCGATCACCAACCCCACGGCCCCGCCGAGGATCAGCGCAAGCCAGCTGATCCAGAGCGTGATGCCCACGCCCTTGAGAAACACGTACCAGTAGGCTGCGACCTGGGAGCTCACCGGCGGTGCCCGATCGGCGCGCGCGACAAGAGCCAGCGGCCGGTGACGATGCGGCCAATGTTGATCGTCTGCGCCAGCACCACGTAGATCACGCCGACCGCGAGGAACGACTCCATGTAGCGGAAGGTCTCGTCGCCGGCGCGGCGCATCCATGTCGTCACCTCCTCGACGCCGATCACGGATGCCAGCGAGGAGCCGATGACGATGCCGATCATCAGGTTGCCCAAGGGCGCGTAGATGATGCGGAAGACCTGCGGGAAGACGACGTAGCGATAGAGCTGGAAGGCGGTCATCCCTTGGGAGCGCGCCGCCTCGTACTGGCCGCGCGGGATCGCGATCAGGCCGCCGCGGAAGATCTCGGTCATATAGGCGCCGGCATTGAGCGTGAGGGCGATCAGCGCCGAGTTGAAGCCGTCGACGCGCAAGCCCACCTGCGCCAGCCCGAAGAAGATCAGGTAGATCACGACCAGAAGCGGGATGTTGCGCAGCACCTCGACATAGGCGCCGCCGATCCAGCGGAGGACCAGGCTGGTCGAGGTGCGGCAGAGCGCGCCAAGCACGCCGACCGCGACCGAGAGAAGGATCGAGAGCGTACTGAGCCAAAGCGTCAGTACGATCGCGCGCGGCAACGGGCCGGTATACGGCAGCAGGCCGGCGAGGGCGAACTCGTACATTCGCTACGGAGAGTCTGTGCGCTGACCTATAAAAAGGGCGGGCCGTCGCGCGTCGTCCGCGACGGCCCGGTCCGGGGGTCAGTACTTCTGCTGAACCGCAGGCATCTCGTAGCCGAACCACTTCTTGAAAAGCCGCGCGTTCTCGCCGGATGCATTGAAGTTCTTTACAAAGATGTTCAGCACCCGCCACCAGTCGAAATCGCCTGCCGGGAGGCCGATCGAGATTTCCTCGTAGCTCCAGTTGCCCGGCAGGTTCCGATACTTGTCGCCGTCCTTCGCCATATAGGAGGCGTTCTGCAGGCTGTCCTGCAGCTGGGAGTCGACCTGGCCGGACTGCATCGCGAGATAGGCGTCTCCGACAGTGTCGAAGCGGACCTTCTGCGATTTCGGCGCGGTCAGCGCGCTGATCCCTTCGGCGGTGCCGCCGCGGGCGAAGCCGATCTTGTACTTAGGATCGTTCAGCTGCTCGACCGTCTGGATCGGCGAATCCTTCTTCACCATGTAGATGCTGCCGACGACGACGTAGGGATCGGTGAAGGCGATCACCTTCGAGCGTTCGACGTTGGCGGTGAAGTTGGCGAAGGTTACGTCGGCGCGGCGGGTCTGGAGCGCGGTGATGCGGCCGGGCACGTCGACGACGATGAACTCGGGCTTCAGCTTCAGCTGCTCGGCGAGCAGGTTGGCGATGTCGATATCGTAGCCGACGGGCTTGCCGGACGGATCGAGGGAGCTGTAGGGCGGATTGCCGCCGATCGTGGCGATGCGGAGCACGCCGCGTTTGAGGACTTCGGAAAGGACGCTTTGCTGCTGCTGCTGCTGGGCTTCCGCTGCCGGCGACCAGCCGAGCGAGGCGGAAAGGACGCCGAATGCAAGAGCACCAAGCACGCTTCTACGCATCGTCTTCATGATCGGTCTCCCTAGAGTTTAAGTCGCGACTAGCCTCCTTCGAGCGCGGGATACGGACGCGACATGCGCTGTTCCCGCTTCAATTCAAAATGTGCGTTACAAGAAGCAGATCACCCGTCCGTGAGCAAGTCAAGCAGCGGCCCAGCGATCCTAAACGTCGGATCAGCGGCGATTAGCCTCGATCTGTCACAGCGCGCACCCTTGAACCCCATACCCCAATGGGGTATATATAGCGGGTGCAAACCGTCGTCGAAACCGACCACTTCCTAAGCCGCGCTCGCAAGGTCATGAGCGATGGCGAGCGGGCCGAGCTGGTGGCGGCGATTGCGGCGGAGCCGTTTGCTGGCGTGCTTCTGAAAGGGACCGGCGGACTTCGCAAGATCCGCTTTGCGGTCGGATCGAAGGGCAAGAGCGGCGGGGTCCGCGTCGTCTATTACCTCTATTCGGACCACGCTCCGGTTTTCCTCTTGGAAGTGTTCGCCAAGAGCGAGCGCGCCAATCTGAGCAAGGCCGACCGGGACTATCTGGCGAAGGGCGCCGCTCGAATTGCGGCGACATACAGGAAGGGATGAGGCGATGGTAAGCAAGGCAGCTAAGGGCATCATGGCCGGGCTCAAGGACGCGCTGGCCTACGCCGAGGGCGACAAGAGCCGGGGCGTCGCGCACCGCATCGCGGCCGTGGACGTGAAGGCGGCCCGCAAGAAGCTCGGGCTCAGTCAGAGCCGGTTCGCGGCGACCTTCGGTTGCCCGCTCAAGACGGTGCAGAAGTGGGAACAGGGCGAGCGGCAGCCGACCGGCGCGGCGCGCGTGCTCCTGCGCGTGATCGAGCGCCGGCCGAAGGCGGTACTTGAGGCGCTGCAAGGCGACGACTGAGCCCCTACTTTCCGCATCGAAAAGATGGGTAGAAAGATGGGTACGGCCGGGACGCCTTTCGAGAAATGCCCATTTTACGGGGTTTCTCGCATGTTACTGGCGGAGGGAGGGACCTCAAATCCAACGGCCTCTAAGCATGGGGATGTCCCGATCAATGTTGAAATAGGAGGACAGGCGTTGCCCGCCTTGAGCCTTTAGCCCGGCCTATTCACGGGCGAGCATGATTTGAATTGCGGCGATGGAAGGCGATCAGATGGCATGCTTTGTCGTTGCGCCTTTTTCATCGCGGGTTGGTTTGTCGGGTGTCGGGTTATTGGTTTGGGATTGAGGGAACGGGTGTTTTCGGGGCATCGGCCCCGTCGGTCATGGAGCGGCGGGTCGAAGCGCGCCGGCGAGCAAGCGGATGAGAGCGGCATCCGGGCAAACGGCGGC
>VGEN01000250.1 GCA_016869285.1 Alphaproteobacteria bacterium
GTGCGCGAAGCCATCGAGGCGGCAGGCGCGACGCGCTTGTTCTTGCCTCCCTATAGCCCGGACTTCAACCCAATCGAGCAAGCCTTTGCCAAGCTGAAGGCCTATCTGCGAAAGGTGGCCGCACGAACCAAGGACGCCCTATGGCAGGCCATCGCTGACGCTCTCGACGCCTTCACACCACACGAATGCGCCAACTACTTTCGAAACTCAGGCTATGAACCAGAATGATCGGAAAATGCTCTAGATGTTTTCGTGTCGTGACGCTTGCCGATGCGGAGGCGGTGCACAACACCTTTTACGATCGCAATTTCGAACCATGACCGACCTGACCCTCGCCCCGATCGTCTAAGACCCAGTCACTGACAGCATGTATGTCAAGCTGCGGCCGGAAAAAGGCGTGGACAGTCAGGTTGACGATGCGCGGGAGTAGGCGATCGACCTCGGCGAGGATGGCGACCCGGTTGGGTACGACATCCAGCACGCCTCGGACCATCCAGACGTCGTCGCCGAGGCGTTGCGCCTGCTGCGCCGCCACTTGCCGCGCGCGGCCGAATAAGAAATTAGACGACCCGGCCGGTCGTCTCGTCGATGATGTGCATGTTGTTGAGGTCGGCGGCGAGCTGGGCGGAGGTGCCCTCGCGGATGCCGGCCTTGGGGCTGACGCGGGCGCAGAGCTCGGCGCCGTCAAGCTTGAAGTAGACCAGCGTCTCCATGCCCATCGGCTCGGTGACGTCGACCGGCACGGTGATCTGCACCACGCCCGGCCCCATTTCCGGTCGAAGCTCGGTGATGTGCTCGGGCCGCAAGCCCAGCGACAGCTTGCCGTTGGCCGCGATCGCCCGATAACGCTGCGCCCGCTCGGCGGGGATCGGCAGGCTCGCGCCGTTCGGAAGCTTGGTCGAGAGACCATCGCCCTCAGCCTCGAGGCGGACCGGAATGAAGTTCATCGCCGGCGAGCCGATGAAGCCGGCGACAAAGCGGGTCGCCGGCGCATGATAGAGATCGTTGGGCGGGCCCACCTGCTCGATCAGCCCGTGATTCATGACGACGACGCGGTCGGCCAGCGTCATCGCCTCGACCTGGTCGTGGGTGACGTAGACCGTCGTGGTGCGCACCTTCTGGTGCACGCGCTTGATCTCGATGCGCATCTGCACGCGGAGCTTGGCGTCCAGATTCGACAAGGGCTCGTCGAAGAGGAAGACCTTGGGATTGCGAACGATGGCGCGGCCCATGGCGACGCGCTGGCGCTGGCCGCCGGAAAGCGCCTTCGGCTTGCGGTCGAGAAGCTCGGAGATGTCGAGGATGCGCGCCGCCTCGTCGACCCTGGCCTTGATCTCGGCCTTCGGATAGCGCTTGAGGCGCAGCCCGAAGGACATGTTCTCGGCCACGGTCATGTGCGGGTAGAGCGCGTAGTTCTGGAACACCATGGCGATGTCCCGGTCCTTCGGCGGCACGTCGTTGACGACGATGTCGTCGATGGCGATCTCGCCCTCGGTGATCTCCTCGAGGCCGGCGATCATGCGGAGCGTCGTCGACTTGCCGCAGCCGGAGGGGCCGACCAGAACGACGAACTCGTGGTCCTTGATCTCGAGGTCGATGCCGCGCACGGCCTCGACATTGTCGTAGCGCTTGACGACCTTGCGAATCGATACTTCGGCCATGCTGCTCTCGTTCCCCTCAGCCTTTGGTCGCGCCGGCGGTCAGGCCCGCGATGTAGTAATCCATCAGGAAGGCATAGATGATCAGCGGCGGCGCCGCGCCGAGCAGCGCCCCGGTCATGATCTGTCCCCAGTTGAAGACGTCGCCCTTGATCAGCGTGGTGATGATGCCGACGGGCAGCACGAGCTGGTCGATCGAGGTAGTGAAGGCAATGGGATAGAGGAACTGCGCCCAGGAGACGGTGAAGGCAAAGATGGTGGCGGCGATGATGCCGGGCAGTGCCACCGGCACGAAGATGCGGATCAGCGTCTGCATCCAGCTGGCGCCGTCGATGATCGCCGCCTCGTCGAGCTCCTTCGGGATCGAGGCGAAGTAGCCGATCATGATCCAGGTGCAGAAGGGTACGGTCAGCGTCGGGTAGACGACGAGCAGCACCCACCAGCGGTTCAGAAGCTGAATTCCGGTCAGCTCGTTGAAGACGGCGAACATCTTGAACAGCGGCAGGAACAGCAGCGTCTCCGGGATCAGGTATGTCAGGAACACGCCGGTCGCCAGCGTCGCCGAGCCCCAGAAACGCATGCGCGACAGCGCGAACGCGGCCGGGATCGCGATCAGCATGGTGATGACCACCACCGACACCGAGACGATCGCCGAGTTCTTGAAGAAGTTGAGGTAGATCGGCGAGCCCAGAAGCTCGATGTAGTTGCTCAAGGTGGGGTTGAACACCCACCAGGGATTCTTCGCCGCCGAGATCTCCGCCGAGGTCTTCAGCGAGGTGATGAACATGTAGATCGGCGGGATCAGGAAGAAGATGGCGAAGAGGGTCAGGAAGAAATAGGACCAGCGCAGCGCCCACAGGCGGTCGCGCTTCATGCTGCCGTATTTCGGCGCGGCGCGGGACGGCCCCGCCTTGTCGATGGTGGTGCCGGTCATCAGGCTTCGTTCCCTCGCCTCGTGATGTCGCGCAAGATGAAGGCGGCGGCGACCGCGAGGATCGGCACCATGAACAGCGACACCGTGGCGCCGAGCGGAATGTCGCCGCCCTCGATGCCGAGACGGAACGCCCATGTCGCGAACAGATGCGTCTTATCCAACGGCCCGCCGGCGGTGAGGATGCGCACGATGTCGAAATTCGCGAAGGTGACGATGGTCGAGAACAGCGCCGTGATCGCGATGATGTTGCGCATCATCGGCAGCGTCACGTACCAGATGCGCTGCCACCAGTTGGCGCCGTCGATCTCGGCCGCCTCGTAGAGCTGGTCGGGCACCGATTTGAGCGCCGCTAGGTACATGATCATGAAGAAGGGGGCGCCGATCCAGATATTGACGAGGATCACCGAGAAGCGCGCCCAGGGGGCGACGCCGGTCCAGGAGATCCGTTCGATGTCGAACTGCGCCAGGATCCAGTTGAAGGCCGAGTAGGACGGGTCGAACAGCCATTGCCAGGCGAGCGTGCTCATCGCCGCCGGGATCACCCAGGGCACCAGCAGCATGCCGCGCCACTTGCGCTGGCCCTTCGAGGGCACGTTGTGGACGAAATGCGAGACGATAAAGCCGATCAGCGCCTTGAAGATCACCGCGGAGATGGCGAACAGGCAGGACTGCCAGAACACCATCCAGAAAGTCTCGCGGGTCAGCAGGAACTGCAGATTGCCGAAAGGAATGTAGGTGCAGATCCAGTCCGGCAGATAGCTGCAGTTGCGCATCCAGGCGGTGCCGGTCATGCGCTTGTTCAGCGTCGTCAGATAGATCGCGTAGAACGCTGGATAGATCACCAGCGTGAAGATCAGCATGATCAACGGCAGCGCCATGAAGAAGGCGATCGTCGACTTCTTCTCGAAGAACCGTCGCAGGCGCGAGCGCGGCGCCGGCTTGACGCGCTTGAGCTGGGCAGCGGCGTTGGCGGTGGCGTCGACCATGGAAGCCTCTTACCTCAAGCCGAAGCCGGCCGCCTGTTGCCAGGCGGCCGGTTCCAGCGCGCTTACGTTCCGCTCCAAGGAGGGTTAGCGGAGGAAGCCCTCGACCTCGCGCTCGGCCCAGGCGAGGGTCCTCTCCATGGGTTCGCCCTGAAGATGACGGACGATCATCTTGGTGGGTGTCGCCTGCACGTAGATCTGCTGCGCGATCTTCGGAGGCGCCGGGGCTGCGGTGATCGACAGCGTCTGATGGTTGTGCGGGTTGGGGTAGTGATAGAGCGTGCCCTTGGGCGGGCCTTCGTTCGCCCAGGTCGGAAGCGTCGTCATCTTGTCGAAGGCCGGGATGTCGTAGCCGCCCGAGGCCGCAACGAAGGCCGCGATCGCATCCGGCTCCGACATCGCGACGAGCAGGCTCTTCGCCGCCGACTTGTTCTTCGAGAAGCTCCAGATGTTCCAGAAATATGGCAGGAAGGGCGCGAACCGTCCCTTCGCTCCCTGCGGGAAGCCGTGCGTCCAGCACTGCTCGGCGATCTGCGGCGCGTCGCGCTTGGCGACCGCCCAGGCCGAGGGCGGGTTCATGATGAGCGCGCCGTTGCCGGCGACCAGCCACTTGTTGTTCGACGCGTCGTCCCAGGCCGGCGCATCGGCCGGGAAAAACTTCGCGAGCTTGACCGAGTATTCGAGCCACTGACGCACGGCATCGGACTTGACCGTGATGTTGCCCTTGGCGTCGACCAGCTGGGCACCGAAGCTCTGCATGAAAGCGCCGGCGGTGTCGACCGAGTCGGAGGTCTCGCCGAGGCCGATGCCGAAGGCCTTGCCGCCCTTGTGGCAGGCTTCCGCCGCCTTGAGGAAGGTATCGAAGTTCCAGCTATCGGCCTTGGGCGGGGCGCCGGCCGGGTAGAGCGCCTGGATGTCGATGCCGGCATGCTGCTTCATCAGATCGATGCGCGTGCACGGTCCCTTGAGCTGCGAGCCGATGGTGGCCGGAACGCCGAGCCACTTGTCGCCGAGCTTGCCGAGATACTCGGTGGTGCCGTTGACGTTGCCGAGCTTCTTGATCAGCTCGCCCATGATGTCGTTGGTCGGCTCCAGCAGATCGGACTGGGCATGCGGCCACCAGGTCGGCATCGCCATGATGTCGTGACCGGCCTTGGCCTGGGCCTCGGCGGCGATGGTCAGCAGGTTCTTGTTGCCCTGGCTCGGGATGTAGTCGACGGTGACCTCGACCTTGTTCTTCGC
>VGEN01000251.1 GCA_016869285.1 Alphaproteobacteria bacterium
GCGATCAGTTCACGAAGGCGATGAAAGAAAAACGCCCCTGTCTTGCGGTTCACTCCGCAGAGACTCGATGCGGTACGCGCCGTCGTTCCTGCTACGAAATGTTCGATCAGGCGATCCTGCTTCGAGACCCCCAATCGGCTCCGTCGTATCCGTCCCATGATAACTCCATAACCGAGTTATCTGGGACAGCCCCATTTCCGTCCATGCTCTACCTCCGTCTTTACGATCGGTAGCGCAGTGCGCTGTCTCAGGAAACCGTGCCCCACCCCACGCAGATCCTAGGCACGCGCTTCTGCGTGCGGCAAGGAGGCGGCCGGGACTGCGGAACGAGCGGGCTCGGACGGGTCTCATACAGGCGGCGAAGACGATAGGTGCGAGACGGCCGTGCGCTGTGCTGGACCTTCACCGCCTCGATGGCGGTTGCAGCTGCCTGGTAAGGAAAAAGGCGGGGACGAGCCCCGCCTTCCCTAAAGCCAACGGCAGGAGTGTCTTCAGTTGACGATCTGCCAGGAGCCATCCGGTCGCAGGCACGCGGTGCCGTAGGTAGGGACCGGGCGGCCATCGATTGAAGCGGTGCTCTGGTACTCGCGGCAATAGTTGCCCGAAGAGTCGCGGCCCTCGCGAATTACCACGCCGACGGGCGGCGCCGTGTAAACGATCGGCGGCGGCGTGTAATAGACAGGCCGTGGCGTGTAATAGACGGGCCGAGGCGCAAAGTAGTAACGCGGGTAATGCGGATAGTAGGCGGGGCCATGGTAGTGGTATGGGCCGTGGACTCTGATATAGACCTCCGTACCGACCCGCGAACGAGATTCGGCTGGTGCAGCGGCGGCGACCAGCGTAGCGACTGCGATGCTCGCCAGGATCAGGTTTCGGCGCATAGGCAAGACCTCTTTCCTAGGCTGACCAACGGGTTACCGCATCGGCGGCGAGCCCCGCAGTCGGAATGACGGTTTACGCCAATTCTTGTCACGGCACTCTCCCGAGTTTCCTGCGCCGCCCTTGTCAGCCGGGCCGGTCCATGGCAAAGACGTTGTCGACCACCGTGTAATCCATATAGCCGAGTCGGGCGAGCGGGCGACAGCGCAGAATGTCGACGCGGCCGTCGACAATCAGGCTGTCGTCAATATGGATGCCGATGACCTGTCCGAAGACCGCGTAGTTCGTGCGGCCGGGCGCATCGCAGGGCAGCTCCACGGTGCGCAGGTATCGGCATTCGAGCGCGGCCGGCGACGCGGCGACGCGTGGCGCCCTGACCATGCGTGATGGGAGAGTGGCGAGCTCGGCATGCGCGAACTCGTCGCCGCCGGGCGGCAACGAAGCGGCGCTGGCGTTCATCTCCTCACGCAACGCCTCGGTCGCGAGATTGACCACGAACTCCCCGGTCGCCTCGATATTGGCGTGGCTGTCCTTGCGGAGGTTCTGGCGCGGCCGCAGGGTCGAGCCGAAGACCACGACCGGCGGATCGTAGGCGATCGCGTTGTAGAAGCTGTAGGGCGCGAGGTTGGGCCGCCCGTCGGTATCGATGCTCGAGATCCAGCCGATCGGCCGCGGCACCACCAGCGCCTTGAACGGGTCGTGCGGAAGGCCGTGGTCGCGAAGCGCAGGCTGGTAGAACATTCTTGCTCCGGTCGGATGATGCGCCGAGAGCATGGCGCGGCTGCGGTGTACCACGCAACGGTGTGCACGGGGTTTCGCTGCCGGCTTCTACGCCGACCCAGCGGACCTCGAGCTTGTCATCGATCTCGATGTCGGGTGGCGGACGGTTGCACGCCTTCGCACGCAGGATGCTAGCGGAGCCCCGAGGGCTGCCGGCCCTCCGGGTTCCCAGGGCGGCCCAAGAATCTTTAGGCGTCCCGCGCCCCGAAGATGTCGTCCAGCACCTCGAACATCTCGATCAGGTTGGCGCCCTTCATCTGGCGGTTCTTGTAGCGCGAGGACATCTCGTTCCAGACGAGGAAGGCGTGGCTGACCTCGTTGAGGCAGGCGCCGAGATTGTTGAAGTTCTGGCTCGACCTTCCGAGGAAGCCACCGAACTTCTGAGCCCCCTTTCTATGGACGAAGAGCTCGTCGTAGCTGTCCTGATAGTCCGACAGGATCGTCGCGATATCGGCGAGGTTGCGCTTGACCTTGCTGCGGATCGACTCGCGCAGCTTGTCGACGGTCGCGCGGTCGGTGCGATGGATGGTGTCGATCGGCTGCGAGCCGTCCTTGATCCAGAGGCCGAACTGCTGAACCTTCGGCGTCAGCTCGCCATACTCGATCTCGTAGAAGGTGATGCCCTTCCAGGCCTGCATGATCTCGGCGGTCTTGTCGACCGGCAGGTTCATCGCCCTGAAGAACGGCGCAAACTCCTCGAGGCCGTGGGAGTCCCAGAGCTTGTCGAGCAGAAGCTGCACCTTGCCCTCGACATCGGCTTGGCCTTGTGCCGCCATCAGCACCATCGGGCGGATCTTGACGCGAATGCGGCGCGAGATCCGGTCCCACTCGGCGGGCGAGATGGCGAAGTAGCTGGGATCGACCTCGGCCGAATACGCCATCAGCCGGTCCTTGAGCAGGAACGGATCGAGCGAGGGCAGCTTCGCCATCGCTTCGAGGATGCCCATGTCGCGCTTGAAGACGTCCTCGCCGAGGCCGCGGTTGAGCCCGGCGAGATCGGCCAGCGCCTGCTCGCGGTCGGGATGGTCGAACTGGACCGCCGCGCCTCCCTTGGTGATGTCCTCGTCGTCGAAGGAGAGGTGGACCTTGGTCTTGATGGCGCGGGTCTGCACACGCCCGGGCAGCGGCTTGTCGCGCGCCTGAGCCGGATCGACGACCTTGATGATGACCGCCTTGTTGAGGCCGATGCAGCTGAACAGGTGCTTAGGGGATGTGCCATCCTCGCGCGCGGCATTGTCGAGCGCTCGGGTCACCTTGTGACAGTTGTAGACCTTGGCCGATCCGGACTGGATCGTGAAGCGGAAGTACTTCTCGCGCATGGCGAGAGGTTAGCTTTGGATCAGCATCTCCGCCAGCAGCAGGATGTCCTCCTCCATCTGCTGCTTGACGCTACGGTAGAGATCGCGGATCGAGATGATGCCGTAAAGCGTGCCGTCGTCGATCACGGGCAGGTGGCGATAGCCGCGCTCGGCCATGAGGTCGAGGGCGGTCTGCACCGACTCGGTCGGCTGGATCGTGTCGGGGTTCCGCGTCATCACCTTGCCGACCTCGATCGCGACAGGATCGATGCCCTTGGCGAGCACGCGCGTCAACGCATCGCGTTCGGTGAAGATCCCGGCGAGCTTGCCTTTCTCGAGCACGAGAATGGCGCCGATGTGGCGCTTGGTCATCAGCGCCGACACCTCGGCTACCGTCGCCGCGGGCGTCACCGTCACCAGGTCCTGCGGCGACTTGATCACGTCGGAGACGATCTTGCGGTCCGTCGGCAGCATCAGAAGAACAGCTTCTGCAGGTCGATCGAGGACTCGTTGCCGAGCCTGTCGTAGTTCTCCTCGAGCCAGGCATCGGCGGTGCGCATGCCGAGCTGGAACAGGACCTCGATGAAGTCGCGATGCACGTTGAACTTTGACGAAGCGCCGTAGGCCGACATCTCCTTCTCGGCCTGCATCATGTGGAAGAAGATACGTCGCAGATGCGAGCGCCCGGTTAGCCGGTGCTGCTCCAGCATCTGGGTGACGAAGGCGATCGTGCGCATCTCGCGCATCATGGTTGCGTTGAAGCTGATCGAGTTCATGCGGTCGACGATGCCGCGCGCCGTCTGCGGCACCTCGTCGATGCGGATCGGGTTGATCTCCACCAGCATGATGTCGTTGGCCTTGCACTGGTAGAGCAGCGGGAACATGGCAGGATTCCCCATGAACCCGCCGTCCCAGTAGTGCTCTCCCTCGATCTCGACCGCCTGGAAGAGATGCGGCAGGCAGGCCGAGGCCAGCAGCACCTCCGCCGTGATCTCCTGGATCGGGAAGACCCGGATCTTGCCCGTCCGCACATTCGTGGTCGAGATGAACAGGCGGACATGCTTGACCTTGCGCAGCTTGTCGAAGTCGACGAGGTCGCTGATCAGGTCGCGCACGGGATGATAGCCGGTGGGGTTCAGCTGATAGGGCGAGAGCATCCGCGTGATGAAGTCGAAGGCCTGATAGGCCGGCGAGTAGTCGAGATTGTGGTTGCCGGCCCAACGATCGAAGATTGAGGGCTGGAAAGGCGAGTAGCGGCTGAACTCGCTGGTGCGCTCCCAGAACTCGCGCAGGATCTTGCGTGCGCCTTCGCGTCCCGAGTCCATCATGCCGAAGGCAAGGAGCGCGCCGTTCATCGCGCCGGCGGAGGTTCCGCTGATGCCTTCGATGAAGATGCGCTTGTCGGCGAGCAGGCGATCGAGCACGCCCCAGGTGAAGGCGCCATGCGCGCCGCCGCCCTGGAGCGCCAGGTTGATGACACGGTAATCCGATGGCGGCGGTCTATCCGCATTCCAGGGCTCTGCGCCCGAGACCGCCGGTTTCGCTTTGGCCTTGGTCATTGTCTCGACTTTCGCCCCGAGAAAGTTATCCCGAGGTAAATAAAATGCGCGCGGATTCAACTCGCTAGTGCATAGAGATTTAGGAGCCAGCGAGGGAGTCGAAAACCTCTTGCGGTGAACGGAAGCCGAGAGATTTCCGAGGTCTTGTGTTGAGCAAACGTTCGACCATGGCCACCTCGGCATCGGAGATCGTAGAGAAGTCTGTACCCTTTGGGAAGAAGTCGCGAATGAGGCCGTTGGTATTTTCATTCACGCCGCGCTCCCACGCATGGTACGGCGTTGCGAAGAAGATCTCTGTCT
>VGEN01000252.1 GCA_016869285.1 Alphaproteobacteria bacterium
CAGACCAACGGGGTGATCGAACGATTCTTCCGAACCTTCAAGGAGCAAGTCGTACATGGCCGCATCTACCAGACCATCGACGACGTCAGGGACGCCGTCCGCGTCTTCGTCGACCGCTACAATGCCCAGTGGCTGATCGCAAAGAACGACTACCGAAGTCCAAACGACGCCAGAACCGCTTGGGATCAGAGCGCGTTCAGGCTGGCCGCTTAACTCCTACCTTGTGTCCAGATATCCGGGTGCAGTACAGGTGTCGGCACGCATTTGATCCGGCGCATTCTCGAGGCCTACCCGCACGTCCGCGCGCGCCTGCCGGAGCTGCGCATGATCCTGGTGGCGGGTCCTCGCATCGATCCCGCCTCGCTCAGGCCGCCGTCGGGCGTCGAGCTCCACGCCTTCGTGCCTGACCTCGACCGCCACCTCGCAGCCTGCGACCTGGCGCTGGTCCAGGGCGGGCTCACGAGCTGCATGGAGCTCACGGCGGCAGGAACGCCGTTCCTCTACTTCCCCCTGAGGAACCATTTCGAGCAGAACTTCCACGTCGCTCACCGCCTCGACCGCTACGGCGCCGGGCGGCGCATGGAGTTCGCGACATCGGCGCCCGAAACGATCGCCACGGCGATGATCGATACCCTCGCCGCGCCGACCCGGTTCAAGCCGGTTGGAGCCGACGGCGCCGCCCGCGCCGCGCGCATGCTGGCGGAGCTGCTCTAAGGCACGGCGAAGATGCTATGATCGCCGCCGTCCGCCGCTCGTCGCGCGGCGCAGCTCACCAACGGCGGACCCGTGACTCACGCTCCCATCGAATCCGAAGCCGACGCGCGCAGGCGCGTGCGGCTCGGCATCGCCTTCGGCATCGCCATGGCGGTGATGGCGGCTTCCTCCTTCGCGGTCGCGCGCGGCGGCATCCTGCGCGGCGTGCAGCCCGAGGACATCACGCTGCTGCGCTTCTGCGTCGCCGGGCTCATCTTCCTGCCATTCTTGCTGAAGCGCGGCATCGCCGATCTCGGCGGCATGGGCTGGAAGCGAGGGCTGGCGCTGGTCCTGACCGCCGGCCCTTTCGCCGCCTTCTTCCAGGCTGCAGGATTTCTCTACGCGCCGCTCGCGCATGGCGCGGTGCTTGTGCCGATGTCGGTGACGGTGTTCTGCTCGATCTTCGCGGTCGTGCTGCTGAAGGAGCGTTTCGGCCTCGCCCATGCGCTCGGCACGCTGGGCATTCTCGCCGGGCTGGCGATGATCGGCGGCGAAGGGCTGATGTCGGGCGGCGCCGGCGTCTGGATCGGCGATCTGATGTTCCTTGCCGCAGGCCTGCTCTGGGCCGCCTATACGATCCTCTTCCGTTACTGGCGTCTCGACACGCTGACGGCGATGGCGGCCGTCAGCGTACTGTCGCTCGCGATCATGCTGATCGTCTACCCCGTCGCCTACTCTCTGCCGCGCCTGCTGGCGCTGCCCTGGCAGGAGCTCGTCTTGCAGGCAGGGGTGCAGGGGCTCTTGAGCGGCACGCTCGCCACCATCGCCTACAACCGGATCGTCGTGCTGCTCGGCGCCGGCCGCGCCGTGCTGTTCCCGGCGATCGTGCCGGGGCTTGCCATCGTCTTCGGCATCCCGATCCTCGGCGAGTATCCAAATGCGCTGCAGCTTCTCGGTCTCGCCTCGGCCATGCTCGGGCTCCTGGTCGCGCTCGGCATCATCCGCCTTCCGCGCTAGGATCGGCCTGAGAACGGAGGCATGCATGGACATCCGGCCCCTCGGACCGGCGATCGGCGTCGAAGTCAGCGGCATCGATGCCGCGAAGGAGATCGATGCGGCGAGCCGCCAACGGCTGCGCCGGGCCTGGTCGGAGAACGGCCTGCTGCTTCTGCGCGGCCAGAAGATCGACGAAGCCGGCCTCGTCCGCTTCAGCCGGAATTTCGGCGAGCTCGAGCTGCCGCCGGCCTCGGCCCAGCGCGTCTATGGCGATGGCGGCGCGCGCCAGCCGGAGATCTGGATCATCTCCAACGTCATCGTCGACGGAAAGCCGATCGGCGGCCTGGGATATGGCGAGGCCGAGTGGCACACCGATATGTCCTATATCGCCGCCCCGCCGACCGCGAGCGTGCTCTATGCCGTCGAGGTCCCGCCTGAAGGCGGCGACACGCATTTCGCCTCGATGACCAAGGCCTACGCGGCCCTGCCCGAGGATCTCAAGCGCGCGATCGGCGGGCGCACCGCCAGGCACGATTCCTCCTACACCAGCGCCGGCGAGCTTCGCCGCGGTTCGAAGGAGATCACCGATCCGCGCGAGGCTCCGGGTGCGTCGCACCCGATCGTGCGCATTCATCCCGAGACCGGCGTGCCGGCGCTGTTCCTCGGCCGCCGCCGCAACGGCTATATCGACGGGCTCGCGCTCGAGGAGAGCGAGCGCCTGCTCGATCGGCTCTGGGCGCATTGCACCGATCCGCGCTTCGCCTATGGGCACAAATGGCGCGTCGGCGACGTGCTGGTCTGGGACAATCGCCAGGTGATCCATCGCCGTGACGCTTTCGATCCGAACGCGCGGCGGATTATGCTGCGCACGCAGGTCAAGGGAGAGGCGCCGCTCGCGGCGAAGGCAGCATGAGCCTCGTCTTCTACGACCTCGCCGGCGCCGACCGCGCGCGGCGCTTCAGCCCCTATTGCTGGCGCATCCGCATGGCGCTCGCGCACAAGCAGCTCGCGGTCGACGACCGGCCCTGGTGCTTCACCGAGAAGGACGCGATCGGCTTCACCGGCCAGGGACTGGTGCCGGTGATCGTCGACCGGGGCCGCAGCGTGCACGATTCCTGGGAGATCGCCCGCTACCTCGAAGCCACATACCCGGATCGCCCGTCGCTGTTCGGCGGGGCCGAGGCGCCGATCCGGCTCGTTGCCTCCTGGGCCGAACGCGTCGTGTATCCGCAGATCGGCCGCATGATCATCGCCGACATCCTCGCCGTGCTCGACGAGAAGGACAAAGCCTATTTCCGCGAGAGCCGCGAGAAGCGCTTCGGCATGAGCCTGGAAGAAGCGCAGGCCGATCGCGACCAGCGCCTTCCCGCTTTCCACCAGAGCCTGGAGCCGATCCGCGCCGTGCTGGCTGGCTACCCTTGGCTCGGCGGCGAGAGACCCAACTACGCCGACTACGCCGTGTTCGGCGCCTTCCAATGGGCGCGCTGCACAAGCGCCTATAGGCTGCTGGCTGAGGACGATCCGATTCTCGGCTGGCGCAACCGCGTGCGCGATCTCTTCGGCGGCCTTGCCGCCAAGGCGCCGGCCTTCGATTGACGACTCTATTGTGAGCGAGCCGAAGCAGCGCTCGGCGTTCCACGCCATCAGGTCGATCGACTACACCGTCATCATCGTGCGCGACATGGCGGCGATGCGCCGCTTCTATGAAGACGTGCTTCGCTTCGAGCTTCAGCGCGAGCTGTCGCCGAGCTGGATCGAGTACCGGGTCGGCAGCAACACGCTCGCGCTCTCGCGTCCCGGCCGGACGAAAGACGATGCGCCGGTGCCGCCAGGCACGGCCGCGCTTCAGCTCGCCTTCCGGGTTCCGCCCGCCCATGTCGATCGCTGCGCCGAGGAGCTTACGCGCAAAGGCGTGGCGATCCTGTCGCCGCCGACCGACCGCGCCTTCGGCCACCGCACGCTGTTCTTCCGCGATCCCGACGGCAACCTGCTCGAGATCTACGCGGAGATCTGAGAGCTAGTCGTGCCCCCTCCCCCGCGCTACGCACGGGAGAGGGAGCACGACTAGAACAGCTTCCCCCCGTTCGGCACCTTGTGCGTCACCGAGACCAGCACCACCTCGCCCGTCTCGTCGGGGAAGCCCAGCACGAGGACTTCGCTCATCACCTTGCCGATCTGCTTCGACGGGAAGTTGACGACGGCGGCGACCTGGCGGCCGATCAGCTCGTCGGTCTTGTAGTGGCGGGTGATCTGCGCCGAGGAGCGCTTGATGCCGATCGCCTCGCCGAAATCGACGCGGAGCTTGTAGGCGGGGCGCCTGGCCTCGGGGAACGGCTCGGCCTCGACGATCGTGCCGACGCGGACATCGACCTTGTCGAAATCGGCGAACTGGATTTGCGGGCGAAGCGATGAAACGGCGGCCATGACGTCCCCCGAAGCAAGAGGACGCCCGAGTGCCACAGCGCCGTCAGGCGCTCAAGAGGCTTACCGCTTCGTCGTCTTGGCGAGCACGGTCTTGAGTTCGTCGAGCGATTCCGCGACGCGCTTGCTCATCACATCCATCGCATCGGCATTCGACTTCGCTGCCATCTCCACCATCTCGCGGTAGTTGGCGATCGCCTGCTCGAAGGCCGACTTGATTGCATCGGTCTGGCGCGCGACGCGGTCCTCGGGCGAACCGTCGGCGAGCATGGTCTTGACCGTGCGGTTGGCGTCCTCCATCGCGCCCTTCAGGATCTCGCCCTGGCGGCGCATGATCGCCTGCGCGCCCTCGGCAGCAAGCTGGTTGGCCTGGGCGAAGGCTTCCATGTTCTTGCGATTGGCGGCGAGGACCGCCTCCCAGTCGAAGGCGGGCATCTTGAGGTCGCCCATCATCTTCTGTATCGCCTGCATGTCGAAATCGAGGAACGGGTTCTTGGCCACGGGAGACTCCTACGGTTCATGCTGCAACGCAGCATCAGATGGGGCTGTCCCAGATAACTACCTGAGATGACGCTTAACCCATTGTTTGATCTGGGTTAGTTTCTTGGATGGGTCACTGGTGTTGAAGCGCCACTCGCACGCTTTCAAGAATAGCCCGAA
>VGEN01000253.1 GCA_016869285.1 Alphaproteobacteria bacterium
AATGCGGTCGAGCGTTCGATGAGACCGATCGCGCTCAGCAGGAAGAACGCTCTCTTCGCCGGTCACGACGAAGGCGCAGCCAACTGGGCCTCCATCGCCTCGCTGGTCGAGACCGCCAAGCTCAACGGCGTCGATCCCCAGGCCTACTTCGCCGACGTCCTGACCAAGCTCGTCAATCTCTGGCCCGCCTCGCGCCTGGATGAACTCATGCCCTGGAACTGGGCCGCCGGCACCGCCTCGCATCTCAGGGCTGCGGCGCACTGAACACGTCAAGCCGTTATGATCGTGCGGTCAGCCCACCGCTTACGGTGATCGAGACGCTTCGGCAGGACCTGTACGCGCGCTTGGCGCCGGTCGCGAACGCCTGGGCCAAGGCGCTCGGAAGCGACGCGGCCTATCCAGGCACCCTTGCCGCTTACCTCGATCGCTGCCATGCCGCGGGTCAGGGACGCCCGACCCCGCTCCTCCTGCGCTATGAGGAGGGCGGATATAACTGCCTGCACCAGGATCTTTACGGAGAGCTCGTCTTTCCGCTGCAGGCGACCATCCTGCTGAGCGATCCCGAGCGCGACTTCGACGGCGGTGAATTTGTCCTGGTTGAGCAGCGTCCGCGCATGCAGTCGCGGGCCGAGGTCGTACGGCTGGCGCAGGGTGAGGCGGTGATCTTCGCGGTGCGTGACCGGCCGCGACGGGGTGGCCGCGGCGTCCACCGCGCGATCCTCAGGCATGGTGTCAGCCGCATCCGCCAAGGAAGACGGTTCGCCCTCGGCATCATCTTTCACGACGCCGCGTAGGCTTCAGCCCCGATCATGCCCGTTTTCAGGGCGATCTAGGGCGTAGCCGGCGGAGCGCACCGTGCGGATGAGGTCCGGCTCGCCCTCGCCGTTGACGGCTTGGCGGAGCCGGCGGATATGAACATCGACCGTCCGCGGCTCGACATAGATCTCGCTGCCCCAGACGGCGTTCAGAAGCTGCTCGCGCGAGAAGACGCGGCCCGGATGCTCGATCAAGTGACGGAGCAACCGGAACTCGGTCGGACCCAGATGGATGTCGCGGCCGCCGCGGCGGACGCGATGGGCGGCGAGATCCAGCACGAGATCGCCGAATTCGAGGCGTTCGGCCGCCATTGCCGGGCGCGACCGGCGGAGGAGCGCACGCACGCGGCTCACCAGCTCGGTCGGGCTGAACGGCTTGGTGACGTAGTCATCGGCGCCGCCGTCGAGGCCGCGGATCTTATCGCCCTCCTCGGCGCGCGCGGTCAGCATGATGATCGGTGTGCCGCGCGTGTCCGGGCGCCGGCGGAGCCTCCGGCAGATCTCGAGGCCCGAGACGTGCGGGATCATCCAGTCGAGCAGAATCAGATCCGGCTTGAGTTCGGCTGCCTGCAGCAGGGCTTCCTCACCGTCACGCGCCTCGACGACACGAAATCCTTCTCGCTCGAGGTTGTAGCGGAGCAGCGTGACGAGAGCGCTTTCATCCTCGACCACAAGCACGAGCGGGCTCATCGCGTCAGTTCCGGCGGCCGTCGGGCGCGATGGCCGCGAAGCTGGTCTGATCGCCTTTCGGGCGGGCTTCGGCGATGGTCCGCCCCACGACCTGGAAGTGGATGGTCTCGGCGATGTTGGTCGCGTGGTCGCCGATGCGTTCGAGATTCTTGGCAATGAAGAGCAGGTGGGTGCAGGGCGTGATGTTGCGCGGATCTTCCATCATATAGGTCAGCAGCTCGCGGAAGAGGCTCGTGTACATGGCATCCACCTCTTCGTCACGCTGCCACACCTGAATGGCGCGTGCCGTGTCGGAGGAAGCAAAGGCATCAAGCACGTCCTTGACGACGAGGCGGACGAGCTGGCCCAGGCGGACGACACCGCCGACGCTGGGTACTGGCGGGAACTGGATCAGCGTCTGCACGCGCTTGCCGACGTTGGCGGCATAGTCGCCGATGCGCTCGAGGTCGGCGGCGATCTTGAGGGCGGAGAGGATCGTGCGGAGATCGCCCGCCATCGGCTGGCGGAGCGCCAGCATCTTGACCACGGACTCGTCGATCTGGCGCTCGAGCGCATCGACGCGGGCATCGGAGCCGACGCAGCGTTGGCCGAGCTCGACGTCGCGCGAGCCGACGGCCTGGATGGCATGGCCGAGCTGCACCTCGACGAGGCCGCCCATTTCGCTGATCTCGGCCTTGAGCCGCTTCAGCTCGTCGTCGTAGGCGCGGACAATGTGCTCGGAAGCCATGACGTTCCTCAGGTTCTGGTCGGTCTCTAGGCCCGTCAGGCTAAGGTCATATGACCATCATGTGACAGTTTGATGAATTCAAGGAGATCGGACCAGCCCCCGAGCAGCGCGACGCGAGAGATCGGCCAAGCCCGGTACTCCGGGCAGGTGCGGCCGCTTGACGTAAAGATAGAGGCGCCGGGCAAGGGGGTAGCGACCGGAGGCAAGCTCGGCTGCGGTCGGGGCGATGCCCTCGACAAGGTCCCCGATGCCGTCGAGCGGCCTGATGACGACCGGGTTCGGCGCGCCGGGCAGGTCGTCCCTGAGGCTCCGGCAGAGGCGGGTCCGGTCGAGCTTGGCGTAGCCGTTGGAGCCCAGGCAGCCGACGGCGAGGATCAGTTCTTCGACCAAGGGTGTTGGCGCCGTGACCCGAAGCGCGATGGGACGGTCGGCAAAAGCGGGATCGACCTCGCGCCAGCTCCGCACCCCGTTGGAGACCAGCTTGCCGTCCTCGGAAACCTCCCGCGCGAAGGCACGCCAGAGATGACGTCTGGTGATGTTGGCGGGCGTACCCTCGAGGGCGAGGCCGATGATGCCGAGAATGCGCTCGGGTTCCGGCGAGACGGCTTCGCTTGCGCAGCTTTGGCGCTCGCGGTCGAGGAGGCGCCGATAGAGCAGCAGCGCATCGGGGGCTTGTGCGCCGAGGCCGGCGCAATAGCCGGCGACCGCCGCCTCGTCATCCTCTCGTGCTTCGATGCGCACGGCCGGGCCGGCAAAGTCGGCGGCGATGCCGGCAAGCGCGGCCGGCACCACAACCCAGGGCGCATCGCGTGCGTTCGCCGGCGCCGCGAGAACGAGGCCGAGCAGCAGGAACCTGAAGATCATGGTGCCGCCGGCAGGTAGACGGTGAAGGTGCTGCCTCGGCCGACTTCGGAGTCGACGACGAGCGTGCCGCGATGGCGGCTGACAATGTGCTTGACGATGGCGAGCCCCAATCCCGTTCCTCCGAGATCGCGCGAGCGGCCGATGTCGACGCGGTAGAAGCGCTCCGTCAGGCGGCTCAGATGCTCGCGTGCGATGCCCTCGCCGGTATCCGTCACGGAGATTGAGACCGCGCGTCGGCGCGGATCGGGGAAGGAGGGCGGCAGCTGCGCCGCCTCGCCGACACCGATCCTGACCTCCGTTCCCGGCCTGCCGTACTTCAGCGCGTTGTCGACCAGATTCTGGAACACCTGGGTCAGCTCGTCGTCGTCGCCGACGACCTTCAGGGGTGCGGCCGCGACGTCGAGCACGATCGACATCCGCCGTGCCTCCGCCTGGCCGTCGAGCGTCGCCTTGAGCGCGGCCAGCGTCGTCGCGATGTCGACAAGGCCGGTTGGCGGCGTGTGCTCCCTTAGCTCGATCCGCGACAGCGACAGGAGATCGTCGACCAGACGCGCCATGCGCCGCGCCTGGTCCTGCATGATCTCCAGGAACCTGGCCCGGGCTTCCGGATCGTCTCGGGCCGGTCCGCGCAGCGTCTCGATGAAGCCGACCAGCGAGGCGAGCGGCGTGCGCATCTCGTGGCTCGCATTGGCGACGAAGTCGGCGCGCATGCGCTCGAGCTTGGCGAGCTGGGTCGTGTCGTGAAGAAGGAGCAGCGCGCCGGCCTGGGCCAGGGGCTCGATGCGGACGGCGAAGTGACGCTCGGCCGGGCCGGCAAGCTCGATCTGCACCTCGCGGCCGGGCCCGCCGGCCAACACGGCCTCCGCCGCTTCGAGCACGTCTGGTTGCCGCATGACATGCGCGAGGTCGCGCTCCTCGAGCGCCGGGCCGAACAGCGCGTAAGCAGCACGATTGGCCGCGAGTACGGTCCGGTCGGCTCCGACATGCAGCAGAGGATCCGGGACGTTGTCGAAAAGCCGGAGCTGACCCTCGGTCAGACGGTCCGTAGCGCCCAGCGGGTGGCGGACAGGATTGTCGGAAGAGACGGCCGGGCGGCTTCCGTCCTTATGGGAGACGTAGAGAGCGGCAGCACCGCCACCGAGCGCTGCGGCGAGGGCCGAGATCGCGGCGGTCGCCGGCCATCCGGCTGCCAGTAAAACCGCCGCTGCCAGGGCCGGCACGATGGTCAGCCCGCCGACGACGACCGCGTTCGTGTTCATGGTCGCTGCCGACCTCGCCTTTCGAATCGCCTGCTGGTGCTACCTTGGCCAGGCGGTCGCCGTCTACCTCCTTTGTGTAGGTCGGACGCTAGAGCATTTTCCGATCTGTCTGAATCGTCAGGGATTCCCAATCCTGTCGCGATGTGATTCAAGATGCCTGCTGGAGGAGGAGGCCAGCGGGCATGGGAGTTCCCCTATCAGAGGATCTTCGTGTTCGTGTGGTGCGGGCGGTCGAGGACGGATTGTCTCGGCGCCAGGCTGCTGAGCGGTTCGGGGTCGGTGTGTCGAGCGCGATCCGGTGGGTGGATGAGTGGCGTCGCAGCGGCCGCACGGCGGCCTTGGCTCAGGGCGGCGACCGGCGGTCTGATCGGATCGAGGCGGAGGCGGCCTTTCTGCT
>VGEN01000254.1 GCA_016869285.1 Alphaproteobacteria bacterium
GTGCGCGAAGCCATCGAGGCGGCAGGCGCGACGCGCTTGTTCTTGCCTCCCTATAGCCCGGACTTCAACCCAATCGAGCAAGCCTTTGCCAAGCTGAAGGCCTATCTGCGAAAGGTGGCCGCACGAACCAAGGACGCCCTATGGCAGGCCATCGCTGACGCTCTCGACGCCTTCACACCACACGAATGCGCCAACTACTTTCGAAACTCAGGCTATGAACCAGAATGATCGGAAAATGCTCTAGCCTTAAAGCGATAAACGCTTGACCGTAAACGGCCGTCAGGGCTACGCGGCATCCTCGGGGGAGGGACTTGGATGGATTTGCTGCGGCTGAGGGCGGGCCGGCTCGCCGTCGACCTGGCGCCGCATGCCGGCGGCTCGATCGTCCGATTTGCGGTCGAGGAACGCGACCGGCCACCGGTTGATTTGATGCGCCCGACTGATCCCTCTGGGCTTACGTCCGGACACGGCAGAGACAGCGCCTGCTATCCGCTGGTGCCGTTCTCGAACCGCATCGCCGACGGCCGCCTGATCGTCGAAGGGCGCGACATCTATCTTCGGCCGAACGCGCCGGGCTTTCGTCACCCAATCCACGGTGACGGATGGCTTAGGCCCTGGCTGGTCGAACGCTCCAACGATACGGACGCGGATCTCCTGTACGTCCACGACCGTCAAGGCTGGCCTTTCCCCTATCGCGCGCGCCAATCCTTCCGGCTGACCGAGGATGCGCTGACCGTCGGCATCTCGGTCCAGAGCACCGAACCGAGCCCGGTGCCGGCGGGCATCGGCCTTCATCCCTATTTTGTCCGCGACGAGGACGCGACGCTTACTTGCAGGCCGCAGCAGGTGTGGCTCGCCGACGCCGAGACGCTGCCGACGACTCGGGTCGACATCCCGCCGCGTTGGGACTTTTCGACGCCGCGCAAGATCTCCAGCGTCGTCCTCGACAATTGTTTCGACGGCTGGGACGGGCACGCGACCATAAGCTGGCCGCGCCGCGGCTTCTCGCTCGATATTGAGGCGAGTCCTGTCTTTCGCCATCTCGTACTCTACATCCCGGACAACAAACCTTATTTCTGCGTCGAGCCGGTAAGCCACACCAGCAACGGGTTTGCGCTTCACGCGCTCGGCGTCGAGGATGTGGGATATCGCCTGCTGGCCAGCGGCGATCGCCTGGCCGGCGAGGTCGCGTTCCGCGTCTCCAACTTCTAGGGGCCGTCGATGCCCAGCTTCGCCTCCTACCCGAGCCTGAAGGGCCGGAGCGTCCTCGTTTCCGGCGGCGGCTCCGGCATCGGCGCCGGTATCGTCGAGCACTTCGCCGCTCAAGGAGCCAAGGTCGGCTTCGTCGATGTGGACGAGCCAGGGTCGCACTCGGTAATCAAGTCGATCGCCCAGTCCGGGCACGCGGCTCCGACCTTCCGACGCTGCGACATTCGTGACACCGCCGCCTACAAGGCGACGATCGCCGAGATCGCGAAGGCGATCGGGCCGATTGCCGTGCTGGTCAACAATGCCGCCCGCGACGACCGTCACAAGATCGACGAGGTCACCGAAGCCTTCTGGGACGAGCGGATCGCAGTCAATCTGCGCCACCATTACTTCGCCGCGCAGGCGGTAGTGCCGGGGATGCGCAAGGCCGGCGGCGGCTCGATCATCAATCTGAGCTCGATGAGCTATGTCGCGATGACCGACAACCTCACCGTCTATCAGGCGGCCAAGGCAGCGGTGATCGGCATGACCCGCGGTCTGGCGCGCGACCTCGGCGGGGACGGCATCCGCGTCAATTCGGTGATGCCGGGCTGGATCATGACCGAGCGGCAGATCAAGCTCTGGCTGACGCCGCAGGCGGAAGCGGATCTGATGAGGCAGCAATGCCTCAAGGAGAAGCTCTATCCAGCCGACATCGCACGCATGATCCTCTGGCTCGCCGCCGATGACAGCCGACTGGTGACGGCGCAGAATTTCATCGTCGACGGCGGCCGGAACTGATGCGATGAGCGGACCTCATACCGACTTCAAAGGCGAGATGAGCTATGGCGACTATCTCGCCCTCGACCGCCTTCTCGATGCCCAGCTCACCCGCTCGGCCAGCCACGACGAGCTTCTGTTCATCATCATCCACCAGGCAAGCGAGCTCTGGCTCAAGCTCGCCCTCCATGAGCTGGGCGCGGCAACCGAGCTGGTGAAGAAAGACGAGCTCTCGCCGGCCTTCAAGATGACGTCGCGGGCGACGCGGATCTTCGCCCAGCTGATCCAGTCCTGGGATGTGCTGTCGACGATGACGCCGGCCGATTACCTCTCGTTCAGGGAGTCTCTCGGCAAGTCGTCCGGCTTCCAGTCCTACCAATACCGGCTGCTGGAATTCGCCCTCGGCAACAAGGATAGGAGCTTGCTGGCGCCCCATCGCCATCGACCCGAGATACTCGCCCGGCTGGAAGACGCGCTGGCGCGGCCCAGCCTCTATGACGAGTCGCTTCGGCTTTTGGCGCGGCGGGGGCTTCCGGTGGCCCCGGCGGTGATCGAGCGCGAATTTAGCGAGTCGTATCGCCCGCATGACTCGGTGCGGGCCGCCTGGGTGTCAGTGTATCGCGACCCCACCCGCTACTGGGACCTCTATGAGCTCGCCGAAGAGCTCCTCGATATCGAGGATTCCTTCCAGCAGTGGCGTTTTAGGCATATGACAACGGTGAAGCGCGTAATCGGTTTCCGCGCCGGGACCGGCGGCACGCCGGGCGTTCCCTATCTCCGCCAGCGCCTCGACCACGTCTTTTTCCCGGAGCTTTGGGAGGTCCGGACGAGCTTGTGACGCCCATCAATTCGTTGGCCGCCTCGCCCTTGCTAGAATGTGGATATGCGTTCGTCCGTCCGGCTCGTTCTGGCTCTTTGCCTTAGCGTCCTTTCGATCGGTCCGGCCAGGGCACAAGGTCTGTTCGTCGAGGCTTCGGCAGGCGCCCGTGCGGCGGTCGCTGTCGACACCGGCCCGGACGAGGCCATTCCCGGCACAGTGAAACGTTCCCGCCTGGTCGGCCTGGACGCCGGCTACCTCGACGCGCGGCGGCCCGGCGCGCGCGCGGCGGGCGGACCCAGCGCCGGGACGCTCGCCGCCGTCCCGCCAATCGTGCTCAACCTCTTTCCGGACATCCCGCCGGTAACAATGACTGTCACGGCCGAGGAGATCCGTGCCGACGGCCGTTTGGTCTGGCGCGGTGCGCCCGAAGGCGGGAACGGCTTCATCGCCCTGGTGGTCAACGGTAGCCAGGTCACCGGAACGATCCAGGCCGGCGGGCAGACGATCGAGATCCGCCCGTCGGCCTTCGATCTGCACCGGATCGTCGAGATCGACGCCAGCCGATTCCCCGCCGAAGCGCGGCCGATGCAACCACCTGTGCCGCCGAGCCCGCCCGCGAACCCGGGATTGCAAGCGCCGCAATCATCTCCTTATCGCGCGTCGGCTGACGGCAACACGACGATCAACGTGCTCGCCGTCTACAGCAGCCGTTCGGAGAGCGCGAGTTCCGACATCGTCAGCGAGATCCATCTCGCCGTCGCGACCTCGAACACGGTCTATGCGAATTCCGGCATCGCGATCACGCTGAACCTCGTCGGTGCGCAGCTGATGAGCGACTACAGCGAGACCAGCCGCAGCTACGTGAACATCCTCAACGACCTGACCGGCACCTCGGACGGCCGCATGGACTCGGTTCACGCCTTACGGACGAGCCTTGGGGCCGATCTGGTCGTCTACTTCACCGAGCGCTCGGAGTATTGCGGCCTTGCCTGGCTCTACAACCGCTATCCACAGTATGGCTTCAGCGTGGTGACTCGGAGCTGCGCCACCGGCAACCTGACCTTTCCGCACGAGCTCGGCCACAACATGGGCGCCGAGCATGACCGCTACGTCGTCAGCGGCGCCTCCTCGACCGCCTACAATTACGGCTATGTCGATACGACCGCGCGCATCAGGACCGTCATGGCCTACAACGACCGTTGCGCGGCGTCGGGCTTCAACTGCACGCGCATCCCATACTTCAGCTCACCCTATCTGACCTATGCCGGAACCGCGATCGGCGCCAGCCCTTACTCGACCACGGGCGCCTACAACGCCCGCACGCTGTCCGAGAATGCGAGCGGCATCGCCGGTTTCCGCAGCGGCACGATCGCTTCGATCGCTCCAGCCAGCGGCTGGTGGTGGAATGCAAGCGAGGCGGGGCGCGGCTATTCGATCGAAATCGCAAACGGGCGGCTGTTCTTTGCCGTCTACACCTACGCAGCGGATGGCACGGCACTCTGGTACATCTCGACTGGGTCGATGACGAACAGCACGACCTACTCCGGCGCGCTCCAGCAATTCTCCGGCGGACAGACGCTGGACGGCACCTACCGGGCAGCGACCAGCCTCGGCTCCGTCGGCACGGTCCAGATCTACTTCTACGCCGCGAACTCCGGATACGTCGCCTTCCCCGATGGCTCGGGCGCCTCGATCACACGCTTCGACTTCACCACCAATGGCTCGGTCGGCGGCACCCTGTCCGGTTATCCGCAGACCGGCTGGTGGTGGAACGCGAGCGAAGGCGGCCGCGGCTTCTTCATCGAAGCTCAGAACACCGCGATGTTCGTGAGCTTTCGCGGATTCAAGTAGCCAGTGCATAATTTTATGGAAGGGCGAAGGGGTAACCTCTTGCACTCACGAGAGGTTACTGATGAGCCGATACCGGCGAGTAACATATGAGGACCGCTGCCA
>VGEN01000255.1 GCA_016869285.1 Alphaproteobacteria bacterium
AGGGCTACAACGTGCTCGACGTATCCGACTTCAAGCACTTCCGGATCAATCACTCCGAGCTCTTCGCTGATCGGCAGAATCACATCAACGGCATCGAGAACTTCTGGAACCAGGCCAAGCGCCACATGCGCAAGTTCAACGGTGTCCCGAAGGCCCATTTCGGGCTATTCTTGAAAGAGTGCGAGTGGCGCTTCAACACCAGTGACCCATCCAAGCAACTAACCCAGATCAAACAATGGGTTAAGCGTCATCTCAGGTAGTTATCTGGGACAGCCCCAGATCTAAAAAACCGCGCTCATGGTTAATGCTACTTGGTGTCAGCTTGACTGCATCGTTCTTCGTCCTTCGCTTGTTGCCAGAGGGCTTCCATCTCTTCGAGCGTGGCTCCCTCCGGGCGGCGCCCTCTGGCCGCCAGCGCCGCCTCGATCGCACGGAAGCGGCGCTCGAATTTCCGGTTTCCACGCCGGAGCGCCGCTTCGGGATCGACGCCGAGGTGACGAGCGAGATTGGCGAGAGCGAATAGGAGGTCGCCGACCTCGTCCTCGGCCGCGTCCTTGCGGGCGCCGGCATCGAGCTCGCGCCTGAGCTCGCCGATCTCCTCGTCGATCTTGTCGAGAACCTGACGCGCTTCCGGCCAATCGAAGCCGACGCGGGCGGCGCGCCGTTGCAGCTTGTCGGCGCGCATGAGGGCAGGGAGGGCGAGCGCCACGCCGTCGAGGGCGGAGGCGGGGCCGCGGCTTGCCTTCTCCGAACGCTCGGCCGCCTTGGCCGCTTCCCACGAGACGGTCTGGGCTGTCGCGTCGCGTTCGGGCGCCGCTCCGAAGACGTGCGGGTGGCGGCGGATCATCTTGTCGGCGATCGCCTTGGCGACGTCGTCGAAGGCGAAGGCCTGCCGCTCCTCGGCCATGCGCGCATGGAAGACGACCTGGAGCAAGAGATCGCCGAGCTCTTCCTTGAGGTCGGCGAGGTTGCCGCGGGCGATCGCATCGGCCACCTCATAGGCCTCCTCGATCGTGTAGGGCGCAATGGAGGCGAAGGTCTGCTCGAGGTCCCAGGGACAACCGCCCTCAGGCGTGCGCAGCCGCGCCATGATCTCGATCAGCCGATCGATGTCGCGAAGGGTCATGCGCCGCACTATAGCCGCTGCGGGCTGGCGAACGAGGGTCTGAGAAGCTAACCGAGCGAGAGGATCGCCTGCGCGAAATCTCTCGGTGCTTCCTGGGGCAGGTTGTGCCCGACGCTCGGGATTATGCGGTGAGAGAAGGGCCCCGAGAAGCGGGGATGCGCTGCCATCGCCGCGGATGGTGCGGCCGAGACGCCGTCGCCGGCGCCATCGATCGAGACAGTCGGGACCGGGATCGACGGCTGCGCCTCCAGCCGCTTCTCGATCGGCTCGACTGCCGGGTCGCCCGGCACCAGCCCCTTGTACCGATGGCGGTAGGAGTGGACGACGACCTCGACGAAGTCGGGGTTGTCGAATGAGGCCGCAGTCCGCGCATAAGTCGCCTCGTCGAAGCGCCAGTTCGGCGACCACAGGCGCCACAGCAGCTTGCAGAATTCGTAGCGGTTCTCCGCCAGACCGGCACGGCCGCGCTCGCCATGGAGATAGTACTGATACCAGTAGCGGTGCTCGGCCGCCGGCGTGGCCGGTTCGAGCGATTTCGGGATGTTCTGGATGTTGTAGCCGTTTCCGGTGACGAGCCCGCGGACCCGCTCCGGCCAGAGCGCAGCGACGATGCACGAGGCCCGGCCGCCCCAATCGTATCCGGCAAGGGTCGCCGACGGGATCGCAAGCGCATCCATGAGGGCCAAGAGATCGGCAGCGAGCACGGCCTGTTGACCTGAGCGCGGCGTCTGCGCCGACCGGAAGAGCGTCGGCCCGTAGCCGCGGAGATACGGCACCAGCACCCGAAGTCCGGCTGCGGACAGGATCGCCGCGACCTCGTCATAGGCACGGACGTCATAGGGAAATCCGTGGGAGAGGATGACGGGCGGTCCGGATGGTGGGCCCGACTCCTCATAGGCGAGATCGAGCACGCCGGCAGGAATGCGCTTCACCATGTCTCTCTCATAGGCTTCGTCGGTCAGGCATATGCTGTCCTTGACAAGATGAGAACAATACAAGAACATTGATATCGAGATAGATCATCCGAGGGAGCTTCGCATGACCAGGCCCATTGACCAGATCGCGCCGAACGAGCGGGTCATCTGGCGTTCAGCGAAGCGGCTCGTCAAACGTCGCGGACCGGAGGCGCGGAGCCTCGCCATCAATGCCTCCCACGCGCTCGCCTTCGAAGGCGATGAGAATGGCGCCCGCTCATGGCGAAAGACTGCCCAGGCGGTCGAGTGGCTCCTGGCCAATCCGAAGGGCATGGACCTGATCGATGCCGGTTTCTAATCGGACCGGAGCGTCGGGGAGAGCCGGGTACGCGAACCGTAACTTCGCCCCTATATATCGCATAATGTATATTATGGAAAATATCGAAGCACGGTAAAACCGCTGCTTTTTGGGTCATGACGGAGCAACCACTCTCTCGCTCTAACAACGCAATACGCTCGTTCGTTAATCTGAATTCCGAGAACCTCCTCGATCGCGCGGATGACGCCGCGGGCGTTGTCCCAGCCGAAGACAACGGTGCCGTCGTTGCGGAAGACCGCGTGGTCCATGCAGGTGTCGTGAAACATGGCGACGCCGCCGACCGGGATCCTCGGCAGCCAGACCTTGAGTTCCTCCCGGGTGTGCTCGTACTCGTACGAGGTGTCGAGGAACAGCACCGGCGCCTCCGCCGGCAGCCCTCGCGCCTGGCACCAGCCGGAGAAAAGGTCGCGGCCGAAAGCAACGTCGTCGGCCTGGACGAAGGACCAGTGGGTCTTGAACTCGGCTGGAAGGTCCGGGATGTCGCCGCAGGGCTCGATGTCGACGCTCAGCAGATGCGCGCCGGTGTGACGGGCCGCCGCCAGGAGCGCCCGGGTGCTCTCCCCGCCCCGTGTCCCGAGCTCGACCATGAGCCGGGGGCGCTGCGCCACGGCCTCATAGAACAAGGTCCCAAGGTGGTCGCTGATGTCGCTGGCCGGCGGCATTGCTCCGCCGAACGCCGCGCTCAGGAGCGGGTCGACCAGTGCAGGACCGCCATCGAGCGGCGGCAGACCGGGCACACCCCCGGCGACGGCCTTCGACCGTGCGAGGCGGTCGACCGCAGCCCGCATCGATGCCGGGTCGCCGGAGCGCATCGCCAGCCAGAGGTCGAGCATTGCGGCCTGGCCGTGCTCGGGATTCGCCTGCAGCACGGCGTCGGCCATCCGCCGCGCCGAGGCGAGGTCGCCTCGCTCAAGTTGCCCCATGGCCATGAGGATGGCCGCGTCGAACGACATCGAGACCTGGCGATCAGACATCCTGGCTCGCGGCTGGGTAAGACCTGGAAGCCGGGCTGCCCGGCGGCCGTAGTTTGCTGCTATGTGTGGCGGCGTCAACCAGAGGACTCAAGTGTCGACGAAGCCATTCTCACGAACGTTGCCGGCCTGCATCCTGTGTCGCTCGCCCGATCTCGACCTCGCCGTGCCGCTCGAGCCTATGCCGATCGCGACGCCGACCTTCAAGCTGCCCGACCATCTGCGCGGCCGGGGCGACGCGATCGCGGCCGCATCTCTCGATCTCCGGCTGTGCCGGGCCTGCGGGCACCTGCAGACGACCGACATGGTCGACCCTGAGTTCAACTACAACAACTACGTCTACAAGACCGCGTCGTCGCTGGGCCTGGTCGAGCATTTCCGCGGCAATGCCGAGCAGGCCATGGCGCGCTACACGCCGGCGCCGGGGGCGCTGGTCGCCGAGATCGGCAGCAATGACGGCAGCCTGCTCCGCTTCTTCAAGAATCGCGGCCATCGGGTGCTCGGCATCGACCCGGCCCAGGAGATCGCGCGCCAGGCCACATCCAACGGCATCGAGACCTGGGCCAGGTTCTTCGACCGCGGCGTCGCCCAGGAGGCCGCCGCCAAGCACGGGCAGGCCTCGATCATCCTCGCGAACAACGTCATCGCCAATATCGACAATGTCGGCACCTTCACCGCGGGCCTGGACCCGCTGCTGGCCCCGGACGGCGTCTTTATCTTCGAGACCCAGTATGGCGCCGACGTCATCGACCGCACGCTGCTCGACACCGTCTACAACGAGCACCTCTCGTATTTCATGGTCCGTCCGCTGGCGACGCATTTCGACCGACTGGGCTACCAGGTAATCAACGTCGACCGGATTCCGACCAAGGGCGGCTCGATCCGGGTGGCTGTGCAGAGAAAGGGCGGCAAGCGGCCGGTGGCGCCCGAGGTCGGCCAGATCATCGGCGACGAGGAGCGCCGCGGCATGTTCGGCCTCGGCTACTACAAGCCCTTCGCCGAGCGCGTGAAGGAGATCGGCCGATAACGTACAGAATCTTTCGCACTTTCGGGAATGGTGGCTTCTTCTAGAGTGAAGGAGCAAACGATGAGCAGTGAGACTGTGATGGGCCAGGTGATCCAGATCGACGAGGCTCGGATCAGGGATCATCTGGGAGAGATGGTGCGCGGCACGGTCGAGGAGACGCTGAATGCACTCCTTGAGTCTGAGGCCGACCGTCTGTGCGGTGCGGGTCGCTATGAGCGCAGCGAAGCGCGGCAGGACAGGCGAGCCGGCAGCTACGATCGGACGCTGCAGACCAAGGCGGGAGACGTCAATCTCAAGATACCG
>VGEN01000256.1 GCA_016869285.1 Alphaproteobacteria bacterium
GCCACTTCCGCGGCGGTTGCCCCGGCCTTCTGTCCGTTGACCGTCGTCACCGTGAAGCCGGTGCCGGCAGTGGTCGCCGTCAGGACGAGCTTGTTGCCTTCGCGGCTCGTCGTGGCACCTCCGACAGTAGCGTTAGCCGCAACAAAGGCATCGATCGTTTTTGCGACTGAATCACCAGTAGCTGCGACTTTTAGCGTCTTAGCAGCCGTGCCGGAAACCTCGACGGTCAGCACGTCAGCTGCGGTCGTCAAAAGACCACTAAGGTCGTACTCGACCCGTTGCTTGGTCGCCGCGACCAAGTTGTCGGCGACACCGCTGGTCGCCGCGACGTTCGACACCTCGTTCGCCCAAGCCGCGACGGAGGAAAGGTTCACCGTCGACTCACTGCCGCCGAGCTTAAAGGAGAAGCTGTCCTTGGTATTGACCTTCGTCCCACTTAGCCCGTAATTGGCCGACTGGCCGACCTTGATGTCTGCGGCAGCCACACCGTTGATAGCCGTCGTTCCGTCACCTTCTGTGATCTTAAATGACGTCAGTGCATCCGAGGTAAGCGCCGTCAAGTAGAGGCGAGCGGTCGTAGTGGCGTTGTTGACCTTTTCCGATGAAGCAACGAAGTACCTACTGAGCAGCGCGTCAGCGTTAATCACAGCCGCGATCTCCGCAACCGTGTCGAGGTCGGCTTTGACTTTCGAGATAGAGAGTGTCGTTCCACCAATAGTCGCGGTGATCATAACGTTAGCGTGAGCCCCACCAGCCAGAGCCGCTTCGTCGGCCTGGAAGCTGTAAGCCGCGCCTTTGTTCACGGCATTACCATTGGAAATGCTCGCCGACACGATAGAGGACTGCCCGGCCGCGCCGGTACCGTTCAGCAGAAACTGGCCGTCGAAGCGCGTGCCCTTGGAGATCCGGTCGATTTCGTCCTGGAGAGCCTGGAACTCAACGTTGACCTGGCTGCGCTGGTTGTTGGTGAGCTGATCGGACGCGGCCTGGACCGCCAGGGACTTGGCGCGGATCAGGATGTCGGTGACGGTGCCCATCGCGCCATCGGCGATCTGCAACATCGACGACGCCTGGCCAGTGTTGACCGCCGCCTGCTTCAGGCCCGAGATTTCGGCGCGAATGCTGGTGGCGACCGCCATGGAGGCCGCGTCGTCACGCGCCGTGAGCACCCGGGTGCCGGCGGAGAGTTTCGCCACCGAGCGGGTCGCTGCTTCGTCGGATCGCTGGAGGTAACGCTGCGCAACGTTGGCAGCGTAATTGGAAATAACGTTAAGAGCCATCTTGGCGTCTCCTACATGGAGTTGAGCCACGCTCATTGCGTGGAACCCGCACATCGCGGATGGCACAGGAAACCTTAAGGCCCCACCCACGTCAAGCGCGGAAACGTCCCGGTCCGCCGAAACAACCTCCATATTGGATCGATGGGGAGGGAGTGGCTGTCGCCGCTGAGGGACTGGCCCGTCCTGTCCGGCGGTGGTAGGAACGGTGCCGCGGTCGATTTGCCTTTCTAGCGTTCACGTCGCACGCAACCGGGCAGGACCATGCTCTACCTTACCCGTCGGGTCGGACAGTCGGTGATGATCGGCGACGAGATCGAACTCTTCGTCGAGGAGGTCCGCGGGCGCACCGTGAAGCTCGGCATCCGCCACCCGGCCGGCGTCACCATCCTCCGCCGCGAGCTCTACGACCGCATCCGCAGCGAGAATATCCGGGCTGTAGACCCACCTCTAGATCCCGATCACGACGATCCCGGCGCTGAACATGGAGAAGACGCTCCCGTTTCCGACAAAATCGGCGAGACTCGCTGACTCGGGGACGATCCCCGGAAGCAAGCGGACCTCTAAACAGGCCCCAGACGGCGTTCCTTGGCCCGCGGCAGATCGATTTCGAAGCGGGCACCGCCGTTCTCGTTGCGGACGGAGATGAGACCCCCTCGTATCGAGCACGTTTCCGTACACGACCGACATCCCTAGGCCCGTTCCCTGGCCGACCGAATTGGTCGAAAAGAAGGGCTCGAAGACCCGCTCGATCACCGACTCCTCGATCCCCCCCTTGTCCCTGACGACGACCGTCCAGTTTCGTTCGTCCCTGCCGCCAATCGAAATGCGGACGACCGGGCGGTCATGCGCGTCCGCCGGCCGCTTTGTTCCGGCGAAGGCATCCCTGGCAATGGTCAGCAGATTGAGGATCACCTGCTCCAGTTGGATCTGATGGCCAACGACCCGGCACTGTCGATCCGGAACATCCGTGAGATCGAGCCGGATATCCGCAAGAGTGTATTGTTCGTGCACGAAGCGGCAGGCGGAACTCACGCTTGCGACCTGATCGAAGGGCACTGGCGCGTCGACACCGCCGCGGCCGAAGAGGCGCATTTGATCGGTAATTGACTTGACACGGTCGACCTGGCGAACGATGCGCTCGAGCTTGCGGTCCATCGATGCTGCATCGAATGCGCCGCCAGTCAGTGCCGACCGCGCGTTTCTCGCCGCCAGAGCGATGATGGTTAGTGGCTGGTTGATCTCGTGCGCGACCGCCGTCGACAGTTCGGCGAGTGTTTCTAGCTGGCTGGCCTTCGCCAGCTTAAGCACCGCCTCGTAATTTTCGGTGACGTCGGTCACCGTAATTAGCTGGGCGGTCCCGCCCTGCCAGTCGATGGGCGCTTCCTGAATATGGGCGAAGCCACGCTGCCCTGTCACCCGCCGCCTCTCGACGATGCGTGTGCCGCATTGCGACGGCGCAGCAAAGTCTCTGCAGACTAAGGACGTGATCGACCGGAACCTCTCTGCCCCACATCCACCCCGATCGAGTGCCCCATCGAAGATCGCGGACAGCGCTCGATTTGCGTATGTTTCGCCGCTCGATTCCGCTGCATCAGGATCCCGGCCGGACTGCTCTCTCCCAGTGTCCGGAAGCTGCGCTCTTGTGCCGCCAGATCGGCAGAAAGCGCCTTCGTCTCACATTCGAGCCAACGATTGCGCCTCGTTGTAAAGACCAACAGGCCTACCACCGCGATGCCGCTCACCAACACACGCCGAGCATCCAAAGCCCGGAGTTTTTTCAGCTCTTCAGTTCCTCCGCTACGATCGAATCTCCGAACGCGACCACCTTGCGAGTAAGATCCCGGATCGGCGCTTCCATTCGGCCGACAGCCGCGGTGAGCTCCTTTAATTCAGGCCAATCGATGCTTTCGATCGCTTCTATTCGCTCCTGCAGTCGCCGAAGCTCCGCTTCGATCGGATCAACGTAGGAACGAATGTCCACCATACGCTGAATGATCTGCGCCTCCTCGCTTTCCCTCAGGATCGGAATCCGGCTCCAGAAAATTTCATATCTGAGGCTGAGAGCCCGTGCATGGTTTTGCGTCGGCTCACTCGAAAATCGGTCGAGCGCGTTCTGAAAGCGATAGAATTCTAGGCCAGCCTGGCAGAGCGTCTAGCCGGTGGTTTGATGGCTGATGCTTATGCGAGCCTGAGCCAACAGCTCTGCCCGAAACACCAACGCCATCATCGATCCGAAGGCCAAAGTCAGCGCCATGAGCAGGACGTGGGGCCCCAAAATCAGAAACAAGATTTCGAGCCTTCGGGAGGACCCCGAGCGAAACGAGGGCTGCGGGGAGAGCGGAACGCATCACATTCCTCTATCGAGCCTCGAGGACTCGAACCTGCCAGACCATGCGCGCATGGACACGTTGAATGTTGAGCTCCGGGGACCGTCAAGCGCATAAACTATCAAGAGCGGGCCCGCGTCTCTGATCACCATGGGCTTTTCCGACACTTTCGTCGCGAGAATGACCTCATACCGCCCAATGTCGCTGACTGCTAACGAGACGCTATGGCCGATGAGAGCGATCGCCATGAGTTCACTCGCTCCCGAGTTGCCGGTCAGTTAGATAAGCAGATCGCCCTGAAACGCGATATTTCCTTTGGTCCAGTGGGTCGAAGTGACGACCTCGGCAAGCCCCAATGCCTCGAGTTGAGGCTTGGAGTAGTCCGCGGTCGCCGCATTCGTTCAGGGCGGGCCTAATAAGCCGACGGTCAGGACAACATCGTCAGCAATTGCTTCTACAAGTTGAGAAAGGAGCGCCAGGACAAAAGCCAGCGCCGTGTCGAAACCTAATCATTCTCGAACCTCGCTTTGTGTGCTCGAAAGCTACCATTCGCGAGATCCACCATTCGCGGATATCGTGCTTTTCTTTATCAGTTCAAAGTGGACTAATTATCCGCCCTTCGCGTTCCAACTCTCGGCATGCTAAAGGCTCGATGATCAGCAACGACCACGGCAACCGCGGTCGCGACCACGTCGCTAATCTGCTCCCACAAGAGCCGGTTGAGAAGGACGCTCGGCTCATGGTCCATCGCTGGACGCGCCGCCGCGACCAGCGCGTAATCCCGATCGAAGCGGCTGCCGACGGCAGCAGCGTGGCTGCTGTCGAGAGTTCGAAGGAAGAGACATCGGAAGTTGAGAGGCTGGCCGCGGAATCACGGGCCCGCAATCTCGAGGCGGTTGTCATCGGGCTCCGCCAGCGTCTTAAGGATTTGGAGGCTACCGTTCAGGCGGTGACGCATCGCGCCGCCCGTGCTGAAAGCGCGGCTCGCTCGCTCTCCTCCGGCGCCACGGCGCAGTCCACCGG
>VGEN01000257.1 GCA_016869285.1 Alphaproteobacteria bacterium
GCCCATTTCGGGCTATTCTTGAAAGAGTGCGAGTGGCGCTTCAACACCAGTGACCCATCCAAGCAACTAACCCAGATCAAACAATGGGTTAAGCGTCATCTCAGGTAGTTATCTGGGACAGCCCCGAGTTCTCTATCGTCGGCCATGGCGGGCGTGGCGCCTCCCTGCTCTCGTGAAGGACCGGCTTAGACAACCAAATCCTAAACGAAATCAGTGAGTTATGCTACACCCGCAGCATCGAGACAGCCCGCGTCACGAATAATTCGGGCTAGGTTCATTTGAATGACTTCCAACAAAACGTTGCCGCTATCTCCGGTGCTGGACCAGATCCTGCACGGGGGCACAGGCGTTTCGCTCAACCTGCCCGCGATCCGCAAAAAGGTAGTCGATGAAGAGCGGATGTTCCTGACCGAGGGCCTCAACAACGCCTTCATCTTCAAATTTCCGCGCTTCGGCGAGAGCATGGACGATGCCGCCGCAAATCTCGACGAGCTACAGACGAAGAAGCCACGGCCGATCGAGACCGGGCTCTACGTCCCCTATGATGTCAAGGACCCGGCGCGCGGCGGCTATGCGATCTACCTGCGCGCGCCGAACTACGCGAATGCGCTGCGCGAGCTTCTGGGCATCGATATCGAACACAGCCATCAATTCGCCAACGACGTCGACATTCTCAACTTGATCGACGATCTGCCGTCGCTCGATCCGTTCCTGCTGAAGGAATCCTTCGGCCTCGCCGGATTCAAGGTCAGCCAGAAATACTTCGAGATCTCGGCGAAAGAAGAGCATGAGATCCGCGAGTTGATCCAGGACAAGATCCTGCCGATCGTCGGCACCGCGCTCGGCGTGCGCTCGCGCGTCGACCTGATCAACAAATCGAAGGGCTTCCTTGAGGCGATCTGGGATCCGACGCTGCCCGAGGCGGCGCTGTTCGTCTCCGCCTTCGGCATCTCGACCGGCGACTCCTCCAGCGTCTTCGGCGCCTGGAAAGGGATCACCTACTACCAGCATGCCTTCCAGCGCAATCGCGAGCGCCTGGCGCTGGTCTTCTCATGGATGGGCTCGGAGCTCTCGGTTCCCATCGACATCCAGCAGAACCGCGCCTATGCCGAGCAACAGCGCATGTACAAGCATTCGGTAGTCACGCGCATGAAGGAGATGGTGCGCGAGCTCGGCGGCATCTTCCGCGAGTACGAGAGCTGCTACTCGGAGTTCCTCGACCGCGCCAACCCGAAGCCGTTCCGCGAGTTCCTGCTGAGCGCCAGCCAGATCTATTGGCTGCTCGGCTATTGCACGACCGCGATCGTGCACATCTGCACCGCCTTCCGCACGATGGTCTTGGCGCGTCAGACCCGGCGGCTGTCATTCGAGCACACCAACGTGCTGCTGTCGCGGCTCGACCTCGCGGTCAACCGCCACCGCAACCGCGACTCCACCATCGCCTGAACCGGAGCGCCGCGAGGCTCGCCCTAGGAGGCGAGCCTGCCGTGGCATTGCTTGTACTTCTTGCCCGACCCGCAGGGGCAGGGCGAGTTGCGCGCGACCTTGCCCCAGGTCGACTGGTCGGCCGGATCGATGACCCGATCCGAGTCCTGGCCCATGACCTCGCCATCGGGCCCGACCAGGACGCTCCGTCGCCTCAACGCCCGGCTCGGCAGCTCATAGGCTTCCGGCGTCTCGGAGCGGATCATCACATGCGCCAGCATCTGGATCACCGACTCCCGCAGCTTCGACAGCATCTCCTCGAACAGCACAAAGGCCTCGGATTTGTACTCGTTCAGCGGGTCGCGCTGGGCGTATGCCCGGAGCGTGATTCCCTGTCGGAGGTGATCCAGGGTGAAGAGGTGCTCCTTCCAGCTGTGGTCGAGAATCTGCAGGAGCACGCTGCGCTCGACTGAGCGCATCACGGCGGGACCGTAGTTTGCCGCCTTCTCCGCCATCTTGCGCTGCGCGGCGTCGGCGATCCGGGCGCGGATCTCCTCGTCGGCGATGCCTTCCTCCTCCGCCCAGCGCTCGACCGGCAGATCGAGGTTGAAGATCCGGGCGACGTCGGCCTTGAGACCGGCAATGTTCCACTGCTCGGCATAGGCATCGGGCGGAATGTGGCGGGTGACCATCTCGGCAATGATCTGCTCGCGCATCAGCTCGACGGTCTCTGTCGCCTCGTCGGCGGTCATGATCTCGCGGCGCTGCTCGTAAATGACCTTGCGCTGGTCGTTCATGACGTCGTCGTAGCGGAGCAGCTGCTTCCTGATCTCGAAGTTGCGCGCCTCGACCTTCTCCTGTGCCTTCTCGAGCGCCTTGTTGATCCAGGCGTGCACGATCGCCTCGCCCTCCTTGAGGCCGAGCTTCTGCAGCATGCCGTCGATGCGGTCGGAGCCGAAGATCCGCATCAGGTCGTCCTCGAGCGAGAGGAAGAACTTGGACGCGCCGGGATCGCCCTGGCGGCCGGAGCGGCCGCGGAGCTGGTTGTCGATGCGCCGGCTTTCATGGCGCTCGGTGCCGACGACGTAAAGGCCGCCGGCGGCGATCGCGATCTCCTTCAGGCGTGCGACCTCGGCGCGGATCTCCTTCTCCTTCGCCTCTCGTTCGGCCGCATCCTCGATCCCGGCCAGCTCCTGGCGGACGCGCATATCCGGGTTGCCGCCGAGCTGGATGTCGGTGCCGCGACCGGCCATGTTGGTGGCGATGGTGACGGCGCCGGGCCGACCGGCCTGGGCGATGATATAGGCCTCCTGCTCGTGGTAGCGGGCGTTCAGCACCGCGTGCGGGACTTTCTTCTTCTTCAGAAGCTCCGATAGCGTCTCCGACTTCTCGATCGAGACCGTGCCGACCAGCATCGGCTGCTGGCGCTTCTGGCACTCCTCGATCAGCGCCAGGATCGCGTCGTACTTCTCGCGCGCCGTGCGATAGACCTCATCATCGGCATCGATGCGGATCATCGCCCGGTTGGTCGGGATCTCGACAACCTCGAGCTTGTAGATCTCGCTGAACTCGCCGGCTTCGGTCATCGCCGTTCCGGTCATCCCGGCGAGCTTGGGGTACATGCGGAAGTAGTTCTGATAGGTGATCGAGGCGAGGGTCTGGTTCTCGGCCTGGATCTCGAGCTTCTCCTTCGCCTCGATCGCCTGGTGCAGGCCTTCCGACAGGCGGCGGCCTTCCATCATGCGCCCGGTGAACTCGTCGACCAGCACGACCTTGCGGTCCTTGATCAGGTAGTCCTTGTCGCGGTGGAAGAGCGTATGGGCCCGCAGCGCCTGGTTGACGTGGTGGACGACATTGACGTTGTGCACGTCGTAAAGATCGCCCTGGGTGATGATCCCGCTCTCCTTGAGCAGCGCCTCGATCTTCTCGACCCCTTCCTCGGTCAGCGAGACCGTGCGCTGCTTCTCGTCGAGATCGAAGTCGCCCTTCGCGAGCTTCGGCATCAGCGCGTCGACGGCGCGGTAGAGCTCGCTCGAATCCTCGGCGCGGCCCGAGATGATCAGCGGCGTCCGCGCCTCGTCGATCAGGATCGAGTCGACCTCGTCGACGATGGCGAAGAAGAAGTCGCGCTGCACCAGCTCGTCGGCGCGGAACTTCATATTGTCGCGGAGATAGTCGAAGCCCATCTCCGAGTTGGTGCCGTAGGTGATGTCGCAGCGATAGGCCTGCTGGCGCTCGAGGTCGTCGAGCCCGTGATAGATGACGCCGACGGTTAGCCCGAGATGCTTGTAGATCTGACCCATCCACTCGGCATCGCGCTTGGCCAGGTAGTCATTGACCGTGACCACATGCACGCCCTTGCCGGCGAGCGCGTTGAGATAGACCGGCAGCGTCGAGACCAGGGTCTTGCCCTCGCCCGTCTTCATCTCGGAGATCTTGCCCTGGTGCAGCACCATGCCGCCCATGAGCTGGACGTCGAAGTGGCGCTGGCCGAGCGTCCGCTTGGAGGCCTCGCGGACGGTGGCGAAGGCCTCGACCAGCAGGTCATCGAGCGTCTCGCCCTCCGCCAGACGCTTGCGGAACCACTCGGTTCGCGCCCTCAACTCGGCGTCGCTCAGCTTTTCCAGCTCGGGCTCGAGGGCGTTGACGGCCTCGACCGTCGGACGCATGCGCTTGACGATCCGGTCGTTGACGGTGCCGAACAACCGTCGGGCGAGAGCGCCGAACATTACAAAACCTCAGGGAGCCGCAGCGGGAGGAGGGCCCGAACTGCCTTGAACGGGCGGCTGACAGATAAGTTGTGCCCTCGGCACTGTCAACGAGGGGTCGACCCGGCACCCCATTGCGTACCGCCTTCTTTAACTGTATTTTTCCGCTAGGGGCTGTCCCAGATAACTCGGTTATGGAGTTATCATGGGACGGATACGACGGAGCCGATTGGGGGTCTCGAAGCAGGATCGCCTGATCGAACATTTCGTAGCAGGAACGACGGCGCGTACCGCATCGAGTCTCTGCGGAGTGAACCGCAAGACAGGGGCGTTTTTCTTTCATCGCCTTCGTGAACTGATCGCCCGCGAGCTGGAAGCCGAGAGCGAGGCGATGTTCGGCGGCGAGATCGAAGTGGATGAGAGCTACTTCGGCGGCCGGCGCAAGGGAAAGCGTGGAAGGGGCGCGGG
>VGEN01000258.1 GCA_016869285.1 Alphaproteobacteria bacterium
GCGCTCATGGCTCAGCCCGATGCCCTGCTCGCGTAACCAGCCGCTGATCTGCTCGGGCGACCAGCGCATCTGGCGCAACTTCGCTTCGACCTTGCGCCGCACGGACGCCGTCAGCTTGCGGGGCTTACGTCGTAGCGCCTGCCGCGCTTGGGCTTTCGCTTCTGCTTGCTTGAACCGATAGCCGCGTTGACCCCGATTGCGGCGCAGCTCTCGGCTCACCGTGCTTTGGCTGACACCCAAAACCCTGGCGATAGCTTCTTGGCTGGCGCCGTGAACCGCCCCGGGTTTGCCGGAGGCTGTTTCATTTGAGTCACGCTGCCAGTTTTTGCTCGTCGAGCATAGCGTAGAAGCGCGCCTCGGCTTCGGCCGGCGGGATGTTGCCGAGAGGCTCCAGTAGCCGGCGATGGTTGAACCAGTCCACCCATTCCAGAGTGGCGAACTCGACGGCCTCGAAGCTGCGCCAGGGGCCGCGCCGATGGATCACCTCGGCCTTGTAGAGGCCGTTGATCGTCTCGGCGAGAGCGTTGTCATAGCTGTCGCCGACGCTGCCGACGGAGGGCTCTATGCCGGCCTCGGCCAGGCGCTCGGTGTAGCGAATGCTCACGTATTGAGCCCCCCTGTCGGAATGATGCACGAGGCCGGTCTTTCGAGCGGGCCGCCGTTCATGCAGGGCCTGCTCCAGAGCATCGAGGACGAAGCTCGCATGCGCCGTCCTGCTCACCCGCCAGCCGACGATGCGCCGCGCGTAGGCGTCGATGACAAAGGCCACGTAGACAAAGCCCGACCAGGTGCTGACGTAGGTGAAGTCCGAGAGCCAGAGCATGTTCGGCGCCGGGGCATGGAAGACCCGGTTCACATGATCGAGCGGACATGGCGCAGCCTTGTCCTGCACCGTGGTTCGGGCCGGCTTGCCGCGGATGACGCCCCGAAGGCCGAGGTCGGCCATCAGGCGCTCGACGGTGCAGCGCGCGATTGGGATGCTCTCCCGGTTCATCTGCCTCCAGACCTTGCGCGCGCCGTAGACCTCGAAGTTCTCGGCGAAGACGCGCTCGATCTCCGGCTTCAGCACCAGGTCCCGCTTCGCCCGTGCCGAAAGCTTCGCCGGATCGGCCCGCTTGGCGACTTGGTCACGGTAGGTCGAAGGGGCGATCGGCAGCACCTTGCAGATCGGCTCGACCCCATGCGCCCCACGATGATCGTCGATGAAGGCGATCATGGCTTGAACCGGCGGTCGAGCTCCGCCTGAGCAAAATAAGCCGACGCCTTACGCAGGATCTCGTTAGCTTGCCGAAGCTCCTTGTTCTCCCGCTCGAGAGCCTTCAGCTTCGCAGCCATGTCCGTCGGAACGCCGCCCCGCTTGCCGGCATCGATCTCGGCCTTCTTCACCCACTCGTTCAGCGTCTGGCCCGTGCAGCCGATCTTGGCCGAGATCGAGCTGATCGCCGCCCAGCGCGAGGGATGTTCATGCTCGTGATCCAGAACCAACCGCACAGCACGCTGGCGCACTTCCGGGGAAAACTTGTTTGTCGTCTTGCTCATGATGGCTCCACCTTCTCAGGAGTTGGAGCCTCCGGCAAACCCGGGGCGGTTCACAGCTTTGCCAGGGCGCGCGCAAAGAAAAGCCCGGCGCCGTTTCCGGGGCCGGGCTGGTCGAGCAATTGAAGATGGTTGCGGGGGCCCGGAGCCACCTTTACCGAACACATATTGCGGCGTCCGCCCCTACGAAGCCCCGGCGGCTCTAATGTCATGAGAAAGCAAGGATTTCGGGCCTCCCGACACGAAGGTTCGCGGTGCTTCGCGATGACCGAACTTCATGTCGATTCCTTCGCGAAATAGGCTGCGGGCCTTTTATAGGATGTCCCGCTCCATCTTCAGTTTCTGCACCTTGCGCCGCAGACGCTCGATCTCGAGCTGCTCGGACTTCATCCGGCCCTGGCCCGGATACGCATGCACGGGATCGGCCGCGAACGCGTCCCCCCAGTTGCGCAGAAGGTTCGGATGCAGAACGAGGTCCCGGGAAGCCTGTGATGCCGACACCCCCCGCTCCCGCACCAGGCGCATCGCCTCAACCTTGAACTCCTGACCTTATTGCTTGCGTTCTATGCTCCACCTCCGCTTCGATCATGACACCTCGTCCTGGTGTCAGCCGATCCGGCAGCAGCCCATCTGTGTCAACAATCGGACGACGTTACCTCCCGGTGTGGTCGGCGGAACCGCCTTCTCACATCGAAGGCGATGTTGGGGATGACCCTCGCGCGCGGCTCATAGTCACGATGCAGGGCTCTACATCTCGTCGCCTTCGTAGCTGCGCCCCCTTCTGCTCCCGTTCCGGCGCTTTATGTGCTGCTAGCGCCAACTCAGCGATCGAGCGTCCACATTTCACGCCAGCTCAACTTCCGGAATGGGTCATTCCTACCCCGTCGCCGGCGTTCGACGATGCGGCAGCTATTCGTTTTTTTCAAAGGTTGTTTACGTGAGTGGGGGGCGACACGCCACGAGGTTCGCAACTCAGGGCTCTTGAGGGACTGACGAGGTAGTCCGCAATAGGTAGAGTGCAGAGCGTCCGCCCAAGCATGTGCTCAGCCGCCCGTCACAAGGCTCGCCGCACCGCGATCTCAAGTTCAAGCGAGAGCCGGCCGCACGGGCGCGAAGGGGGTCCGGAATGTTCGGCAATCCAGTGATCGCGTTCGATCTGCTCGGCTTCAAGATCAAGGTCGACCTGAGCTGGGTCTTCGTCGCCCTGCTCATCGCCTGGTCGCTGGCCCAGGGGTTCTTTCCCTCCCTCTACGAGGGGCTTCCGACCGTCACCTATCTGGGAATGGGCATCGCCGGGGTCATCGGCCTCTTCTTCTCCCTGGTGATCCATGAGCTGTCGCACTCGATCGTCGCGCGGCGCTACGGACTGCCGATTCAGGGAATTACGCTCTTCGCTTTCGGCGGAGTCGCCGAGATGCAGCAAGAGCCTGCCAGTCCGAAAGCGGAACTCCTGATAGCGATTGCCGGGCCGCTGGTGAGCCTCGCCCTGGCCGTCGCCTTCCATGGGGCGGCGGCGGCGGGACAGGCTTCAGGTGTTTCGGAGCCGATCGTCGCAGTCAGCCGGTACCTGGGACTGCTCAATCTCGTCCTTGCGGTCTTCAACATGGTTCCTGCATTTCCCCTCGACGGCGGCCGGGTCCTGCGGGCAGTGCTCTGGCAACGGAAGGGAAACCTGCAACAGGCGACGCATACCGCATCGCGCATCGGCGCCGGCATCGCGCTCGTCCTGATAGGGTTAGGTGTCGTCAACGCGCTGAGCGGCAATCTCGTCGGCGGCATCTGGTGGGTCCTGATCGGACTCTTCCTCCGCGCAGCCGCGACAGGTTCGTACTACCAGCTGATCGCGCGCCGGGCTCTGGAGGGCGAGCCGGTTCGGCGCTTCATGACAGACCAGCCGGTGGCAGTGCCCTCGACGGCTACCATCCGTGAGTTCCTCGACGACTATGCATACAAGCATTCCTTCGAGTTCTTTCCGGTGATGGATGAAGGAGAACTGCGGGGATGCCTCAGCACGCGTCAGATTAAAGAGGTGCCGCGCGAACTATGGGAGCAGAGGACGGTCGGACAGATTGCGTCAAACTGCACACCCGATAACACCATCGCCGCTGAAGCCGATGCGGCGACAGCACTGGCCCAGATGCAGCGAACGGGCAACAGCCGGCTCCTGGTTGTCGAGAACGGACGCCTCGTTGGCGTTGTCGTTCTTAAAGACATGCTCAATCTGCTCGCACTCAAAATTGAGCTAGGGGATCAGCCTCTGTCCGATGCAAATCCGCGTTGGCGTTAGAACACGGGGACTCGGTCCGTCAAGATCGCGGCGAAAACAGACCTCGCCGTGCTGTCCGGAGTCATCCCGGGCACGCAGTGCGTACCCGCAACACTGTCACGTTTCGGCGGGCCGGATTTCGGGGAACTAGTCAAGCCCGCATCGACCGCTCAAGCGCGGCGGCGGCTTCCGTCGCCCTTCCAGCAACCACAGTCGCCTTGCCTGCGTGAGTCTTGCTCGACTCCCCAACCACGTAGGGAGCTAGCCTCGTCGGGTCGGACCCAGCTCTGAGTGTCCGAACTCGGTTGTGCCCGCGCGCGATCCGTATCGTCGGCGGTTACGACCTACTTCCTGCTGCCGGTCCGCAGCCGAAGCACCTGCTCCACGACCTCGCTCGCAAGGATGATGCCCTCGGCTCGGACCGGTACGCCCGCGATGCGCAGCGCCTCGGCGGTCCACCTGTTGCAGTTGCGGGTGAGATCATAGACGCTGGTCGAAGCGTAGAAGCGACCGTCCGGATGGGGTCCGGCGGCGATTGGTCGAGGGACGCCCTCCTCGTCCTTGTGAAGCTCCCTCCAGAGGTGGGCGGAGAGCGATGCCAGCCCTTCGGGCGATACCGGAACGGCAATCGCGTTTGATCGTCCGAACG
>VGEN01000259.1 GCA_016869285.1 Alphaproteobacteria bacterium
CTTGATCGACGAAACCGACGGGTCCCTCGGCTCCCCCACGGCCTTTGCAGACCTCAGGGCGTGACGGGATCCCGCCGGATGCGCGGCGAGCCGGTCTATTTCGGCTCGCCTCTTTCCTACACACAAGGGCAGGGTGGGGGCCAAAGCGAAAGCGAGGTCGGCGCGCGTATGATCCTCTGCGCGCCGGCCCTTGCCAAGGCCGCGCGCGGCACGCGACAGTCGCTTCCCGTCTCGCTTCACGAATGAGCCCCCTATGACCGAGCTTTGCGATCTCACCGCGGTCGCGCTGCGCCGCATGATCGGCGCGAAGGAGATCTCGCCGGTCGAGCTCCTGAAGAGCTGCAAGAAGCGCATCCGTGCCGTGAACCCGACGCTGAACGCGGTGACGGCGACGATCTGGCCGCGCGCGGAGAAGGAAGCGAAGGCGGCCGAGGCCGCGGTGATGCGCGGCGACTATCTCGGGCCCCTGCACGGGCTGCCGCTCGGCGTGAAGGATCTCGACGATGCCGAGGGCCTGCCGACCACCTTCGGTTCGCCGATCCACAAGAAGAACTTCCCCAAGAAGGACAGCCTGATGGTCCAGTCCTGCCGGCGGGCGGGGGCCATCGTCGTCGGCAAGACCAACGTGCCCGAGTTCGGCGCCGGCGCCAACACCAACAACCCGGTCTGGGGCCCGACCGGCAATCCGTTCGATCCGAAACGGATCTGCGGCGGCTCCTCCGGCGGCTCGGCGGTCGCGCTCGCCGCCTCGATGCTGCCGCTCTGCACCGGCTCGGACACCGGCGGGAGCTTGCGCATTCCCGCGGCCTTCTGCGGCGTCGTCGGCGTGCGGGGATCGCCCGGCCTCGTGCCCTCGGAGCGCCGCGGCCTCGGCTGGACGCCGCTGTCGGTGATCGGGCCCATGGGCCGCAACACCGCCGATGCCTCGCTGATGCTGTCGGCGATCGCGGTCTATGACTCGGCCGATCCCTTCTCGCATCCCTCGGGCTCGCATTTCGCCGAGCTCCGCCCGGTCGACCTTTCGAGCCTTCGCGTCGCGGTCACCGAGGATTTCGGCTTCTGCCCCGTCGACACCCGCATCCGGAAGACCTTCCAGGACCGCGTCAAGCGCTTCCGCTCCGCCTTCGGCACCTGCGTCGAGGCGACGCCGGATATGGGCGAGGCCGACCGCGCCTTCGAGGTGCTGCGCGCCGTCAGCTTCCTCGCCACCCACAAGGAGAACTACGAGAAGCGCCGTCACCTGCTCGGCCCCAACCTGATCGCCAACTACGAGGAGGGGCTGCGCTACTCAGCTTCCGACGTCGCCTGGGCGCATGCCGAGCAGACCCGGATCTTCCGCCGCGTGCAGGAGTTCCATCAGGAGTTCGACCTGATCCTGTCGCCGACTGTCTCGGTGCCGCCCTTCCCGTGGACGCAGCTCTACATGGAGAAGATCAACGGCAAGCGGCTCCGCACCTATTTCCATTGGCTGGCGCTGACCTATGCCATGACCCTGACGGGGCACCCGTCGATCTCCATTCCCTGCGGGCTGGAACCCACCGGCACCCCCTTCGGCCTCATGGTCACCGGCCCGCACCAGTCCGACCGCTTCACGCTCGAGACCGCGCATGCGCTAGAGCAGCTATTTGCCGGCGACAAGGTGATGAGGCGGCCGTTACCGGGCATTAAGAAGTTGAGCCGACGATAGAAGACGCGCCGCCGCACGCTTGTTTATGATCTCGGCAGGGGAGCGCACCACGATGGACCCAGCATGAGCGAGTCCAACCCTTACGAGGGGGTCGTCGTCCTCGTTATCGAGGACATGGCGAGCGTGCGCAAGCTCATCAAGAGCATGCTGATCCAGATCGGCATCCGCACCGTGTTCGAGGCCGGCGACGGCAAGGCCGGGCTGGACGAAGCCCTGAAGTGGCGGCCGACGCTGATCTTGTGCGATGTGCATATGGAGCCGGTCGACGGCCGCCAGTTCCTTTCCAATCTGCGCGTCCTCGACGATCGCAAGATCGCGCGCACGCCGGTGATCTTCCTGACCTCCGATTCCAACCGCGACACGGTAACCTTCGCCAAGGAGAATCAGGTCGCCGGCTACCTGGTGAAGCCGGTCTCAATCGTCAACCTCAGGGCCCGCGTCGACGCCGTCCTCAAGGGTCTGGCGATGCGCTGACGTCTACAGCGGCTCCAACCCCGACGCGCCGCCCTTCTTCTTCAGCTCATCATGCACCGGCATCCACGCCACCTTATCCGAGAAGTAGATGTGCGCCTTGGGTTCCATACCCACATCGCCCTCGAAGAGCGCGCGCGGGATATGCACCTCGTCCGCATAGCGCTCGTGGCGGAAGAAGAGCTGGCTGCCGCAGGTCCGGCAGAATTCGCGGCTGGCCGGCGGCGATGACCTGTAGGCGGTGATATTGTCGGCGCCCTGGGTCAGTCGCATCGCGCCCGCCGGATAGCCGACCCAGGTGACATAGCCCGCGGCATGCGCGCGCCGACACATGCCGCAATGGCAATGCGCGACCCATTTCGGCATGCCCGTCACCTCGAAGCGCACCTTGCCGCAGAAGCACTGTCCCGATGCTATGATCCTCTCCCTCGGGCTTGGGAAAGATGCTATCACGCGCGCCGATGGAAACCGCCGATTTCATCGTCATCGGCGCCGGCATCGCTGGTGCTTCCGCCGCCTATGAGCTCAGCCGCGACGCGCGCGTGATCGTGCTCGAGCGCGAGAGCCAGCCGGGCTACCACACCACCGGCCGCTCGGCCGCGCTCTACACCGAGGTCTACGGCAACCGCGTGATCCGCGCGATCACCAGCGGCAGCCGCGCTTTCTTCGAGAATCCGCCGCCGGGCTTCGCCGAGCATCCGCTGCTGGCGCCGCGCGGCACGCTGCTGATCGGCCGCGAGGACCAGGAAGGCTCGCTCGCGCTCGCGCTGGAGGAGGGCCGGCGTACGGTCGATGCCGTCTCGCTGATCGGCGCCGACGAGCTGCTGACGCGCGTGCCGTTCCTTAAGCCCGGCTATGCCAAGGCCGCGGTGTGGGAGCCGGAGGCGCGCGACATGGATGTGCATGCGATCCATCACGGCTTCCTCAAGGGTCTGCGCGCACGCGGCGGCAGGGTGATCACCGATGCCGAAGTCTTAGGGCTTGCGGCGAACGGCGACTGGATCGTCGAGACCCGCGCCGGCAGCTTCCGCGCGCCGGTGGTGATCAACGCCGCCGGCGCCTGGGCCGATGTGGTCGCGCGCCTGGCCGGAGCTAGGACCGTCGGCCTGGTGCCGAAGCGTCGCACCGCTTTCACCTTCGACGTGCCGAAGGGCACGCCTGTCGAGAAGGTGCCGGCGGTGATCGATGTCGACGAGACCTGGTACATCAAGCCGGAGTCCGGCCGCCTTCTCGGCAGCCCCGCCGACGAGACGCCGTCGGAGCCCTGCGATGCGCAGCCCGAGGAGCTCGACCTCGCGATTGCCGTCGACCGCATCGAGCAGGCCCTATCCTTCGGCGTCGGCCGCTTTCATTCGAAATGGGCCGGGCTCCGTTCCTTCGTCGCGGACAAGACGATGGTCGCCGGCTTTGCCAAGAAGACGCCGGGCTTTTTCTGGCTCGCCGGCCAGGGCGGCTACGGCATCCAGACCTGCCCCGGCATGGCCCGCATCGCCGCCGACCTCGCCCGCGGGCGGCCGTTTCCCGCCGACATGGCCGACCGCGGCATCGACGCGGTCGATCTGTCGCCGGAGAGGTTGGGCTTGGAGGTCTGAGATGACCGTAGAAATGGACAATCGCGATCTCGACAATCCCGCGCTCGATCCGGTGCTGCGCAGGCTCGACGATCTGTTCGTGCGCAGCTACTACGGCAAGGATCTGGAGACGCTGTGGGGCACGGTGCTCGACGCCTCCTTCGTGTTCATGGACGGCGCCGATGGACGCAAGGCCGGGCGGCCTGAGTTCGATAAGGGCTGCCTCGCGCAGCCGCCCTTCCGTAACCTCGTGCATGACCAGGTGGCGACGCGCATCGAAGGCGAGGCCGCGGTGGTCACGGCGCGTAACCGTTACGAGCGGCTGATCGACGGCAAGTGGGTCGCATTCAGCACACGCTATGTCGACGTGTTCCGGCGCGCGGGCGGCGAGTGGCGGTGCTTCTTCGCCACCGTGTACAAGGTCCTGTAGAGAGTCCGAGCGAAACGAAGCCCTTAGCCGCCGGACAAATTCCGCTGCGATGTATCCCGCGCCGCCGCCGGCAGTACTTGCCGCACGGCGTCCGGCAGCGTCGTCACCGACGGTGGGGCTGATCGGCCCCCATCGAGTGGTCCAGATAGAATGTTAGTTCAGAGTTGGCCGTTGCGCTAGTTGGAGCGTGGCCGGCGAAGCCGATCGGCGTAGCGCAGCCGGCCATGCGGCGAATGCAGGCACGAA
>VGEN01000260.1 GCA_016869285.1 Alphaproteobacteria bacterium
GGACGAAGGCGCGGCGCCGAGCGGAGCCCTCCTCGCTCTTGTCGAACGGCGGGACGCCGCCTAGGTCTACGGCGCCGATTTCGGCCAGCCCCTCGGCCTTGTCGGCGGTCATGTCGGCGCCGCCGCCTGGAACCGAGAACACCTTCGTGCTGCGCCTGGCCCCGTCCTTCGCGGTGAGGCGGGTGTCGCCGGCCGGCCTGGTGATCCTCATGCTGAACTCCCGACTCCGCGCGAGGCGCGCTTGGTGAAACCGAATTTTTCTGGCACGCTCGTTGCAGTTTCTGTGCCGGTAGGTGTAGGTCAAATTATTAGCCGGGTGGATGCCAGAATGCTCCGTTTTGCGATTCTTCTCCTGATGTTCTCGATCGGCGGCGGCGTCGGGCCTGCGATGGCTCAGAGCAATGTTAGCCGCATCAAAGACTTAGTCAATTTAGAGGGGGTCCGCGACAACAATCTCGTCGGCTACGGCATCGTCGTCGGTCTGAACGGTACCGGCGACAAGCTGAGCAGCGCGGTCTTCACTAGGCACAGCCTGACCGGCATGTTGGAACGCCTCGGCATCAACACCAAGAACGGTGGCCTCGATACCAAAAATGTGGCCGCGGTGATGGTGACGGCGACGCTGCCACCGTTCGCGCGTCCCGGCCAACGGGTCGACGTCATCATCTCGGCGCTCGGCGATGCGAAGAGTCTCTCCGGGGGGACCCTGGTGGTCACCCCGATCCTCGGCGCCGATGGCGAGGTCTATGCGGTGGCCCAGGGACCGGTGACGATCAGCGGTTTCAGTGCCGGTGGTGCGGCTCAGACGGTTACCAGGGGGGTTCCGACCAGCGGGCGGATCTCGAACGGTGGCATCATCGAACGCAGCACCGACTTCTCCCTCCGTGATCTGGAGCGGATGACGGTCTCACTGCGGCACCCGGATTTCACCACCGTCAGCCGCGTTGCGCAGACGATCAACAGTTTCCTCGGCCAGTCGCTGGCGGTTGCGCTCGACGCCACCGCCATCGAGCTGACGATCCCAAAGGATTTCCCCGGCGGGATCGTCGCCATGATCACCGAAATCGAGCAGCTGAACGTGGTGCCCGACCAGGTCGCCCGGGTCATGATCAGCGAGGAGACCGGCACCGTCGTGATCAGCAAGGACGTCCGTATCGATCCGGTCGCCATTTCACAGGGCAGTCTCACCATCAAGGTGACGGAGAGTGCCCAGGTTTCGCAGCCCGAGGCCTTTTCCCAGGGTGGACAGACCGTCACGGTGCCGCGGACGCAGGTTGAGGTCAACGAAAGCGGGACCGGAAAGGTGGCGCTGCTCAATCGCGGCGCCTCCCTGCAGGATCTCGTGAACAGCCTGAACGCGCTTGGCGTCTCGCCCCGCGATCTCATCGGCATCCTGCAGGCATTGCGCGCCTCAGGCGCCCTGCGTGCCGAACTCGTGATGATGTGAGATTGGACATGATGACCTCCACAAGCGCTCCCGTCGCCGCCTCCGTTGTGAAGCCGAGCCCGCGCATACTGAAGGCCGCGCGCGACTTCCAGACGACCATGCTGTCGGAGCTGCTTAAGCCGCTCGCCCCAGCGATGGTGGGTAACAGCCTGGGTCAAGAAAACGACGCCTTGGCGCGCGAGTTCTACGGGTTCATGATGATCGAGGCGATCGCCCGCGATATCACGGCGCGGGACGGCCTGGGCCTGCACAAGGTGCTGATCGATCGGATGACGGCCGGGACCCGCACCGGAGGCGAGGCATGATTGCCGCCTCTGACATGTCCGACCGTCTCGGCAAACTGATAGAGAATCTCGGCCTGGTTTCGAAGGGCCTGCTGGGATCGCAGCGGGCCGTCTATGCCTCTGACTTTCTGGCGACGTGCGCCGAGGTCGAAAGCCTGTTGGCGGAGGCGGCGGCTCTGCCGCCCTCCCCCGATCTTGCCGAGAGCCTCAGGCGCCTGGTCACCGAACTGGATCAGGTCGCCCGTGACGTCAAGGCGAAGCTGCGGGCGTCACAACTGGTCGGTGCCGCCCTCAAGGCGGGGATCAGGCGCTCGTCGGCGCCGAGCACCTATGGCCCGCCCCTAAATGGAGCGGTCTCCGCCCTGGAAAGTGCGGGGAGGCTGTATATCTAGGTCGTCAGGCAAGGGTGACGGCTAAATGGCGGCCGGACGCGAATCTTCCGAGGAAAAAACCGAACAACCGACCGAGCGGCGGTTGGAAAAAGCCTTCGAACAGGGCGAAATCCAGCTTCCCCGTGATCCGTTCTTGTTCGCCCTCATGGTGGTCGGCATCGCATTTGCGGCGTCCGCGCCGCTGCTCGGCGGGTATCTGAAGGGCTTCACCGGCTACATTTACGACGTCTATCCGACCGTCGGCGGCAGTATGCTGTCGGCCGGCCGGCCGGATCACATAATTGCTTATTTGATGTCCGTTCTGGCGATCGGCGCACTCGCAAGCACCGGCTTCATGCTGGTCGTCGTCATCCTGGTTGCCCTTGCGCTACGGCGCTTTCGCATGCCCTCCAAGGAGATCAAGCCCTCGGCGGAGAACCTCTCGCCGGCCAAGGGATTTGCGCGCATTTTCGGCTCGGAAGGCCTGCTGAGAAACTGCATCTTGGCCGCCAAGGCCCTGCTCCTTGTCGGCGTCATCGCCTGGGCGGGCCGATCGCTGATCGGCCCGGCGCACGGTTTCGTGCACGTCTCGCTTGATGTCGATCTCGCGCGCCGAATCGGTGCCGCGTTGATGCCGATCATCGTCACCATGGTCGTCACGCTCGCGTTGTTCGCGGGCGGCGACTTCGGGCTCCGATACTTCCAGAACCGGAAGCGGCTGCGCATGTCGAAACAGGACATTCGCGAAGAGGTTAAGGAGCAGGAAGGCGATCCATTCATCAAGGCACGACTCGAGCGTATCCGTCGCGACCGCCGGCGCGGCGGACAGCATAGCCTGAAGGACGCCGATGTGGTGCTGACCAACCCCACCCACTACGCCATTGGCTTGAAGTACGAGGAAAGCGGACGTCGCGCTCCGTTCGTGGTCGCGAAGGGGGCGGGCTTGCTCGCGAGGTGGATCATGCGCCGTGCGCGGAGCTACGGGATCCCGGTCTTGCGCTATCCGAAGGTGACGCGGCGGATCTATTTCAACAGCAGCATCGACGACGAGATCCCGGATGAGGTCTTTGAGGATGTCGCCCGCATTCTTCTTTTGGTTTACGCAATGAAACGGCAGGCGCCGGCGCTCGGCGTCAGATGATCGTGAGATTGACTAGGCGTCCCCGCCCCGCCTCGTCACTAGCTCGGTAATCTTGGCTCTGCCGCAGGGCGATTTCATCCGCCGTTGGCACTTCATGGGGCGCGCGAGGGGGAGGGCGCGATGGCCAGCTCCTGCGCTCCTCGGGGCCACGCCGCCGCTGCTCTGTGTCGACGTCTGGCTCGGGGCGATAGGGCCCCATGAACCGGTCGTTGAGCGGAGGGATCGGCGGCAGCCGGCTCATCGGCTCTCGGCCGACTTGGCTCGATGCTTCGACCGCTCGTTCTCGATCACCTTAAAAACGCGGCTGTAGAACTGAAAGTCGGCCGTTGCACGTTCCTTCGCGACGGAACCTTCGTGGCGATCGGGATGATATTCGCGCAGATAGGCGCGCCTTGCCGCATCCAGGAGGAAGTCTGGGCAGCCGGGAACGAGGCCGACTTGCCCATAGAGCCGCGCGTCGCCGCCGGTGGACTGCGCCGTGGCGCCGGAGGAGAGCGAGCGAGCCGCGCTTTCGGCACGGGCGGCGCGATGCGTCACCGCCTGAACGGTAGCCTCCAAATCCTTAAGACGCTGGCGGAGCCCGATGACAACCGCCTCGAGATTGCGGGCCCGTGATTCCGCGGCCAGCCTCTCAACTTCCGATGTCTCTTCCTTCGAACTTTCGACAGCAGCCACGCTGCTGCCGTCGGCAGCCGCTTCGATCGGGATTACGCGCTGGTCGCGTCGGCGCGTCCAGCGATGGACCATGAGCCGAGCGTCCTTCTCAACCGGCTCTTGTGGGAGCAGATTAGCGACGTGGTCGCGACCGCGGTTGCCGTGGTCGTTGCTGATCATCGAGACTTTAGCATGCCGAGAGTTGGAACGCGAAGGGCGGATAATTAGTCCACTTTGAACTGATAAAGAAAAGCACGATATCCGCGAATGGTGGATCTCGCGAATGATAGCTTTCGAGCATACAAAGCGAGGTTTGAGAATGATTAGGTTTCGACACGGCGCTGGCTTTTGTCCTGGCGCTCCTTTCTCAACTTGTAGAAGCAATTGCTGACGATGTTGTCCTGACCGTCGGCTTATTAGGCCCGCCCTGAACG
>VGEN01000261.1 GCA_016869285.1 Alphaproteobacteria bacterium
TGTCGTGCGCTACGAGGATCTGCTCGAGAGCCCGTTCAAGGCCTTCGGCGGCGTCACCAAATTCCTCGGCATCAACGCGCCGCGCGACCGCCTCGACAAGGCGATCAAGCAGTCCTCGTTCAAGGTGCTGAAGAGCCAGGAGAAAGCCAAGGGCTTCATCGAGCGGCCGGCGAAGGCCGAGGCGTTCTTTCGCAAGGGCGAGTCCGGCCAGTGGCGCCGCGACCTGACGCCGGACCAGGTGAAGCGGATCGTCGGCGACCACCGCGAGCAGATGTCGCGCTTCGGCTACGTGCCGGAAGAGCATCGGTGAACTTTGCCCCCTCTCCCGCGCAGCGGGGGAGGTTCGACGCATTGCGTCGAAGGGTGGGGGCGAGCGCAGCGAGGATCCGGACGAGCACGCCCTCGATGTTTATTAGAACATCATTGTTCCAGAACCGAAGCACGCGCCATCCCTTCTGGAAAAGGGAGGTGTCGCGTGCCATATCGCGCGCCGAGCACGCCCTGGAAGTCGAGCCATGATGCTAGTCTAGCCGACCTCGCTGGCGCTCGGCCCCCACCCTTCGACGCAATGCGTCGAACCTCCCCCGCCTGCTTCGCAGTCAGGAGAGGGAACTCGATCCTCCGCATGACCGACATCGCCGTCAATCCTGCCGAGGTCCGCCGGCGCATCGGTGAACTTTGCCCCCTCTCCCGCGCAGCGGGGGAGGTTCGACGCATTGCGTCGAAGGGTGGGGGCGAGCGCAGCGAGTTGCACTAGACTGTAGCGATGGCCCGCGACGATAGGACGACACGGCACGCCCGCAGGCTCCGCAAGGCCATGACGGAGGCGGAAGCCGGTCTGTGGTCCAGGCTTCGCGACCATAGACTCGATGGCTGGTCGTTCCGCCGGCAGCATCCGATACCGCCGTATTTCGCTGACTTTGCATGCGTCGAAGCCAATCTGATCGTCGAAGTCGACGGCGTTCAGCACGCCGAATCCAAGTCGGATATGGTACGCGATCGAAACTTGGTGGAACGAGGATGGCGCGTGCTTCGCTTTTGGAATAACGACGTGCTTGGGAATACCGATGGCGTGCTGCAACAGATCCTCGCTGCGCTCGCCCCCACCCTTCGACGCAATGCGTCGAACCTCCCCCGCTGCGCGGGAGAGGGAGCTAGAGAATGACCGACATCGCCGCCAATCTTGCCGAGGTCCGACGGCGCATCGCGGATGCTGCGGCGCAAGCCGGGCGCCGGGCGGAAGAGGTCGTGCTGGTCGCGGTCTCCAAGACCGTGGAGGTTTCGCGCCTCGAGATCGCGCTCAAGGAGGGCCAGCGGGTATTCGGCGAGAACCGCGTGCAGGAAGCCGAAGCCAAATGGCCGGCGCTCAAGGCGCGGCACCCGGACCTCCGGCTCCGCCTCATCGGCCCGCTGCAGACCAACAAGGCCAAGGATGCCGTCCGTCTCTTCGACGTGATCGAGACGGTCGATCGCGAGCGCCTCGTCGCGGCGCTGGCGCGCGCTGCCGATCAGGCGGGGCGCCGTCCGCGCGTGCTGGTGCAGGTCAATATCGGCCGCGAGCCGCAGAAGGCCGGGGCCGATCCCGACCATGCCGACCGCCTGATCGAGACGACGCGCCGCACCGGCTTCGTCGTCGACGGCGTCATGTGCATCCCGCCGGCCGAAGGCGATCCGGCGCCGCATTTCGACCGGCTCGCCGGGATCGCCCGGCGCAACGGGCTGGCGCAGCTCAGCATGGGCATGAGCGGCGACTTCGAGACCGCCATCCGCCACGGCGCGACCCATGTGCGCGTCGGCAGCGCGATCTTCGGGGCGCGCGCGTGAGCCTTGCCGCCGCCGATCCGGCCAGCCTCGTTGCAACCGCAGCCGATGCGCTGAAGCGCGGCGCGCTGCTGGAGGCGGAGCTGGCGACCCGCCAGGTGCTGAGCCGCCATCGCGACCATCCCGAAGCGCTCAACCTCCTGGGCCTGATCGCGCTCGGCCGCGACCGCCGGCGCGATGCGATCGACGCCTTCCGCAAGGCCCTCGCGCGGTCGCCGAAATCGGCGATGATCCGCTGCAACCTCGCCTATGCCTATCGCGCCGACGGCCGGCTCGAGGAGGCGGTGCGCGAGGCGCGTCATGCGGCGCGGCTCGATCCCACGCTGACGGCGGCGCAGACCGTGATCGGCACCTCGCTTGCCGATCTCGACCGGCCGGCGGAGGCGCTCGAGCCGCTGCGGCTGGCGCTCGAGCGCCAGCCGGGTCTCGGCCGCGTGCTGCTGGCGCTCGCCAAGTCGTTGCGCGCGCTCGGCCGGGAGGACGAGGCGAAGGCGCGCTACGAGGAGGCGATCGAGGCCCATCCGCAGTTCGGCGATGCCTGGGTCGGCCTCGGCTGGCTTCATGTCGGCCAGCGCCGCTACGAGGAGGCAACGCGCTGCTTTCGCGCGGCGCTCGTCGCCAAGCGCGCAAGCCGCTGGTGGCCGAAGGACGGCTCGCCGATGCCGCCGGCGGGACCGCCGGTCCCGATCAACGTGCCGAAGCTCGCCCACGACATCGAGCAGCTCGGCTTCCTCATGAAGCAAGGCCTGCTTCCCGCCGAGTTCGAAGCGGTCGCGCGGGACTACGGTGCTGCAAGCGGACAGATCGAAGAGGCGCATGGCGCCTCGGCGACCGTGCTTCTGTCGGCGGAAGAGCTCGGTTCGCTCGCCGAGACCTACCTTCGCGTCCTGCATCTGCGCGAGACACCGGCCCATGACGGTCCGGTGCTCGGCGATTTCGACCGCGCCGAGGTCGAGCGACGCTACGCGGTCAAGCCCGGCATCTGCTGGGTCGACGGCCTCCTGACGCCGCAGGCGTTCGACGATCTCCGCCGCTTCTGCCTGGAGTCGACGATCTGGAACGACGTCACGCATAATTTCGACGAAGGCAGGACCCGGCACGCCTATCTCGGCACCTATGCCAGCGACGGATTCTCGGCGCCGCTGCTGTTCCAGATCGCCGAAGAGCTCTGCCGCGCGCTGCCGGGGATCTTCAAGGATCACCGGCTGATCCAGATGTGGGCCTATAAGTACGAGGCGCGGCTGCAGGGCATCGGCATCCATGGCGACAACGCCGCGGTCAACGTCAATTTCTGGATCACGCCGGACGAGGCGAACCTCGATCCGGACTCGGGCGGCCTCATCGTCTATCCGGTCGAGGCGCCGACGGCCTGGAATTTCGACGACTACAACAAGGATCGCAAGAAGATCCGCCGCTTCCTCGACTCCTCCGGCGTCGCGCCGGTCAACATTCCCCATCGCCGGAACCGCGCGGTGATCTTCAACTCCGACCTCTTCCACGCAACCGCGCCGTTGAATTTCAGGCCGGGGTACGAGAACCGGAGGATTAACGTGACGATGCTGTTCGGGAAGCGACAGTAGAGATACGGACGCTCGCTTGGTGCGTGCTGCGCCGCTAAGGCTCTCGGCACGCAAGAGCGCGCCTGCCGCCTTAGCTCGCATCCCGCGCTCGCGGATGATCGTGCGAGCGGCGGAAACGCACAGGAAGACGGCGCAGCGTAGCGTAGCCGACTTCCGAGGCGTTTACGTCACGAAGCGAGCGTCGGGAGTTCTTCGCGAAGCGAAGCCTATATGGAGATCGACCCCCGCACTTGGCGCCTGAGCCACAACGCCACCATCACCGTCATCGCCAGCCCCCCGATGGCCGCAACGTATCCCACCGGGTTCTCCTCATGCGCCAGCATCTCATCGAGGCCGAAGGCGACGACGGCGCCGGGCGCCAGGATGCCGACGATCCACACCATGGCCGAGGCGGCGTTGGCGATCTGGAAGCGGAGCTGGCCCATGCCCATCATGCCGGCGATCAGCGGCACCATGGCGCGCAGCGGCCCGAAGAATCGTCCGATGAAGACGCTCTTGCCGCCATGTCGCAGGAAGAAGCCGCGGGTCTGCTCGATGAGATCGGGCCGGCGGCTCATCGGCCAGAGGCCGAGCACCGTGGGACCGCATTTGCGCCCGAGCCAGTACGAGATCGCATCGCCGAAGAAGGCGCCCGGCCCGCCCCACAGCACCAGCGTCCAGAAATCGAGGATGCCCAAGCCCACCAGCGCACCGGCGCCGACGAACACCACCGTCGCCGGCAAGAGGAGGCCGACGAGCACCAGCGATTCCCCGAAAGCGAGCACGAAGGTGATAGGTCCTGCCCAGTCCCGATTGGCCTCGATGATCGCGAGGACGGACTGGGCGAAGGCGTTGACGTCCATGAATCTCCCGAGTCGCGGCGGTTGCCCCGCCGTCAGATGCGCATCCCCGAAAGGCTCAAT
>VGEN01000262.1 GCA_016869285.1 Alphaproteobacteria bacterium
CGGGCTAGGCGCCTTCATAAACCTGCGGACGCCCCTCTGGCGCGACGGCGCATTCGTCGGCGTGCTCGCCGCGCCGGTGCAGGTCGGCCATCTATCCCGCGCGCTCCAGACGATACCGGGCAGCGCCATTGGCCGCTTCTTCATCCTGCGTGGCAGGGACGAGGTGCTGGCGCATCCGCACTTGGCCGCCCGGCGATCTCACGCCACCGACGAGCGCCAGCCGCTGCCGCGGCTCGATCAGGTCGACGATCCGATCCTTGCGCGCATCTGGGACGAGAAACGCGCGCCGATCGAGACCTTGCGGGCGAGGCTGACCGATAGCCATCTGGTCGAGGCCGGCGGCCGGACCTACGTTTTCCTCACGCGCGAGCTGCGCGGCTATGGGCCGACACCGTGGATTATCGGCACCTATGTCGACCAGGAGGATGTCGAGCGCGAGCTGCTTCGGCTTATGCGCGCGCTGATGGCCGGCGCCGGCGTGCTCGTGGTCGCGCTCATCGCGGCCTTCGGTTTCGCCCGCCTTCTCGGCCGACCGATCCTGGCGCTGGCTCGCACGGCCGAGGCGGTACGCAACCTCGACCTCGCTTCGGCCGTGCCGCTCAAGCGAAGCGTCGTGCGCGAGCTCGATGACGCCGGACGCGCCGTCAACCAGATGCTGGTCGGGCTCCACTGGTTCGAGACCTATGTGCCGCGGCGGCTGGTCAGCAATCTGATCGGCCGGCAGACGACCGCCATCGCCTCAGCCGAACGTCGGATGACCGTGCTGTTCACCGATATCCGCGGCTTCACCAGTCTTTCCGAGCAGCTGTCGACCGCCGAGGTGGCAGCGCTTCTCAACGAGCATTTTTCTCTTCTCGACCGCATCGTCAATCTCGAGGACGGCATCGTCGACAAGTATATCGGCGACAGCGTGATGGCTTTCTGGGGCGCTCCCGCAATCGAGCCGGATCATGCGGCTCGCGCCATCCGGGCGGCCCGCGCGATGATTGAGAGCATCGCTTCGGACAATCGACGCCGGAGCGCCGACGGGCTGCCCATCATCCGTGTCGCCATCGGAATTCACACCGGTCCTGCCATCGTCGGCAATGTCGGCCCAGCCGGCCGCGTCAACTACACGATCGTCGGCGACACGGTGAACACCGCGACCCGGATCCTCGGCGAGGCCAAGACGCTCGACGATCTCGCCGACGTCGTGGTGCTTGCCAGCGGCGAAACCGTCCGCGCCGCAGGCCAGGAGGCCCGTAACTGCCAAGCCCTGGGAACTCGCCAGCTTCGCGGCCGGATCGGGGCGATCGAGCTCTTCCGCGTCATCTAGAAAGGGAGAAGCGGGGGCCTGACTCGGTTCATGACGGCTTCGCCAACCGCAAGCGGGCAGAAAAGGGCCGTCAGGACTCGAACCGATCGACGACTTGACCGTCGGGATCGAGCGCGCAGGCGATCAGCGGTCCGCCGAAACCTGCTCCTCCGTCGATAGTGACGGCGAAAGGCGTCTCGACCAGACCGGGGTGCTGGCGATCGTAGCCGCGCACGACGCGGGCGAAGTCGCCGTAAGCCCGATCCATCTGTGCGAAGGCCGGGCTTCCCCACCAGAAGCTGTCGACCTGGGCGTTGAGCGGCCGCGACGGATCGATCCCGGCGTGGCAGAAGAGGACGCGACCGCCGGTCGCCGCGCGCCTGAGGCCGGAGAAGAACAGGTCATGCCCTGGGCGTGCCCGTACCGCGTCGCGGATTCGGCTGGTCCAGCGGCCGATCGTGAGCGCGCCATCTCGCGCGGCGACGCGCCCCTGATCCGCCGTGGTCCCGTAGGCCGCAAGCGTCGCGCCGACACCGTGATCGAGCATCCAGGCAAGAACGCCACGCGGATCCGTGGCGAATTGGAGCTGGAGAAGCTTGTGCCACATCTCCTCCTGCGCGCCGCGCAGATAGGCGAGATCGGAGACGAAGACCAAGGGCCGCGCCAGGAACCAGAGGCGAAAGCGCAGCAGCTCGTCGATCGTCTCGGCGGCGGCAGCGCCGTGACCTACATAGTTGCCGAGATAGACGAGCCGGTCGTTCTGGCCGAGGCGCCGCGCAAGCTCGGCATGCAGACGTCCGAGCCGCTCGGCCTCTCCGTGAATCGAGGCGACCGCCCAAAGGCGGTCGCCCGATTTGAGCGCTGCGAACTTTTCCCGATCCGACATGCGCCGAGAAAGTAAGCCTCTCTCAAGCCGCGCGCAGCATCTGCTCCAGCCGCTGTGCGGCCGTTTGCTCGTCGATCTTCTCGATCACCGCGAACTCGCGTGCAAGCCGGTCGAGCGCGGCCTGGTAGATCTGCCGCTCGGAATAGGACTGATCCGGCTGCCCGGCGTTACGATAGAGGTCGCGTACCACCTCGGCGATCGAGTTGGGATCGCCGGAGTTGATCTTGGCCTCGTATTCTTGAGCACGACGACTCCACATCGTCCGGCGGGCGCGCGAGCGACCCTTGAGACGGGTGAGCGCCGCCAGCATCTCTTTCCTAGTCGCGAGCCTGCGCAGGCCCGAGGTGCGCACCTTGGCGATCGGCAGGCGTAACGTCATCCGGTCCTTCTCGAAGGTGATGACGAAAAGATGCAGATCCTGGCCTGCGATGGTCTGGGTCTCGGTTTCGACGATGCGCCCGACCCCGTGCGTCGGATAGACGACATGGTCGCCGGTGGCGAAGCCGGAGGCTCGGATCAGCGTCGCGAGCTTGGCCGACTCACCAGCCGCAGAAGGCCTCGGGGCTCCGGTCAGCGGCGGCGCTGCCGGCGCCGGCTTAACCATGATCGCAGGCTGACCGGGGACCGCCACGACCGGCGGGCGGACCGGTGTCGAGGCCATGGTCATCGACCGCGGTAGGATCGGACGAGCCGTACCGTTGGTATGCGCCTCCGTCTTTTTCGCCGGAGCCGGCGCTTTTCCGGCAGCCTTTGCCGCCGGAACCTTGGCGGGCTCCGGCTTCTTGGCGATTGCCGCAGCCTTGCCGTTGGCTTTCTCGGCCGCGGGACGAGCCGCCGCTTCGACCTTCTTGGGGACAAGCTTCTTTGCTTCGGGGGTCTTCTTCGCTTCGACCTTACGCGCGACAGCAGTCTTCTTTGTCTGTGCTTTTGCCGCGATCGGCTTCTTTATCTGAACTTTGCTTTTATTCTTCACCGACTGAGGCTTTCCTTGCGCTTTCTTCGTGACGGCACGCACCACAGACTTCGCGGACAAGACCTTCTTCTGCTGCTGCTTGGCAGCAGCGACAGGCTTGGTCTTCTTGGCGGCAGGCGCTTTCGCCTTGGTCCTTTTCTTAGTCATCGGCTACTCCAACCCTCTTGCTCGCACGCGCCGAAACGCAGTCACGAACCCCTTCGGCAGAAGCCGAAGCCCCGCCGATCCCCCAGTAGCAGTAAAGTGCGGAAAAGGAGCCTGTGCCGAACTATGGCCTAATTCCGCGGCCCCTTTCGTATTCACCTAGAAATTCTGTATAGCACAACTTTCCGCGAATTTCCAGATGTGAGCGCCAACCTGCCGCACCACAACGATAACTCATGCCTCGCAAACCCGTGATTTGCCGGCATTTATGACCGAGCCACCGCAACATCTCGGGATCGGCCGGATCGGTGCCCCCAAATGGAGGGGCCTCGTCCGCGTCACGGGCCTAGAAGTGGGAACGACGCTGAGCGGCGTCAACGCTTGCCCGGGTTGGGGCTGAAATACTTTTCGAACTTGCCCTCGACGCCTTTAAACGAATCGGCGTCGGCCGGGGCTTCCGCCTTGCGGGTGATGTTCGGCCATTGTTCTGCATACCGGCGGTTCATCTCGACCCACTTTTCCGCCCCGGCCGTCGTGTCCGGGACGATCGCTTCCACCGGACATTCGGGTTCGCAGACCCCGCAGTCGATGCACTCGTCCGGATGAATAACCAGCATGTTCTCGCCCTCGTAGAAGCAATCGACGGGGCAGACCTCCACGCAATCCATGTACTTGCACTTGATGCAGGCCTCGTTCACGACATAGGTCATCGCCGGTCTCCGGTGGGCGCGGCGCCTTGCATCCGGTCGGGTCGGGCGCTTCAGGGGACGTTCTGGGCCGCGAAAAGGCGGCCTCATATAGCACCGGCGGCTACAGGTGAAAACGCCGTCTGCCGTCGCGGCGAGGGATTGATAGCCGAG
>VGEN01000263.1 GCA_016869285.1 Alphaproteobacteria bacterium
CGGCCCCGCCCTTCTCTGCCAGAACCTTCGTGATCGCAGCCGTCAGCGTCGTCTTCCCATGGTCGACGTGACCGATCGTCCCGATGTTGCAGTGCGGCTTCGTCCGCTCGAATTTCGCCTTCGCCATTCTTCTTCTCCCGGGTTCGCTTCAGCTCAGGTCAGGCCATCTTGGCGCGGACTTCGTCCGCGACCGCCTGGGGGACCTGCTCGTAGTGGTCGAAATGCATCGTGTAGGTGGCGCGTCCCTGGCTCATGGAGCGCAGGTTGTTGACGTAGCCGAACATGTTGGCGAGCGGCACCATCGCCGCGACGACGCGCGCATTGCCGCGCTGATCCATGCCGGTGATCTGGCCGCGCCTGGAGTTCAGGTCGCCGATGACATCGCCGGTATAGTCCTCAGGCGTCACCACCTCGACCCGCATGACCGGCTCGAGCAGCTTCGGCCCGGCCTTCGCCATGCCTTCCTTGAAGGCGGCACGGGACGCGATCTCGAAAGCGAGCGCCGAGGAGTCGACGTCGTGATAGGCGCCGTCGATGAGCTGGATCTTGTAGTCGATGGTCGGAAAGCCGGCGATCGGGCCGACATCGCGGGCCGACTCGAGGCCCTTGGTCACGCCCGGAATATATTCCTTTGGTACCGAGCCGCCGGTGATCTTGTTCTCGAAGGCGTAGCCGAAGCCTGGCGCCTGCGGCTCGAACACGAGCTTGACGCGCGCGAACTGGCCGGTGCCGCCCGACTGCTTCTTGTGGGTGTAGTCGATGTCGGTCTTCTTGGTGATAGTCTCGCGGTACGCCACCTGAGGCGCACCGACATTGGCCTCGACCTTGAACTCGCGGCGCATGCGGTCGACGATGATCTCCAGGTGGAGCTCGCCCATCCCCTTGATGATGGTCTGGCCCGACTCATTGTCGCTGGACACGCGGAAGGACGGGTCTTCCTGCGCCAGACGGTTGAGCGCGACGCCCATCTTTTCCTGGTCGCCCTTGGTCTTGGGCTCGACCGCGACCTCGATGACGGGGTCCGGGAACTCCATCCGCTCGAGCACGACCGGCTTGGTCGGATCGCAGAGCGTGTCACCGGTCGTGGTGGATTTGAGACCCGCCAGCGCGACGATGTCGCCGGCACGCGCTTCCTTGATGTCCTCGCGGTGGTTCGCATGCATCTGCAGCATGCGGCCGATGCGCTCGCGGTTGTCCTTGACCGAGTTCAGCACCGAGCTGCCGGCCTCGAGCACACCCGAGTAGATGCGAACGAAGGTGAGCGAGCCGACGAAGGGATCGGTCATGATCTTGAACGCGAGTCCGGAGAACGGCTCGCTGTCGTCGCTCTTTCGAGTCATCTCCTCGTCGGAGTCGGGCTTCATGCCCTTGACGGCCGGCACGTCGAGCGGCGACGGCAGGTAGTCGACCACGGCATCGAGCAGCGGCTGGATGCCCTTGTTCTTGAAGGACGCCCCGCAGAGGACCGGAACGAAGCTCGAGGTGAGCACGCCCTTGCGGATACAGGCGATCAGGGTCTCGCGCGAAGGCTCCTTGCCTTCGAGATAGGCTTCCATCGCGACATCATCCATCTCGACCGCGGTCTCGACGAGCTTGGCCCGGAACTCGTCAGCCTGCGCTCTCATCTCCGCCGGGATCTCCTCCTCGACGAACTCGGCGCCGAGGCTCTCGTCCTTCCAGCGGATGCTCTTCATCTTGAGAAGGTCGACGAGGCCCGAATAGTCGGACTCGACGCCGACCGGCAGCTGCGTCACCAGGGGACGCGCGCCGAGGCGATCGATCATCATCTGCACGCAGCGATGGAAGTCCGCGCCGATGCGGTCCATCTTGTTGACGAAGCAGATGCGCGGAACGTTGTACTTGTCGGCTTGGCGCCAGACCGTCTCGGACTGCGGCTCGACGCCGGCGACCGAGTCGAAGACGGTGACGGCGCCGTCGAGGACGCGGAGCGAGCGCTCGACCTCGATGGTGAAGTCGACGTGGCCGGGCGTGTCGATGATGTTGATGCGGTGGTCGCGCCAGAAGGTCGTCGTCGCGGCCGAGGTGATGGTGATGCCGCGCTCCTGCTCCTGCTCCATCCAGTCCATCGTCGCGGTGCCCTCATGCACCTCGCCGATCTTGTAGGATCGGCCGGTGTAATAGAGGATTCGCTCCGTGGTCGTGGTCTTGCCGGCATCGATGTGAGCCATGATGCCGATGTTGCGGTAGCGCTCGAGCGGGGTGGTGCGGGGCATCTGAAACTTACCAGCGGTAATGCGAGAAGGCCTTGTTGGCCTCGGCCATGCGATGCGTGTCCTCGCGCTTCTTCACCGCCGTGCCGCGGTTGTTGAAGGCGTCGAGCAGCTCGCCGGAGAGACGATCGGTCATCGTGTTCTCCGATCGCTTGCGCGCGGAGTCGATGATCCAACGGAGCGCCAGCGCCTGAGCGCGATCGGGACGGACCTCGACCGGCACCTGGTAGGTTGCGCCGCCGACGCGGCGGGAACGCACCTCGAGGGCGGGCTTCACGTTGGACAGCGCGTCATGGAAGACCCGCATCGGGTCCTGGCCGGAACGCTTCTGGATGCGATCGAACGCGCCGTAGACGATGCCTTCGGCGGCCGACTTCTTGCCGTCGTACATCAGCACATTCATGAACTTCGCGACGACCCGATCGCCGTACTTGGCATCGGGGATGATCTCTCGCCTCTCGGCTGCACGGCGTCGGGACATGGGCGCTCCTTACTTCGGCCGCTTGGCGCCGTATTTGGACCGGCGCTGACGGCGATCCTTGACGCCCTGGGTGTCGAGAGTGCCGCGGATGATGTGATAGCGGACGCCGGGAAGGTCCTTCACGCGACCGCCTCGGATCATGACCACCGAGTGCTCCTGGAGGTTATGACCTTCGCCGGGAATGTAGGTCACGACCTCATAGCCGTTGGTCAGGCGCACCTTCGCTACCTTGCGCAGCGCCGAGTTCGGCTTCTTCGGGGTCGTCGTATAGACGCGGGTGCAGACGCCGCGCTTCTGCGGGCAGGCCTGCAGCGCCGGCACCTTGTTGCGCGACCGCGGCGCCTTGCGCCCCTGGGCGATCAGCTGGTTGATGGTGGGCATATCCGCAATCGACTCCTGAGATCTTTCGTGATCCGCCGACGAACGAGCCAACGACTGTATTGCAGGCGACGCACGGACGCGCGCAAAGCGCGTCGCGGCAACCCGCGTATCCACCGGACAGTGACCCGCCGGAAAACAAAAAGGACGTCATGGTGGACGTCTGCGCCCAGAAACCGCGTCTCGGTTGAACTCCGACCGCCGGCTCCCGTGTCGAGCGCGCCGAGAGATACGCGCCTGCCCAAGGGGCGTCAAGCGCTATCCTGCCGCGCTTTCTCGCAAGTTTCGGAGAGGAATCCCGGCCGATTTCAGGCGCTTAAACACGCATCCGAAATCGGCCGGGTGACCCCCTACAGCTAGTGCGTCAACCGACCGCAGCCTCAATCGGCAGCGGTCTGCTCCTCCAACGCCGGCTGACCCTGCTCGCCGGCGATGGCGCGGTCGCGATCGGCGGCGATCTTCTTCAGGCGATTCATCACGCTGCCGGTGCCTGCCGGGATGAGACGGCCGACGATGACGTTCTCCTTGAGGCCGTCGAGCGTGTCCTCCTTGCCCGAGACAGAGGCCTCGGTGAGCACGCGCGTGGTCTCCTGGAAGGAGGCCGCGGAGATGAAGGACCGCGTCTGCAGCGAGGCCTTGGTGATGCCCTGCAGCACCGGCCTTGCCGCCGACGGCTTCAGGTCCTGGGCCAGGGTCTTAGCGTTCTCGACATCGAACTCCGAGCGATTGATCTGCTCGCCCACCAGGAAGGTGGTCTCGCCCGGGTCCATGACCTCGACCTTTTGCAGCATCTGGCGAACGATCACCTCGATGTGCTTGTCGTTGATCTTCACGCCCTGGAGCCGATAGACCTCTTGGATCTCGTTGATGAGGTAGGAGGCGAGCGCCTCCACGCCCATGATCGCCAGAATGTCGTGCGGCACCGGGTTGCCGTCCATGAGGTTCTCGCCCTTCTGGACGAAGTCGCCCTCGTGCACGGCAATGTGCTTGCCCTTCGGGATCAGGTACTCCTTCG
>VGEN01000264.1 GCA_016869285.1 Alphaproteobacteria bacterium
GTGCGCGAAGCCATCGAGGCGGCAGGCGCGACGCGCTTGTTCTTGCCTCCCTATAGCCCGGACTTCAACCCAATCGAGCAAGCCTTTGCCAAGCTGAAGGCCTATCTGCGAAAGGTGGCCGCACGAACCAAGGACGCCCTATGGCAGGCCATCGCTGACGCTCTCGACGCCTTCACACCACACGAATGCGCCAACTACTTTCGAAACTCAGGCTATGAACCAGAATGATCGGAAAATGCTCTAGGGATTGTTCGGGGGTGGACGTGGCCCGAGCGGGCGGTTCCGGAAGGAGCCGCCCGTCCTTTTTTGGAACCTCTCAGGACGGCTTGCGTACTGCCGCCTGGAAGTCGTCCCAGAGCGTCTGGGTGATCTTGCCGGGCGTAAACCTGTATTTGTCGATCTCGCCGACCGGCGTGATCTCGGCGGCGGTGCCGGTGAGGAAACACTCGGTCGCCTTCGACATCTCCTCGGGCATGATCGCGCGCTCGATCACCTTGAGCTGACGCGCGCGCGCAAGGTCGATCACCGTGCGGCGCGTGATTCCGTCGAGGAAGCAGTCGGGCTTCGGCGTATGAATCTCGCCGTCGATCACGAAGAACACGTTGGCGCCAGTCGCCTCGGCGATCTGGCCGCGATAATCCAGCATCATCGCGTCCTGGAAGCCGTTCCGCTCCGCCTCGTGCTTGGAGATCGTGCAGATCATATAGAGGCCGGCGGCCTTGCTCGCCGTCGGCGCGGTGTCGGGCGCCGGGCGGCGGTACTTCGCCATGCAGAGCTTGATGCCCTTGGTGCGCAGCTCGGGCGAGAAATACGACGGCCACGCCCAGGTTGCGATCGCCAGGTGGATCTTGTTGTGCTGCGCGGCGACGCCCATCATCTCCGAGCCGCGCCAGGCGATCGGCCGTACGTAGCCGTCGGTCAGGTTGTTCGCTTTCAGCGTATCGGCCTTGGCCTTGTCGATCTGCTCGACCGTCCACGGGATCACGAAATCGAGAATCTCGGCCGATTTCTTCAGCCGCTCGGAATGCTCGCGCGACTTGAAGACGCGGCCGACATAGGCGCGCTCGCCCTCGAACACCGCTGACGCATAGTGCATCGCATGCGTGAGGATATGGACCTTTGCGTCGCGCCACGGCATCAGCTTGCCGTCGAACCAGATCTGGCCGTCGCGGTCGTCGAAGGGGATAAGCTGAGGCGCCGCCGTGGACATCGCATCACCTTTGGGTCAGAAAGTTGCATCCTAGGGTCCTGGACCGATAACACCCGATGCGGTAATATGTCAATATGGCTGACGTAATTTCTCCTGCGAAACTGGCTCCGAACCCGCTCTTCCTCCGGGACGAGGAGCTGCGCCAAGGAATCGAGCTGCTGTTCTACGCCTATCGCGACTTCACCGGCGAACCGGATGCGATTCTTGCCAAGCTCGGCCTCGGGCGTGCGCATCATCGTGCGATCTACTTTGTCGGACGGCACGCCGGCATCACCGTCTCGGAGCTGCTGGCCATCCTCAAGATCACCAAGCAGAGCCTGTCGCGCGTCCTGAGCCAGCTCGTCCGCGAGGGCTACGTCCACCAGCGTCCGGGCAAGCGCGACCGCCGCCAGCGGCTGCTGGAACTGACAGAGAAGGGCAAGGAGCTGGAGCGCCAGCTCACCCGCACCCAGCGCGAGCGCATCGCCCGCGCCTATCGCGAGGCCGGCGCCGACGCCGTGGCGGGGTATCGCAAGGTGCTGCTGGGCCTCGTCGACGAGACCGAGCGCCGGAAGATCCTGACGCGACTCGACACCGCGACCAAGGCGACGTGATGACGGCGACGATGGCCGAAGACGCACCGGACGTTCTCGTGGTCGACGACGACAGGCGGCTCGCGCAGCTGATCCGCCGCTATCTCGGCGACAATGGTTTTCGCGTCACGGTCGCCGGCAGCGCCGAGGAGGCCAAGGGCCTTCTCTCGGCGCTTGCCTTCGATCTCCTGGTGCTGGACGTGATGATGCCCGGGCTTTCCGGCGTCGAGCTGACGCGCGAGCTGCGCCGGAACAACGACGTCCCGATCCTGCTGCTGACCGCGATGGGCGAGCCGGAGAACCGTATCGTCGGCCTCGAGAGCGGCGCCGACGACTACCTGACCAAGCCGTTCGAGCCGCGCGAGCTGGTGCTTCGCCTCAACTCGATCCTGCGCCGGCGGCCGAAAACGGTCGAGCCGGCGGCATCGTCCGAGCTTCGCTTCGGCCCCTTCCGCTTCGATGCCGGGCGCGGGGAGCTGTGGAGGGGCGAGGAGCCGGTCCGGCTCGCCTCCGCCGAGATCAGCCTGCTCCGCGCCTTCGCCAAACGCCCGAACGAGGCGGTCGACAGGCTCGAGCTGATCGAGGGTGCGGCCGATCTCGGGCCGCGCACGGTCGACGTGCAGATCACCCGGCTTCGGCGCAAGATCGAGGTCGACCCGAAATTCCCGCGCCACCTTCAAACCGTGCGCGGCAAGGGCTATCTGTTCAAGACCGATTGATCGGCCGATGGCTTCGCCATGAAGCTCAAGCGACTCCTGCCTTTGACCCTGTTCGGGCGTGCGCTCGTCATCATGGTGACGCCGCTCGTGATCGTGCAGGTGGTCACGGCCTGGGTCTTCTACGATCGCCACTGGGAAACCGTGTCGCGGCGGCTGGCCAATGCGCTGGCCGGCGATGTCGCAATTCTTGTCGAGATGCACGAGCGCGAGGACGGCGAAGGCGGCCCGACCGACGACGAGATCAGCGTCGCAGCACTCCGCTATTTCGAGCTGCAGGTCAGCTTCGATACCGCAGTCGGCTTCGATGCGAATGCCGCCGCGGCCGCAGCCAGCGCCGAGGATACCCTGCTGACCGCTGCGCTCGCCGAACGCGTCCGCCGGCCCTTCATCGTCGACACCGAGACGCGACCGCGCGATGTCGAGATCCAGGTGCAGCTCACAGATGGCATCATGACGGTGCTCGCACCGCGCAAGCGGCTCTACACCTCGACCACGATCCTGTTCCTTTTGTGGATGATCGGGACCTCGATCGTCACGCTGATCATCGCCACCCACTTCCTCAGGCGCCAGATCCGGCCAATCCTCAAGCTGGCGCATGCAGCGGACAGTTTCGGGCGCGGCATCGACGTGCCGGAGTTCCGCCCGGAAGGTGCGGCCGAGGTTCGCCAGGCCGCCCACGCCTTCCTTCTCATGAAGGAGCGACTAAGCCGCCAGATCAGCCAGCGCACCGAGATGCTGGCCGGCGTCTCGCACGACCTCCGGACGCCGCTGACCCGGATGCGCCTCGAGCTTGCCATGCTCGGCGACACCCCCGACGCCAGGGGCATCGGCGACGACATCGCCGAAATGGAGCACATGATCGAAGGCTATCTCGCCTTTGCGCGCGGCGAGGGCTCCGAGACGCCGACACCGACAGGCTTGGGCAACCTGGTGGCTGAAGTCGTCGACGGCGCCCGCCGCTCGGCGCAGGGTGTCACGATCACGCTCGACGCCGGGCCGGATGAGGCGGCGCTGACGGTTCCGGTCAGGCCCAACGCCTTCAAGCGCTGCCTTGCCAATCTCGTCGGCAACGCCTGCCGCCACGGCCGCAACGTCGTGGTCACGGCGCGGCGCCTGGCCGACTCGATCGAGATCCTGGTCGATGACGACGGCCCCGGCATCCCGGTGGCCAGCCGCGAGGAGGTCTTCCGCCCCTTCTTCCGCCTCGACCGTTCGCGCAACCCGAAGACCGGCGGCACAGGCTTGGGCCTTACCATCGCCCGCGACGTGGCGCGCGGCCATGGCGGCGACGTGGTCCTGGAAGCCGCCCCGACCGGCGGGCTCCGCGCCCGCGTCACGGTGCCGGTCTAGAGCATTTTCCGATCATTCTGGTTCATAGCCTGAGTTTCGAAAGTAGTTGGCGCATTCGTGTGGTGTGAAGGCGTCGAGAGCGTCAGCGATGGCCTGCCATAGGGCGTCCTTGGTTCGTGCGGCCACCTTTCGCAGATAGGCCTTCAGCTTGGCAAAGGCTTGCTCGATTGGGTTGAAGTCCGGGCTATAGGGAGGCAAGAACAAGCGCGTCGCGCCTGCCGCCTCGATGGCTTCGCGCAC
>VGEN01000265.1 GCA_016869285.1 Alphaproteobacteria bacterium
GTGCGCGAAGCCATCGAGGCGGCAGGCGCGACGCGCTTGTTCTTGCCTCCCTATAGCCCGGACTTCAACCCAATCGAGCAAGCCTTTGCCAAGCTGAAGGCCTATCTGCGAAAGGTGGCCGCACGAACCAAGGACGCCCTATGGCAGGCCATCGCTGACGCTCTCGACGCCTTCACACCACACGAATGCGCCAACTACTTTCGAAACTCAGGCTATGAACCAGAATGATCGGAAAATGCTCTAGCCGTCACACCGGCCTTCGCGCAAGCTCAAGTCTCCTCCCCGGCTGCAAAGTCGACGCCGGCGAAATCGAAGAGCCAGGCGGTGAATTCCGAGACGAAGAAGTCCTCAGCACCTGCGAAGCGCTCGGCGAAGTCGCCGAGCAAGCCGGCGAAAGCGGCAAAGGCGGCGAAGAAGAAGCGAGCCGGCACGAAAGCCGCACCGGCGCCCTACCGTTCCGCCCTCACGCGGCCGGGCGACATCCTCAAGCCGAACCTACGCGACTGAGATCGAAGGCGGCGCCACGCAGGATGGCATCGACGGCAGGCGTATAGCGCCCGTCGGGTTCATGCAGCACCAGGCCTGGATGCAGACGAAGCGGCGTCCTCGCACCCTTTCGTGCCGCGACGATCACGCGTTTGGCTGCCTCGCCGGCCTTAGGCCAGAGCGGAACGACGACGATGGCGCCCGCTCTCGCGTCGAGAAGCAAAAGGATCTCCGCGAGCCGATCGGCGCGCTGGATCAGAGTGAGGCTGCCGCGCGGCGCCGCGGCGGTGAGCGCCGACTTGATCCAGGCGTCCAACCCCGCCTGGTCCACGGTCGAGCGCCGGCGGCTGTCGTTCGAAGACAGATCGGCGCGCGCTGGGTCCAGATAGGGCGGATTGGCCATCACATGATCGAAGCCGCGTAGCGCCTTCGGCAGCTCCGCGATATCGGCTTCGCGCACGATGAAGCGCTCGCATCCGTTGAGCCGGGCATTTCCACGCGCTAGCGCCGCGGTCTCCGGATCGATCTCGAGCCCGACAGCATCGAGCCCCGCGATCCGCGCCATCAGGCAGAGCGATGCGGCGCCTGTGCCGGTGCCGAGATCGAGCACCCGCTCACCCGGCCGCGCCGGCACCGAGGCGGCGAGCAGGACTGGATCGATCGCCGCCCGGTAGCCGACCCTTGGCTGGCGCAACCGCACCCGGCCGCCCAGCAGCAGATCCTCGGTCGGGCCTTCAATCATCCGAAGAGGCTTCGCCCGCCTCCGCCAGTACCCGGCGCGCGTGGGAGTAGTCGACCTCGGCAACGGCGAGGCGGCGTGGGAATCCCGGAATGCCTGCCTCGACCGCGCTCACATGCGCGTCGAGGACGATGACCTCGATGCCGGCATCGGCGAGCAGCGCTAGCAGGAAAGATAGCCTGACCGGATCGGAGGTGCGCAGAAGCTCCCTCATCTGTCGCTTGACCCGCCTCCTGTCGGACATATGCTCGGTCCAACCTTGCCCGCGGCCGGGCAGGCGTCAAGCCGTGGAGAGGGACCAATGGCGGTCGTCGTCAACCTAGAGGACGGGCGCAAGCGGAAGCCCTCGCTGGAGGGGCTCGGCAGCCTCGTTGCCGCCGACGTGAAGCGCGTCAACGAGATCATTCTCGCGCGCATGAAGAGCAAGGTGCCGCTGATCCCCGAGCTCGCCGGCCATATCATCGCTGCCGGCGGCAAGCGGCTACGTCCGATGCTGACCTTGGCCGCTGCGCGCCTCTGCGGGTATCCGGGCGAGCGTCACCTCAAGCTCGCCGCGACCGTCGAGTTCATCCATACGGCGACCCTGCTCCATGACGACGTCGTCGACGAGTCGACGCTGCGCCGCGGGCATCAGACGGCCAACGCGATCTGGGGAAACCAGGCGAGCGTGCTGGTCGGCGACTTTCTCTTCACCCGTGCCTTTCAGCTCATGGTCGAGGACGGCTCGCTCGAGGTTCTTGCCGTGCTGTCGAACGCCTCGGCGCTCATCGCCGAAGGCGAGGTGGCGCAGCTCATCACCTCGAACGACACCTCGACCACCGAGCAGGCCTATCTCGACGTCATCCGCGGCAAGACGGCACAGCTCTTCGCTGCCGCGGCGCGCGTCGGCGCCATCGTCGGCGATCGCCCGCGCGCCGAGGCCGATGCGCTCGAAAGCTTCGGCATGAACCTCGGCATCGCCTTTCAGCTCGTCGACGACGCCCTCGACTACGCTGCCCGGCAGGCCGATCTCGGCAAGACGGTCGGCGATGACTTCCGCGAGGGCAAGATCACGCTCCCTGTCATCCTCGCCTTCATGCGCGGCAGCGAGGAGGAACGCCGGTTCTGGCGGCGCACGCTGGAAGATGGGGACCAGCGGGAGAGCGACCTCACCGAAGCGATCCGCCTGATCGAGCGCCACGGCACCATCGCCGACACCCTGGCGCGCGCACGCCACTACGGCGCGATCGCCCGCGACGCGCTCGGCCTCTTCCCCGATCACCCGATCAAGCGGGCCCTGACCGAGGCCGTCGACTTCGCCATCGAACGCGGTTATTGAGGGTTGCGAGGCGCCGCCTGCGGGTCTATAACCGCGCGCCATTCGGGGCGTAGCTCAGCCTGGTAGAGCGCTTGCTTCGGGAGCAAGAGGCCGGAGGTTCGAATCCTCTCGCCCCGACCAGATCCCGACATCCCTAAGGCCGGATCAGCCCTTCACCGAGGGGTTGTTGGCGATGAAGGTCAGGTAGGGCAGACGCCCGAGCGACCATGCCGCCATGGCATAGGCCACGACCAACGTTACCAGCGCCGACAAGAAGAAGCCGTAGCCGTAATAGGCAAAGCCCATCCTGGTCGAGATCAGGCTGAACACGGTGTTGGTGACGAAAAGCAGGAAGTAGACGAACAGCAATTTCCGCCTCAGATCGAAGTAGGCGAGGATGACGCTGACGAAGGCCATCAGCACATGAAAGAACGAGCCGATGACGCCTAGGCGGAACATGCCGAGCCCGATCAGGTTGACGCCGAGCAGCGACAGGATCTTCGGCGCCGAGAGCACGACGAAAGCCGTGATGCAGCCCTGGAAGACGACGACGTTGCGCAAGCCGCGCGAGAGGCTCGAAAGAATCTCCTGGTGGTCCTCGCCGAGCTTGCGCCAGGGCGCATGGCCGGAAACGTCCTTGTAGAAGTTTTGGTAGCGCTCGAAGAAGTCGGTCTCGACCGAGAGCACGAAGACTGCGATCGCCGGGATGACGGTCATATAGGCCAGAAACATGGTGGAGTCGTAGAGCGGATAGGAGATCATCACCGCCGCGATCTCCTCGCGGTCGGGGAGCGTCCACATGATCCACTTATCAATCCAGACCGCGAGATTGTAGAAGAGAGCCCCCAGCGTCAGCTCCCAGTACTTGCGCGCTGCAGCGAGGAAGGCGAAGGGCCTGGTGAAGCCATAGGGGAACTCCACGAGCACGCGCGCCACCTGGAGCGAGAGAAGAAGCGCCAGGCCCAGCGAGAAACCCGTGAGCATGCCGGCCGCGCCCCAGCGCTCGCCCAGCAGCACGGAGAGCACGAAGGCCGACGACATGCCGACGGCGAAGCCGATGGTGATCGAGCGGAAATCGCGGAGCGCCGACAGGAAGATGCCGACGTACCAGACGAAGGAGATGACAAAGTAGTTGGCAATCGCTGCGATCCTGACCGCAGGGTCGAGTGCGGCAAGGATGCCGTAGAACCAGATCGCGACCGGCATCTGGATCAGCAGGACGATGAAGCCGCCGATCAGCATGCCAGGCGTCTCCGTCACCTTCTTCTCGTAGATGCGGTCGGCGAGGTAGCGGGTGGCGATCATCATCAACGGCCCCGCCTGTAAGCGCCGGAGCAAAAATCCCTCACTGAAGCGGCCGGATTGTCCGGTTGCGCCGGAGTAAAAATCCGGCAGCAGATAGCTTTTTGCGGTTTTGGCAGAGGGCGGAGGGATGAAGGGCGTGGAA
>VGEN01000266.1 GCA_016869285.1 Alphaproteobacteria bacterium
GCTGGGAGGTGCTTTTTGTCGATACCGACAGGCCCTACCGGGTCGCGTTGTTCGAGGACGAGCTTGAGGCCAATACGGAGGCTATTCGGCTCAATCATCTGTGGTGGTTATCTCTCAAGGAGTCTCGGGAGCTACTGGAACGGGTTCAGGAAAGAGCCTTCCCTCGGCCCTCTTCAGTCGCCCGCGCATCGCTATGGACTCGGCTGAGGGCACTGTGGCCCCCTCTTTGACGTAGTCGGCACCCGGGATATACATCGAATCCTTAACTGGACGCTCCCTGCCCGGTTGACCTCAGTGCTCGCCGCAATCGAGAAGCACGCCAAGGGGGCGGATGACCCTAGCCCTGCAAGCATCACACATCGCGTCAACTCATCTACGGCCACTAGATCATTCTCTCCACACTTCCGCCGTCAGCGGTAGCTCATTGAGCTCCGCTCGCGCCTCACGCCAGCTCGGATAGTGCCGCTCCAGCAGCGTCACGAACCGCTCGCTGTGCGTCGGTTCGATCAGGTGAAGCATCTCGTGGACGATGACGAACTCCAGAAAGTCCTTCGGCTTCTTTACGAGTTCGGTGTTCAAGCGAATGGTCCGCGCACGGTGGTTGCATGCACCCCACTTGGTCTTCATGCGCTGGAGGAAGTAGCCGGCCACCTTCACGCCAAGCCTTGACTCCCATTTACGGATCAGGTCGGGCACGACCTCGTGCAACAAGGCCTTGTGCCATTCATGCATGACCGCCGCGCGCTTCGCCCTGCCACTGCCCTGGCGCACTGTAAGGGTGATGCTGCGGTGGCTCATACGAACGGAGGGCTTTGCCTCTTCTTCCCTCACGGACAGAAGATACCGCCATCCCCAAAGGTAATGGCTCTCACGCTCGACAAACTGACGAGGCGTCTCCCGTGCCTGCCCGCGAAGCTTCGCCTGCTGGTCCCGTATCCAACCCAGTTTGGATGCCGCGTAAGCGCGGGCCACTTCAGGGCGCGTCCCCTTTGGAGCGACAAGCGTGACGCGTCCGCTTGGCGGATGCACGGAAAGGTGGACGTGTTTGACGTCCTTGCGCCTCACTGCGATGGCGATGTCACCGAGCTGGATCGTCTCTGTCATCAGTAACCCGGCTGATTCTTGACGAGCTCGAAGAGCGCTAGCGTCGCTTCGCGATTCCGGTTCAGCAAGGGAAACAGCTCGTTCAGCACCCGCGCCTCGCGTGCCTGGTTGCCCCTCCAGCCCGATGGAGCGCGCTCCCGCATAATCCGGTCGATCTCGATGGCCAACTTGACGTGCTTATCCAGATCCTCTGGCGACAGTTCTGCTGATTTGCTCGATTCCGAACTTCCCATCGCCAGAATCGTGGGCAAGTTGTTATAGATCACCGTCGCCTCGCGCATCTCATGAAGCGCTGCGGGAACATTCTGGTCGGACTGGTTCGTGGCCAGCCGCTTCACCAGCGCCTCAGCTTTGCGGAGAAACTCCTCATATGCAGCCGCATCCGCGCGGCTCTGTTTGATGAGGTCATCAAGTAGCTTCGACATCTGCTCGTAGAAGTGAGGGTCGGTGAGCTGGTCGCGGATGATGGTCTTGCGGACGTTGTTGATGATGCCTTCGGCGATCGCATTCCGTGACAGCTTGCCCTTCTCGTTGAGCTTTCTGGCGATGGCGTCGTGGATGCCTGTCTCGATGATGAGCTCGGTCAGCGACATCTTTCCCAGCTTGCCGAGCTCGGCGGCCGGGTCAGCCTGGACGTATGTGTTAAGGAGGTGCCGCATGTCCGCCTCGTAGGGCTTGATGTCGAGCTCCTCGCCCGAGTGCTTCTTGATGGCGGAACGAATCTCGCCGTAGAGCTCGACGTCCTTCTGCATCGCAGCCGCTTCGGCGTCGGAGTACCCGGCCTCCGTGAGATCCTGCGCGATCGAGGCGAAGGCCCGCACGAAGACCGCGACGGCCTTGTAGAACGACACCCGCAGCGCCTCGGTCTCGTTCAGCGCATTGGGGTTCGCGGCGTCGCCGCAGAAGTGGTGCAGGAACTGTTCCACCTCCCGCGGGAGGGCGACCGGTTCGCACAGGTAGCGCAACGCCTCGCGGGCCGCGTCGAGCTTCTTCTTGCCCTCGGCCAGCCAGTCCTTGAGGTGGACGTTGTTCTTGGCGTCACCGCCGTCTTCGATGTCCAGCTCATCGGAGCTGTAGATCGCAATCGCCTCCTGCACCTTACCGAAAAGCTTCTTGAAGTCGACGATGTGGCCGTAGTCCTTGTCGTCGCCGTCGAGCCGGTTGGTGCGGCAGATGGCCTGGAACAGGTTGTGGTCGCGGAGCTCGTTGTCGAGGTAGATGTAGGTGCAGCTCGGCGCATCGAAGCCGGTCAAGAGCTTGCTGACGACGATCAGCAGCTTCATATTCGCCGGCTCCTCGATGAAGCGGCGCTTGGATTCGTCCTCATACTGCTTGGTGGTCTGACCCTTCTTGTGGACGTGCTGGGTGTAGGTATCGAACTTGTAGCGCTCGTCGCTGTTGGGGGGTTCTTTGGAGATCGCCGTAGCCACCGGCTCGTAGGAGGTGATGATCCCGCAGTACGTGCCGAACGGCGTGTTCTGCAGCAGCCGGTAGTAGTGACAGGCGTCGTAGATCGACTCGGTGACAAGGATCGCGGTGCCTCGGTCGTTGTTGAGCCGCGGCTTGAGGCTGAAGTCTTCGATGATGTCGGCGATGATGCGCTGCTTGCGCTCGCTGGCGCTCATCAGCTCCTCCAGCGTCGCCCAGCGCTTGCGCAGGACCGCCTTCTGGAAGTTGTTCAGGCCCTTCGTCTTCTGCTCGAACCACCGGTCGATGGCGGCCCGAGTCGTGAGCCGCTGCGGCACGTCGCGCGCCTCGTACTTGAGGTCGAGGATGACGCCGTCGGCCACACCCTCGTGGAACTTGTAGGTGTGGATATAGGTGCCGAACACGTCCCGCGTCATCAACTTGTCTTTGCGCAGGAGCGGCGTACCGGTGAACCCGACGAAGATTGCGCCCTCCAGCCAGCGCTTCATCTGCTTGTTCATGTCGCCGCCCTGCGTGCGGTGGCACTCGTCCACGAACACGTAGAAACGGCCCTGCACGGGCGGGGGCGGGCCCTTCAGGTCGGCTGGGTCGAACTTGTGGACGAGGGCGCACAGCAGACGCGGCGTGGACGCGCCGAGCTTCTCCACGAACTCCGCCCGCGAGGTGATGCGTGGCGAAGGCGAGTCCGGGCCGATGACGCCCGCGTTCTTCATCACCCCCTCGATCTGCTTGTCCAGCTCGTCGCGGTCGGTGACGACGAGGATGCGGGCGTCGGGGTCGTGCTCCAGCAGCCACTTGGCGATCAGCACCATCAGGATGCTCTTGCCGCTGCCTTGGGTGTGCCAGATGACGCCGCCCTCGCGCCTGGCGATGCGCTCCTGCGCGGCTTTCACGCCGAAGAACTGGTGCGGCCGCGGCACCTTCTTCTGGCCGGCGTCGAAGATGATGAAGTTGCGGATCAGGTCGAGCAGCCGGGCCTTGTTGCATAGCTGCGCGAGCGGCCGGTCGAGGAGCGCACCAGCGGCGGGCTGCGCGCCAACCGGGGCCTCGTCCTTCCACTCCACGAAGAACTGTTCCGGCGTGCCGGTGGTGCCGTAGCGCAGCCCCTGCGAGTCGCTGCCCGCCAAGAGGATCTGCACCGTGCCGAAGAAGCCCTTGTTGAAGATCTCTTCCTGGTTGGTGATGAGCTGCCGGACGCCGTCGGCCAGCTCCACCGAGCTGCGTTTGAGCTCGATCACCGCGATGGCGAGGCCGTTCAGATACAGCACGATGTCCGGCCGTCGCTCGTAGCCGCTTGTGAGCGTCACCTCCTCCGCCAGCGCGAAGTCGTTGTTCTCCGGGTGCTCCCAGTCGATCAGGTGCACTGTCTCGTGCGCCCGGCCCGCGGCG
>VGEN01000267.1 GCA_016869285.1 Alphaproteobacteria bacterium
CGACCCGGCAGTCCATCCGAGGAATAAACCAGGGCGCATGAAGGCCCCCCGCGGGGGACCTTCATGCCGTCAGCCGTGATGCATTTTTACTCCGGCCAGCCGATGCATTTTTACTCCGGCGTTGACATCCTCGCCAGTGCCGGTGAACAGCCGGCCGCAGCGGATGACCGTGGTCATGGAACTCCTCGCAGGATCTCGGACATGGTTCAGCGCTCGGTCCTGAGCCGGGGATCGATGATGTCGCGAAGGGCATCGCCAAGCAGGTTGAGCGACAGCACGATCGCCATGATGGCGAGGCCGGGAAAAACGGTGACCCACGGCGCCAGCGACAGGTAGGAGCGCCCGTCGCTGAGGATGTTGCCCCAGCTCGGCGCCGGCGGCGGCGTGCCGATGCCAAGGAAGCTGAGCGCCGCCTCGGCGATCACCGCGTAGGCGACGATGAAGCTGCCCTGCACCAGGATCGTCGGGATCACCTGCGGCAGCACGTAGTAGGCGAGGATGCGGGGCGTTCGGGCGCCGACCGCGCGCGCGGACTCAATGTAGAGCTGCTCGCGCACGGCCAGGACGACGCTACGGACGATGCGGGCGAGCCTCGGCACATAGGCGACCGAGAGAGCGATCACAACGTTGGTGAGCCCGCTGCCGAGGATGGCGATAAAGGCGATCGCCAGCAGGATCGCCGGGATCGCCATCATCGCGTCCATGAGCCGCATCACGATGTTGTCGAAGACGCCACGGAAGTAGCCGGCGGTGATACCGATCGTGCCGCCGGCCACGACCGTGCAGATCATGGTGAAGAGGCCGGCGATCATCGAAGTGCGCGCCCCGAAGATCACGCGCGTATAGACGTCGCGGCCGAAGCCGTCAGTACCGAACCAGTGACGCAGACTCGGCGGCTTCAGCCGGTTGATGACGTCGACGTCGGTCGCGGCGTAGGGCGAGAGGTAGGGCGCGAACACCGCGATGACGCAGAGCAGGAGCAGGACCATGGAGCCGAAGACGAATTGACGGTTCCGCAGCATCCGCCCGAGCTCGCTCGATGACGCGGGCGCGATAGCGGTCATGCGAGGCGCACTGGTCATGCGATCCGGACCCTGGGATCGATGATCCCGTAGGTGACGTCGGTCAGGAAGTTGATCAGCACGTAGACCGTGCCGACCATGATCAGGGCCCCCTGAATGATCGGATAGTCGCGTTGCGCGACGGCGGTAATGACCATCTGGCCGATGCCGGGGATGCTGAAGATCTGCTCGGTGATGATCGCCCCACCCAGAAGCTCGGCGAAGATCAGGCCGACGACGGTGACGATGCTGAGCAGGCAGTTGCGAAGCGCGTGCTTGCCGATCACCATGAACTCGCTCAAGCCCTTGGCGCGGGCGGTGCGGATGTAGTCCTGGCTCAGCGTCTCCAGCATGGCCGAGCGGGTCATGCGCCCGATCTGCGCCATCTGGATGACGCCGAGGCTGAGCGAGGGCAGCATCAGGTGCCAGAGCGCGGCGCCGAGGTCGGTCGAGGCCGAGACGTAGCCTCCGGTCGGGAACCACTTCACCCAGACGCCGAAGACTAAGATCAGGTTGAGGCCGAGCCAGAAGCTCGGCACCGACATGCCCAGCAGCGAGCCGGTCATGACGAAGTTGTCGACGGCCGAGCCGCGGCGGGTGGCGGCGACGATCCCGGCAGGGATGCCGAGCAGGATCGCCCAGAACAAGGACATGGCGGCCAGCAACAGGCTGACCGGCGCCCGCTCGGCGATGGCCTGGGCGACCCCCTGGTCGAGGAAGATCGAGCGGCCGAGGTCGCCCTGCAGCACGCTCCAGAGATATGTGAGGAATTGCTGGTGGAGCGGTAGGTCGAGGCCGAGGCGGGCGCGCATCGCGGCGACGCGCTCGGGCGTCGACTCGATGCCGAGGATGACCACCGCCGCGTCGCCCGGGATGAGCTGCAGAACGCCGAAGGCGATGACGACGACGAGGAACAGGACCGGGAGCAGGGCGAACGCGCGTTGCGCGAGGAACATCGCCATCGCTGGTATCTCGCCTTGCGGCCCCGGTCCTCGGCCTCGCCTACTTGTCGAGCCAGACGTTCCAGAGCATGAAGCCCTCGAAGCTGGTGTAGCCCTTCACGTAGTCGCGGTGCGCATGCCAGGCGAAGAAGTCGCCGTGCTTGATGTTGACCACGTCCTCATGGAAGATTTTCTGGATGTTGGCGAAGGCGGCATAGCGCTTGGCGAAGTCGCGCTCGCGGCCGACCGCGTCCAGCAGCTTGTCCATCTCGGGATTCACGTAGGGCGTCCACTGGTCGCTGCGGAAGTTGCGGTCCCAGCCGGAGGGGTCGTGGCGAAGACTGTGGCCCATGCTCGACAGGTGCCACTTCGGCCACAGAGTCTTGTTGGTGATGTGGCCGAGCAGCGCCGCCCAGTCCATCACCTCCAGCTTGACGTTCATGCCGATGCCCTGCAGCTCCTGCTGTACGACCACCGCCGACTTGTACATGTAGTCGATGGTGCGCGTGGTCAGCATGGTGATCGGCTCGCCTTTGTATCCCGCCTCGGCCAGCAGTTTCTTCGCCTGGGCCTTGTCGTTCTTGGCGTAGTACTGGGCGCCCTCCTTGCTCGTCCACACCTGCTCGTCGAAGGCGATGCCGGGGGAGAGGCGGATCATCGAGGGGTTGCCGATCGCCGCCAGCATGATGAGTCCCTGGTCGAGGCCGATCTGCACCGCGCGCCGGACCTTGAGGTCGTTCATCGGCGCGTTGTGATGGTTCACCATCATGTTGATCCAGGAGTACGGCTTGATCACCGTGCCGGTGAAGCCCTTCTCCTTCTCCAGGCTATCCTTCATTTCCAGCGGCACGTTGTCGACCATGTCGAAGCGCCCGGAGCGGAGGCCCGCCTCGTGAGCGCCGGCCTCGGAGACGAAGTTCCATACGATCTTGTCGAGATATGCCGTCTTGCGTCCTCCGAGGCCGTCCGGCCCGGGATGGCGCGTATCGGCGACAAACTTGTCGAAGCGCTCCATGGTGAGCGACTTGCCACGCTCCCACTGGGCGAACTTGTACGGTCCGGTGCCGATCATCTCCTCGAAGTGCAGCGCCCGGTCGGCGGCCTTCTCGGCGACCTCCCGCGGGTAGATCTTGAATGTCGCATGCGGCTTCGAGATGTTCTCGAGGAACAGCCCGGGATCGGAGTCGAACTCGAAGACCACAGTCATCGGATCGGCCGCCTTCACTGCGGTCACGCCCTTGGCGGTCTGCTTGCCGGCCGGCGAGACCTTGACGAAGCGGTTCCACGACGCCACCACGTCTTCGGCATCGAGCGTGCTCCCGTCGTGGAAGACGACGTTGCCGCGCAGCTTGAAGGTCCAGGTTCTATGGTCGGCACTGACCGTATGGCTGTCGGCCAGATCGGCCGTCAGCGCATATTTACCGTCGTAGACGTAGAGCTGGCCGTGGGTGTGCTCGTGGATGGTGCGGACGATCGTCACCGACGAGCTGTTGGCGTCGAGCGTGTCGATCGTCTGGTTGGTCGCCAGGTTGAGCGTTCCGCCCCGCTTCGGCGCCTGCGCCCCGGCGGGAGATGGCAGGACCAGTGCGGCGGCGACCGCCATGATGGCGACGGCCCCCGCGCCGGCGACCGCCGCTCGTTTCGGATAGTCGCATGTACGGATGATCTTTGGCATCGCTCGCTCCTCCTCCTTGGTGGTCAGATGTGACGCGTACCCCTGTGTGTACCGAGAATTATATCCGGGCATATTGATGATGCAGACCCCCGAGCACTGGCTGGGAGAAAATCGTCCCAAACGCTTTTATAGGCCGGAGGATCGGACAGTCCTTGGCCAACGAGCGGTGCGTTCGAGCCTGGTTGTAGTAGGCATCGTAGGATCGAAGAATCCGGCGCAGGTGCGCTGCACCCA
>VGEN01000268.1 GCA_016869285.1 Alphaproteobacteria bacterium
TGAAGGACCGGCTTAGACAACCAAATCCTAAACGAAATCAGTGAGTTATGCTACACCCGCAGCATCGAGACAGCCCGCGTCACGAATAATTCGGGTTAAACGGCTTGCGGATGATCTCGGTCACGTTCTTCGGCAGCTTCTCGGAGTCTGCGAGCTGGGCAGAGTAGCCGGTGCACAGGATGATCGGCAGGCCGGGCCGCCGCGCCGTCGCCCGTTCGGCCAACATGACCCCGGTGAGACCGGGCATGGTCTGATCGGTGATGACGAGGTCGACGTCGCCCGGCTCATGCTCCAGCCATTCGGCCGCGACAAGTCCGTTGTTGAAGCGCGAGACGGTGAATCCCGCGGTTCGCAGCGAGAGCTCGATCAGTTCTCCCAGGTGTACTTCGTCGTCGACAACCAGGACATGACCGGCGGTTCGCCGTTCGTACCGGTCGATCTGCCCGGACCCGGCCGATTCCGATGACGCATCGACGGAACCTTTCTCCTTAGGCGCTTCGACCATCGGAAAATACAGCGACACGGTGGTGCCATGCCCGGGGCGCGAGCGCATGTGGATCGCGCCGCCGAATTCCTGAACGATGTTGGCCACCGACGCCAGGCCGAGGCCGGTGCCGGTGCCGGCGGGTTTCGTGGTGAAGAATGTCTCAAAGACACGCTTCATCGTCGCTTCGTCGATGCCCGAACCGTCGTCTCTCACGTCGATCCGTATATGGTCGCCGGCGCGCAGGACGCCGCGCCAGAGATGCACGACGCCTCTATCGTCGGTCGAAACCACGCCGCCGTCGCTTGCGGCCTGCGATTCATGGTCCTGCATCCATTGGCCCCGTCCGCCGTCGATTCGGGCCGATCCGACCTGGATACGGATGTGCCCGGCCTGCCCGCCAAGAGCATGCGCGCCGTTGACGCAGAGATTGAGCAGCACCCGCTCCAACTTGTTGCGGTCCTGCATCGCCATGAGCGGGCCCGGGGCGCTTTCGATCTCCAGCTCGGCCGATGCGGGCAAGGAGACTCTCAAGAGCTTGACCACATCGCGGACGGTAGCAACCACGTCGCCGACGACCAGGTTGGCGACGTGACCTTTGCTGAACTCTGTCAAGTTGACGACAATTTCCTTGCCGCGCTCGGCGCTGGCCATGATGTTCCGGAGACCCCGCTGAATCGGAGCGACGGAGTCGGCAATCCGCCGAAGCGCGCGGCCAGCATCGCGATCCGAGGTTTCGACCTCGCCGGCCAATGCCGCGATCGGATCGAGCTGTTCCTGGCTCAGCGCGGCGAACCCTAGAATCACTGCCAGCAAATGTTGAAGTCATGCGCGACCGTTCCGACGATGGTACCGACAGCGTCGTTTCTCTCGGCCTTCATCGCGCGTTCGCGAAGGGCAGCGCGCTCGTCTTCCGCCTGCCGCCTGAGCGTGATGTCGGAGACCCAGAGCAGGCCGCTGCCGGGGCCGGCGCGCAACAACTGGAAGCGATACATCCTCCCCCCGGCGACGACGTGCTCGTACGGATGAGCCTCGCCCTGAGCCAAGCCGTCCATCGTCCCGGCTGGGAGCGCAAAGGGACTCAGCAGCTCCTGCAGCGACAACCGATCCAAACTCACCGGCATGGCCTGGCTAGGCGCCGCAAGTTCGGCCAATCGGAGGAAGCCGCGATTCCAGAACGAGACCCGGCGCGCGTCGTCGAGGATCGCCAGGCCGTCGGGAATCCCGTCCATGACCGCCTGCAGCATGAACGTCCGGCGCGCCAGCGCCGCGGAGCTGAGTTCCTCGTTCTCCGCCAGAAGGACGCGCAGCGACTGCTCCTTCTCACGCATCTCCGTCACATCGGTCGCAACGCGAACGGTCTCGCCGTCTGGGGTCCGGTAGTTGGCTACCTTGAGCCAACGCCCCGCAAACTGGACCACAAGAGCCTTGCCGTCACCGGCCCTGGACGCGGCAAGACGCGACGCCACGAACTCGTCCCTCGTCATCGACGTCGGCAACGCCACCATACCCGCGTCGCAGCCGAGCGCGATGACCTCGGCATAACTCATGCCGACCCGGATTCGAGAGGCGATCGGCGACACTTGCCGCAGATAGGCATTGTTGTAGGTGACCAGCCGCTCCTCCCGGTCATACAGGACGAAGGCGTCGCCGATCGATGCGATGGCCGCCTCCAGCCGGCGCTCTGCCTGCCGGAGCGCGGTCACGTCGGTGAGCAGAGCGAGGAAGCCGCCGCCCTGCAGCGGGATGCGCCGCAGAAAGAACGTGCGGCCGTCGAGCGTTTCGCTGGTCATGAGCTCAGGGCGCGTGTCGTCGCTGGCCAGAGCCTGGCCGGGGCGAAAATAGCCCCGCTCGACCAGCATGTGGCGGATGGTCGCGCGATCGACCCCCACACGCAGGACGTCGCGCATTCTTGGAAAGAACCGCTCATAGGCCGTGTTCCGCACCTCCAGACGGTCATCCGCATCGTAAACCGCCGCCGGCCCGTCCAGGGCATCCATGACGCCGCGCAGCCGGTCTCGCTCGGCAGCCAAGGCGAGACGCGCGCCCTCCCGGCGCTCCGCTTCGGTGCCGAGCCGCCAGACCCCGGCCGCCGCGGCGAGCGTGGCCAGGCCGCCGATGACAAGGATCAGCCACTGCAGCCGGCGATAGTCCTGGAAAACCTCATCGACGCCGAGGGCGACATTGAGGGCCAAAGGATAGGTCGCAAGGCGCCGGTAGGCGAAAATGCGCTCGACGCCGTCGAACCGGCTCCTCAGTCAAAAGGTGCCGGCCGGATCGGGCAGGGTGAGCATGGGCGAGTCAGCCACCGACGTCTCATAGGTTCTTGCCGCCGTCGGCCCCGATGCATCGATCCGTGCGCGGACGTATCCGTCCCGCCCGGCGATGAGTACGGCCCCTTGCCGACCGATGTCGAACGCCCGGTAGAACTCCGAGAGGGCCTCGGGGTCCAAAGAGACGGAGATGACTCCCGCGAAGCGCCCATCCGGCCCATTGAGGCGGCGGGTAAGCTGAATGGCCCACTTGCCGGTGAGGTTCAGCTGCAGCGCCCGCCCGATAAAGAGGCCGACGCCATCGGACGCCGCATGCACCTTGAAATGCTCCCAGTCGGCGATGCTGATCCGGCGATCGATCGGTCCCAAGCTGGTGGCAACGACGAGGCCGTCGGCATCGATGAGGCCGACCTGAAAGGCCATACCCGGCAGCCCGGGCGCGTCGCGGAGCCATTGCGCCAGATCGAAGCGCGACGGGTCGCGCTCGAAGTCGCGCTTGAGGAACAGCATATGCCGATCGATGCCGGACACGAGGCGGGTCAGGTGCTCCTCGAAGGTATGGGCGAGATTGGCAGTGTCCCGCAGCGCCCGATCCTCGGCATTCTTGCCGCTGAAATAGAGGGATGCGAGCAACGCCGCCCAGGCGCCGACGAGCACGCAGACGGCCGCGACGATCAGCCGGCGGCGCTCGTAACCCTTGGCGGGTTGATCGGCTTGCTCCGCCGGCGAATTCTCTTGCTGAGGCGTCGGCGCCTCATTCATCGGGTCGTTCCATCCGCTTCCGGCGCCCCATCCCTGCCCTGGACCAGACCAGTCGAAACAGGCCGCGATCGCGGAGCGGGCTCCCGACCGATCTCACGACCGAAGCCGCCAAGCGGCACGCTATTTCGAGCGGCGCAATTTATGCTAAATTATACTAATAGTGTTACTTGACCGTTACTAGATCTACATAATAATTGGGGCTGTCCCAGATAACTCGGTTATGGAGTTATCATGGGACGGATACGACGGAGCCGATTGGGGGTCTCGAAGCAGGATCGCCTGATCGAACATTTCGTAGCAGGAACGACGGCGCGTACCGCATCGAGTCTCTGCGGAGTGAACCGCAAGACAGGGGCGTTTTTCTTTCATCGCCTTCGTGAACTGATCGC
>VGEN01000269.1 GCA_016869285.1 Alphaproteobacteria bacterium
GCGTCGTTCCCTGGCCAGGGAACACATGGCCAGGAGACTGCCCGGACGAACTGCGCTCGACCCTGCCGACCTCGGTATCATCATTCACATCGTTGGTTTCGATTTGGTTCATGCTCGACTTCATCATGAATGCCTCCGGTTGGACAAATCGGTGTCCAAAAAATCCGGGGGCAGCTCAAGAGTGCGAGTGGCGCTTCAACACCAGTGACCCATCCAAGCAACTAACCCAGATCAAACAATGGGTTAAGCGTCATCTCAGGTAGTTATCTGGGACAGCCCCTTAACGATTTAACGATACTACTTACGGCTTTTCGGCGGAGCTATTCTCCCTCGGCCCAAGGCGGGACGACCTTGCTGCGGCAAGCGGGCCAGCCGCCGGATTGCCGGTTGACCCTCGTGAGGCGCGGCGCCACTTTCGCGTCCTTCCTGCAGAGGGCACCATGTCTCGCATTGCTTATGTCAATGGCCGCTACGTTCCGCACAACGACGCGATGGTCCATGTCGAGGACCGCGGCTACCAGTTCGCTGACGGCGTCTACGAGGTGGCCGCGGTGATCGGCGGCAAGCTGATCGACGAGGATCCGCATCTCGACCGGCTCGACCGTTCGCTGCGCGAGCTCCGCATCGCGGCGCCGATGGCGCGGCCGGCGCTCAAGGTGGTGATGCGCGAGATCGTCAGGCGCAACCGGCTCAAGACCGGCCTCGTCTATCTGCAGGTGACGCGAGGCGTTGCGCGGCGTGACCATCCGTTTCCGAAGAATGCGACGCCGGCCCTCGTGGTCACGGCGAAACGGCTCTCGATGCCCGGTCAGAAGGCCGTCGAGGACGGGGTTAAGATCATCACGATCCCGGACATCCGCTGGGAGCGATGCGACATCAAGACGGTGGCGCTGCTGCCGAACGTGCTCGGCAAGCAGAAGGCGCGCGAGTCCGGCGCCTTCGAGGCCTGGCAAGTGCGCGACGGCCAGGTGACCGAGGGCACCTCGACCAACGCCTGGATCATCACCCGGGACGGCGAGCTGGTGACGCGCGAGGCGAGCAACGCGATCCTCAACGGCATCACGCGGCTGACCATCCTCAAGCTCGCCAAGCAGGAGGGTCTGCACTTTTCGGAGCGCAGCTTCTCGGTCGAGGAAGCCCGCCTCGCGCGCGAGGCGTTCATCTCAAGCGCGACCTCCTTTGTCACGCCGGTCACCCAGGTCGACGATCAGGTGATCGGCAATGGCAAGGCGGGCTCGTTCACTCTGAAGCTACGGGAGGTCTACCAAAATTATATGATGAGTGAGGGCGCTACAGCCTAGTTCCGATCCAAAGTATTAAATAGATACTATAACTATCTGATAATAAATATAATTCTCGTTTGTGCCCGACGGCGTTGACCAACCGCGTGGTGGGTGTACCCTTGCGTTCGCAACGGCAAGGGACCACTTCCGTTAACGGTCATCTATGCCGGTCGCCCATGAGCCGCCTCTGACCGGAGGGGCTCCAACAACCAAGAGAAGGGGTCACCCCGTGTCCAGCGAGAAAAATCAAAATGTTCAGGACGTCTTCCTCAACTATATCCGCAAGAACAAAACCCCCGTCACGATCTTCCTCATCAACGGCGTGAAGCTCCAAGGCATCGTCACCTGGTTCGACAATTTCTCGGTCCTGCTGCGCCGCAATTCGCATTCGCAGCTCGTCTACAAGCATGCGATCTCGACGGTGATGCCGGCCCAGCCGATCCAGCTGTTCGACCCGGCCAAGGAAGCGGCCGACGCCTGAGACCCACGACACGCGGACGCCGCCGGCGCGCGCGCTCGTCCTGCACCCCGCAGGCCGAGCGCGGCCGGGCGAGGCACGCCCGGCAGAGGCCCGCCTCCAAGAGGCGGTCGGGCTGGCGCGTGCGATCGCGCTCGACATCGCTCATGCGGAGACTGTCCGGGTCCTGACACCGCGGCCGGCGACCCTGATCGGCTCCGGGCAGGTCGATCGCTACGCCCAGCTGGTCGAGACCATGGAGATCAAGGTCGCCGTCGTCGACGCGACGCTGTCGCCGATCCAGCAGCGGAATCTCGAGAAGGCCTGGAAGTGCAAGGTTATCGACCGCACCGGGCTGATCCTGGAAATCTTCGGCGAGCGCGCCCGCACGCATGAGGGCTCGCTCCAGGTCGAACTCGCGCATCTGACCTATCAGCGCTCGCGGCTGGTGCGATCCTGGACCCACCTGGAACGGCAGCGCGGCGGCTTCGGTTTCCTCGGCGGCCCCGGCGAAAGCCAGCTCGAAATGGACCGCCGCCTGATCGGCGACCGCATCGTCAAGCTCAGGCGCGAGCTTGAAGAGGTGAAGCGTACGCGTTCGCTGCACCGGAAGGCGCGCAAACGCGTGCCCTACCCCGTGGTCGCGCTGGTCGGTTACACCAACGCCGGCAAGTCGACCCTGTTCAACCGGCTTACGCGCTCGGCCGTGCTCGCCAAGGACATGCTGTTCGCGACGCTGGACCCGACGCTTCGCCGCGTCGAGTTGCCTTCCGGTCGGCCGATCATCCTCTCCGACACCGTGGGCTTCATCTCCGACCTGCCGACCCATCTGGTCGCCGCCTTCCGTGCCACCTTGGAAGAGGTCGCCGAAGCCGATGTCATCCTGCATGTGCGCGACATCGCCCATCCGGAGAGCGAGGCCCAGAAGGCGGATGTCGAAACAGTGCTGACCGACTTAGGCCTTGGCGAGCGCCTCGAAGGCGATGTGATCGAGGTCTGGAACAAGATCGACCTGATCGACGCTGAAACACGCGAGCGTATCGAAAACGACTGCATCCGTATGGGCGACCGCGTCGCGGTCTCGGCCCTGGACGGCACCGGCCTCGACCGGCTCTTCGGTCTGCTCGATGCGCGGATGACGGCGGCACATCAGGTGCTGGAGGTCGATCTGGATCACGCCGATGGCGCAACGCTGGCCTGGCTCTACCGCCACGGCAACGTCATCTCGCGCCGTGACGATGAACATCGGGTACACCTGACCGTCGGCCTCGATCCGGCGAGCCGTCAGCGCTTCGAAGCGCGCCGGCGCGAGGACAAGGCGGCGGCGCAGTAGCTCAGGCTCCCTTCATTGCGTCGAGGAAGTCCCGGATCCGCCTGGCATTGACGCCGCGATCGCCGCGGCCGACGCGCGAGCGAGATCGCATGTCGATGACGGACTCGGCACCGCTGGCTCGGATACGGATGAGGACATCGTCCTCGAAGCGGAAGAGGGCGGTGCGGGAGAGCGCCTGAATCATCCCCTTCTCGCGATCCTCTGCGGCGACCGTCCATCCGCGAGACTCGGCGAGGGCTCTGGCCTTGGCAAAGGCGGCGTCAGCTTGCATCGGGAGGCGTTGAGCCGCGAGATCGAGGTAGGTGCTCCGATGCCAGACGCGAAAATCTTCGGGGTAGGGTTGGCCGGCAGCCGGGCCGGCGAGAAAGACCGGCGGGTCGGCGAGGTCGGTGGTGACGTCGTTGCGTGTGGCGCCCGGCGTCGAGAGGAATGACGCGAGCACCGCGAGCCCGATGAAGAGCGGGCCGGCGGCGGTCGCCAGCGTGCGTCCCGCGGTCGGGGAGTCTTGGAAGAGCCGGTAGAGCCCGAGTCCGCCGAGCCCGAAGCCGAGGAGGAGCCCGATCGCTGCCGCCGCGGAGAAGATGGCGAAGCCAGCGAGCGGGGAGAGGACCCGGCCGGCGGAGGCGGCGCCGAGTCCAAGACCGGCGAGAATGATGAAGACGGGAAGCCACCAGATACGTGTCATCGCCGCATCTGGGCACGCACCGTCGCCGAGGACAAGTAAGGCGCCCGAAAGGGCGATGAAGCCTGTTCTGGAAGGCCCGTTTGCCTTGACATCCAAGGGGGGCACGCGTAAACGACCGGCTCTCT
>VGEN01000270.1 GCA_016869285.1 Alphaproteobacteria bacterium
CCCAGTGGCTGATCGCAAAGAACGACTACCGAAGTCCAAACGACGCCAGAACCGCTTGGGATCAGAGCGCGTTCAGGCTGGCCGCTTAACTCCTACCTTGTGTCCAGATATCCGGGTGCAGTACACAGCGATCCTCGACATCGGCGCCGACATCACCGCTGATCGCTACGATCGGAGTCTCGCCGCGCCGTCCGCCAAGGGCCCGGATAGCGGCGGCCGCCGCCATCCCGTCCATGTCCGCCATCTGGATGTCCATCAACACGAGATCGTAGGGGAACAGGCGCACGCCCTCGACAGCCTCGCGGCCGCTCCCTGCCTCGTCTACCCGATGGCCATCGGCCTCGAGTACAGCGGCCAACAGCTTGCGGTTCACTCGATTGTCGTCGACAAGAAGAATTTTGGCCCGGCGCATGGTTGATTGGTATCGCGCGAATGGTCGCTTAATAGCATAGGGCATTTGGCGCACTGCTCGAGCATGCTGACGAAACCCTGCCTATCACCCGAACCCGCGAAAGGTTGCCTTGCGAGTTGACTTGTCGATGCCAGCTTGGTCACCTGACGCGCGAACGGATGAGGATAGGCCTTTGAGCGAACCGAACGAAGATGCACGCGACCACCTGAAGCAGTGCACGCACGATCTAAACAACGTACTCGGGCAGATCCTTGGGTTCCGCTCCCTGCTCGTCCGCGATCTTGCGGACGCGAAGGAGGCGGGCAAGGTCGATGCGGGACTCGCCGACTACGCCCAGGAGCTGCTCGCTGCCGGCATGCGTGGCGAGGTCATCGCAAAGCGGCTGGGCAGCATTGTCCGGTCATTGCCGTCGATCCCGGTGCCGCCAGCAACCGGCGTGGGCGCCACCCCGGCCGCAATCCCCAACCAGACCGCGAGGCGCCTCCTGATCTCCGGCGGCCCAGAGAGCGATGTCCGCTCTCTCGCCTTCGCCGAGGTAGGCTGGCAGGTCGAAACTCACCGCTCGGGTGCGGACGCGCTGCGCCGCTTCCGCGGGAGCGCGACTCCCTTCGATGCCGTCATCGCGCATCCAGAGACGGCCGAGATCCGGGCAGTGGATCTTGTGGCGGCGATCAAGGCGCTTAGGCCCGCGACGATTTGCATCCTCATCTTTGGCGACGTCATCGCCGATGATGCTGCAGCCCGTCTTGCCGGCGCCGATGCGGGCCTGCCCGGCTCCGCGTCCGGCGCGGTAGCCATCGCGATGATCGACGGGCTTCTCCGTCAGTCGCGAAGCGCGGCTTAGCGCGCGAACGGATCCTCGACCAAGGGCCAGAGCGGCCGGGCGAGCTTCGTATAGGGCACCTGCCTGACGTCGAGCGTCAGCGGTCCGGGACCGCCGGTGTACAGGGTAGCTCGCGCGATCGGCCGGAAAGCGGCGTTGAAGTGCGTGAAGGACTTAACGATCACGATCCGCCGGCGCTCCGGCTCGATGCCAAGACCGGAGAAGAGATCGCGGCCCAGCGCCTGGGTGCGCGTCGAGATCAAGGCTACCGCAAGGCCGCCATGATCGAGAAGCTCGACGGAGGCCGCGTCTCCGAGGTCATCGCGCGCCTTGACGAAGGTCTGCTTCGCGTCGCGCACGCACCGGCGGACGCGAACGCGGGCATCGACCGGCCGACCTGAGGTCGGTCCCATCTTGCCGCCAAAGCGGAGCGCGAAGACGCCGCCTTCTCCGGCGGCGAAGCACTGCTTGACCGCGATCGGATCCCAGACCGGCCCGACGGCGACCCCATCGATGCCTCGGGTTATCACGCGCTCGATGAAGTAGGTGGAGTCCGACGGAGCCCCCCCTCCCGCATTGTCGGCACGATCGGCGATGACGACCGGCCCGGTTCCCGGGCCTTCGAGAAGAGAGAGCGCCTGGTCGAGCGCCTGATCCATGCTGGCGCTCTCCGGAAACAGCCGATCGCGCATCGCATAGAGTTCGCGGCCCAGAACTTCCGCCAGCCGATCGCCTCCGGCACGATCATTGTCGGTGACGACCACGATCTTGGTGCCAAGATCGGCGACGTCTCCGAGCGTGTAGCCGTGGACGATCGAAATCGAGAGCACGCCACCGCGACCTTCGAGGCGCTTGATCTTGTCGACGAAGCTCCGCATCGGTTCGTCGACCGTTGGCATGAACTGGATCATGCGGCAGTCGTAGACCGACATCACCGGCCGGATCTTCCCGCGTGCGCAGTCGGCGATGAGATCGACCAGCTCTTCGCCGCGCTCGAGGAAATCGGTATGCGGAGACTCCTTGAAGCACACGAGTACGTCGGCGCTTCTCGTCATCGTTTCGGTCAGGTGACAATGCGGGTCGAGCTCGGCGCCGATCGGAACCCCAGGGCCGACGATGGCGCGGACACGCGCCAGGAGATCGCCCTCGCAGTCGTCGTATCCGTCCGCGACCATGGCGCCATGGAGACCGAGAACGACCATGTCGACGGGCATCGCGTCGCGCAGCTGGCCGAGGATCTCGTCCCGGAACAGCTCATAGGCCCGCCGCGTCACGGTCCCGGCCGACTGAGCGAAGGCGCAGGTGCCTTCGACGACCTGCCAGTTACCTGCGGCGCCGCGCTTGCGCGCTGCCAACAGCGGACCGGCGAAGAGGCGCGGCTCGTCGCCGAAGGCGCCCGGACCGGCATAGAAGGAGGTGCGGAATGCCTCCTCGCCGGTGACCATGGGCGAAAAAGTATCCGTCTCGGTCGCAAGCGAAGCGGTGAAGACGCGCATCAAGTGTCCTTCTAGATCTGGCCGCCGGCAAACGGTGACACCGGCCTGCCACCGGCATCAACCCTAGCCGGCCGACTGCGAAAGATGCGCGAGCTATCTCGGAAGCGGGAATTGGCCAGAACGCGCCGGATCCGGCCAGATCCACCAGAGTAGAAGCGCGATCGAGAGCGACGCTGCCGAAACCAGAAGACCGGCACCATATCCTCCGGTCGCCTCGTGCAGGATGCCCGCGAACCAGGCACCGGAGGCGCTGCCGATGCCGAAAGTGAGAATCAGCATTCCGAGGACGCGTCCGGTCGCCGGCGCGACAAAGCGCTTCATCACCAGCCCGGCAATGAGAGGCCCGCGCGAACCGAAGCTGAGGCCGAAAGTCAGAATGTAGAGGCCGAGGAGCCAGGCGGTTGCGCCCCAGCTCATCGCCCACAGGACGAGGATGCCTGTCGCGGAGCAGGCATAGCTGGCCGTCAGCGTGCCGCGCCAGCCGATACGGTCTGACAGCCAGCCAAAGAGCATGACGCCACCGGCGGTGGCCATGCTGGCAAGGCCGGCGGCCGATGCCGCGGTCAGCGGGGCATAGCCGCAGTCGACAAGATAGACGACGATCAACACCTGGATGCCGACTGTGGCGAAGCAGGTGAGGACGTAGCCGGACAGGAGGCGCCACAGCAGCGGCTCCTTCACGATCCGGCTCCAAGAAACGGCGACCTCCGCCGTGGCGCGGAGACTCGCCCAGCGGCCGTCGGTCGGCGGCTCCTGGCCTTGCGCCGAGGGGCCGTTACTGATCCGCCGCCACGGCAGAATCGCCAGCGGCACGAGCAAGAACGAGACAATGAGCGCCAACACTTGATAGGCGCTGCGCCATCCCCACTCCTCGATGAGAAGCTGCGAGAGCGGCGCGAAGAGGAGCGCGCCCAGTCCAGCGGTGCCGCTGATGATCCCGAAGATCGTCGCTTCGCGGCCTTTGAACCAGCGGCCGATCAACGGGCCTTGGGCGGAAATACTGACACTGAGCTGCCCCCGGATTTTTTGGACACCGATTTGTCCAACCGGAGGCATTCATGATGAAGTCGAGCATGAACCAAATCGAAACCAACGATGTGAATGATGATACCGAGGTCGGCAGGGTCGAGCG
>VGEN01000271.1 GCA_016869285.1 Alphaproteobacteria bacterium
CGGTATCTTGAGATTGACGTCTCCCGCCTTGGTCTGCAGCGTCCGATCGTAGCTGCCGGCTCGCCTGTCCTGCCGCGCTTCGCTGCGCTCATAGCGACCCGCACCGCACAGACGGTCGGCCTCAGACGCAAGGAGTGCATTCAGCGTCTCCTCGACCGTGCCGCGCACCATCTCTCCCAGATGATCCCTGATCCGTGCCTCGTCGATCTGGATCACCTGGCCCATCGCAGTCTCACTGCTCATCGTTTGCTCCTTCACTCTAGAAGAAGCCACCATTCCCGAAAGTGCGAAAGATTCTGTACGTTATCGAAGCCGGAGTTCCGATGCTCAGCAGAGGCGAGTTCCTCCCGCGTCACCAGAACTTCGTGGATCTTCTCGCCGGGACGGACGCCGATGATCCTTGTGCCGGCATCGGGCCTGAACAAGCGACGGACAGCCTCGGCAATATCAGCCACGGTCGCTGCCGGCGATCGAAGGACGAAGACGTCGCCGGACTCGCCGACCGCCAAGGCCTCCTCGACCAGCCCGACGGCATCCTCGAGGCGGATTAGGAACCGCGTCATGCGCGGATCGGTGAGCGTCAGAGTCGCGCCGGCCGTCGCCTGCTCGACGAAGAGCGGGACCACCGAGCCCCGCGAGTGGAGAACATTGCCGTAGCGGACGCAGCAGAAAATCGGCCCCTTGGCGCCCATTCGCCGCGCGCGGGCGCGGACAAGCCTCTCCATCAGCGCCTTCGTCATCCCCATCGTGTTGACGGGCTGGACCGATTTGTCCGTCGACAGACAGACGACCCGCGGAACCGACTGGGAGACCGACGCATCGAGCACGTTCTGGCTGCCCAGCACGTTGGTGAGGATAGCCTGCTCCGGATTGTCTTCGCAGGACGGCACCTGCTTGAGCACGGCAGCGTGGAAGATCGCATCCACGCCGGCGGCGGCCTCCTCGACGTTCCGCCGGTCGCGCACATCGCCGATCATGAAGGTCAGCCGCGCATCGGAGAAGCGGCGCCGCATGACGTCCTGCTTGGCTTCGTCGCGACTGAGCACCCGCACTTCAGCGGCACCGAGATCGAGGAAGCGACGGGCCGCGGTCCGGCCGAAGCTGCCGGTCCCGCCGGTGATCAGGAACTTCCTGCCCGCTATCATTCGCCGCTCCGCGCCCGTGATGCGGCGCGGATAATGAGGCTGGGACCGGACGGAGACAATCCTCCTCGCCGACCCGCGTCCCCTCGCCGGACTCGGCTGCCGGGAAGCGACATCGCGCTTCTGAAATGCGGCGCGGCGGCCGGGCTGCCCCGTCCAGAAGGAGCCCGGCCGCCGCGTCCTCGCGCTCGACCTCGGATGCCGCTGCTATTCGCTGGCGGCGAAGCTCTCGGAGGCGCTCATCATCTTGTCGCCGACCTGGCCGGCATTCTCGCGGATCGCGCGCTCGACCTGGGCGGCGACGTCCTTGTTGTCGCGCAGGAAGGTCTTGGCGTTCTCGCGGCCCTGGCCGATGCGCTGGCCCGAATAGGAGAACCAGGCGCCGGACTTCTCGACAATGTTGGCGGCAACGCCGAGATCGACGAGCTCGCCGGTCTTGGAGACGCCCTCGCCATACATGATGTCGAACTCGACCACGCGGAACGGCGGGGCCATCTTGTTCTTCACCACCTTGACCCGCGTCTGGTTGCCGGTGACCTGTTCCTTCTCCTTGATCGCGCCGATGCGGCGGATGTCGAGGCGGACGGAGGCATAGAACTTGAGCGCATTGCCGCCGGTCGTCGTCTCCGGATTGCCGAACATGACGCCGATCTTCTGGCGGATCTGGTTGATGAAGATGACCATGCAGCGCGACTTGGAGATCGAGCCGGTGAGCTTGCGCAGCGCCTGGCTCATCAGGCGGGCCTGCAGGCCCACATGGCTGTCGCCCATCTCGCCTTCGAGTTCCGCCCGCGGCACCAGGGCCGCGACCGAATCGATGACCAGCACGTCGATAGCGCCGGAGCGGACCAGCGTGTCGGCGATCTCGAGCGCCTGCTCGCCGGCATCGGGCTGGCTGATCAGGAGCTCGTCAACGTCGACGCCGAGCTTCTTGGCATAGGTCGGGTCGAGCGCATGCTCGGCATCGACAAAGGCGCAGGTGCCGCCGGCCTTCTGCGCCTCGGCGACGACGTGCAGCGCGAGCGTGGTCTTGCCGGAGCTTTCCGGCCCGTAGATCTCGATGATGCGCCCGCGCGGCAGCCCGCCGATGCCGAGCGCGATGTCGAGGCCGAGGGAGCCGGTCGAGATGACCTCGATCTCGTTCTGCTCGGCCCGCTGGCCGAGCTTCATCACGGAGCCCTTGCCGAAGGCGCGCTCGATCTGCCCGAGGGCCGCATCCAGTGCCTTGTTCTTGTCCACGCCGTCCCTTTCGACCACCCGGAGAGCTGCTGACATCGGTTGGGTTCCCTCTTGCCATGCCGCCCGAAGCGGCGCAACGGACGCGATCGTGCCTATTTTGTTCCTGTCTGGCAAGAAGAAAATTCTTGTTTTGTTCCATTTCCTGAGCGACGAGCGGCCGCAGCCGCCTACCACTCCAGAGTCTTCTCGTAGCCGAGCTCGATCAGCTCCCTCCCGATCAGCTCTCTGGCACGCACCGCGACCTTCGGGGAGAAGTGATTCCTCCAGTCGCCGACGATGCCTTTCCGCAGCCCGGTGACGCCCTGCGCGGAACGATGGAAGCTGTCGCTTTGCCCTTCTTTGTACGCGCCTCCGGACTGCGCGGAGAAGCTGCCGAGCGCGGTCAGCCGGTCGAGGCTGTCATCCGGAATGCCTTTGAACGCGACGTCGTCGAAGCCGAGCCAGGCGATCATGCGCCTGTAGAGCGCCCGCGGATCGAGCCGCGCCTCCTCGAAGGACACCGGCAGCACATGCGCATGCTCCCTGAGCGCGACGAAATCGCGCGCCACCTGCGCCAGCGGCGGAACCTGATAGATGGAATCCCCGGCCGGCGTCTTGGTGGCAAAACCCTCGAACATGCTGAGCAGCGCCTCCTCCTTGGACTGCGATCTCAGCAGGCGAAAGCGCTCTTCATGAAGCGGGTCGATGAACCAGTGATAGAGGGAGACGATGTAATCCCGCGGATCGCGGTAAAGGGCGACCACCTTGCAGGGCGCGAGCCCGGCCAGCATCTCGGTCGACAGGTGGTCGTGTATCTCGGTCCAGCAGCCGAAGTCGAGCAGCGCGACCGATCGCCCATAGGCGTCGTCGAGCGCGCGCCGAATTCCCGGGAAATCGCCATAGGCGAAGACCGGCGCCTCGACGGTCGAGAGAAACCGGCGATGGGGATTGGGCGCGACGGTCGGGACCCACCGGATCTCGAACCATGTCATCAGCGCACGCACTACCGGGCGCAGGCGATTGGCGCCGCAATTCGGATAGAGGCTGAACAGGATCGGCGCGTCGATACCGAGCGACGCCTCGGCAAGAATGGGCGGCGCACCGGCCGGTCTGTCGCCGACATGAGGGAGAACCACCGCCGGCTGGCCGGGAATATAGTGACGCGCCGTGCGCAGCGCCGCCAGATAGGAAGTCGACGGGCCGATCGCCATGACGCTGGGTAGCGGGCTGGGGACGGAACCGCCCTCTCCGAATTGAAGCCGGCAATATTGCTGCAGATAGTTAGCCCGGCCTATTCACGAGCGAGCATGATTTGAATTGCGGCGATGGAAGGCGATCAGATGGCATGCTTTGTCGTTGCGCCTTTTTCATCGCGGGTTGGTTTGTCGGGTGTCGGGTTATTGGTTTGGGATTGAGGGAACGGGTGTTTTCGGGGCATCTGCCCCGTCGGTCATGGAGCGGCGGGTCGAAGCGCGCCGGCGAGCAAGCGGA
>VGEN01000272.1 GCA_016869285.1 Alphaproteobacteria bacterium
AGTCGGTGATTGCCACGGTCAGCCCGTTTGATCAGCTGGTGCTCACCACCAAGGGCGGTACCCTCGGGTCGCAGGCGGCCTTCTCGACAGGCGGCTATGCGTCGTCGACCGGAACGGAGGCGTTCTCGGCCACCTTCCAGATCGGCTCGCGTAACTCGAGTAGCGAGCGTCTGACGGTCAAGATCGCCAACATCAGCGCCGCCAGCCTCGGCATCGACAAGACGGCTGCGAAGATCGAGACGGCGGCCCAGGCGCTTGCGGCCCTCGACAAGATCAATGCGTCGCTGGACCGGATGGCGTCGTTCCGGTCGGAGATCGGTGCGCAGCAGAACCGCCTCGACTTCGCGGCTCAGAACCTCTCGGTCACGATCGAGAACTCGGAGGCCGCACGCAGCAACCTGCTGGATCTCAACGTGGCGGCTGAGATGAGCTTCTTCACCTCGCAGCAGATCCTGCAGCAGGCCGGTGTCAGCATGCTGGCGCAGGCCAACCAGATGCCGCAGAACCTGCTCAGGCTCTTCCGCTAATAGAGAAACGGTGAGTATGGATAAACCTAACTGACAGGAAAGTACCCCGTCGCCGCCGTGCAAGCGGCGGCGGGGCCCTTCAGGAAGAGAAACATGGACATCTCCCAAAGCCCGCCGCCGGCGCGCCTGGCGAGCGGTTCAGAAGGTAAGTCGATCGCTACGGTCTCGCCCATCGCCGCTGCGCCGGTGGTCGAAGCATTAGCGCCGCCAAAGGCAACCCCGGCCAGGATCGTCGCCGCGCAGGCCACCGATGTGAAAACGCATTTCGATCCGATGAGCAAGACTCTGGTCGCGAGCGTCGTCTGCAAAAATACCGGGACGGTGGTCACGGAGGTGCCGCCCGAGGCACTTCGCGATCTCGCCTATCGCACCGCCGAGTTCCGCGGCCGTCTTCTGGATCGAAAGATATAGCTCCCTCCGCCTCTCGTTGCCTTTCACGGCACGGCAGGCGCGGGGAGCTGTATTGTCACCAGATTGACGCCGATTGGCCTCGAATGCCTAAAAGCCGCTGTTTAGGGTCGCCTTATGATTCGGTGTTTTCGCCTGCTCGTCCCTTGTTCACGCAAGACTGGCGCGGCATTGCCGTGCGCAGCCGCAGGCTGACTGGTCTTGGCTCCTCCCACGAACGCGCGCAAAGATGACGGGGAGAGGCGGGTCTTAGCCGTTAAGCGGCCGAAATACCTACGCGATTTCTCCTGCGCTGGGTCCAAGTGCATCGACACCTGCTGCAAGGACTGGCACATCAGTATAAGCGTCGAAGAAGTCGCCTATCTGCGATACGAAATCGAGGATCCCGAGCTCAAGGAGATCCTGGCCTCCGCCATCAAGGATGGCCCGGCGCGCACGCAGAGTAGCGAGACCGGCTTGGGCTATATCGAACTCGACGCCGCGGGCAAGTGCCCGGTACTCGATTCGTGCGGTCTTTGCCGGCTTCAGGTGCGCGTAGGCGAAGAAGCCCTCCCGCAGATCTGTCGGACCTATCCGCGCCGCCAGGTTCTAGTCACCGGTCCGAACCCGGAAATTCTTCAGCACGCCAGCATGAGCTGCCCCGAGGTGGCGCGGCTGGTGATTTCTGACCCGGCCGCGCTGGACTTGAAGCAGGTGACCGTCGATACGGAGGCCGTACGCCTGCCGTCGACTGTCGTGGTCGATGGTCGGCGGTCGACCGTGGCGGCACGATATTTTTCGGAAATCCGAACAAGTGTTCGGCAGCTCCTCGAGGCGCATGCCGCCGATCCCAGTCTCGGCCTATTCGCGGTCGCCATGTTCGCGCAGGCGCTCAGCCGCCACGAGGGCCAATCGTCCGCGCAGGACGCCGCCTGGATCGCCGAGCGGGTGTCAGTCTATGCCTCGCGGGAGTTCGCGGGCGGCTTCTCGGGCCTGCGATCGGACCCCTCTATCGCGTTTTCCATCCTGCAGGCTTTCGTCCGGCTCCGCTTGCGGAACCCCGACCGCGTCGTGCGGACCTATGTCGATCACCTGAACGAGAGCTTCCGAGGGCTGGGCTTCGATCCGGAGGACGAGGCCGCGAGCCTGGCCGGGTATGTTCGGGCCCGCGACGAGTTTCCGGCGCGGATGCGCCAGCGTCCGTGGATGATGCGCAATATCGCCCTTGCGATGTTCGAATCGAGCGGGTTCCCGGCGTTCGACGGGCCGGAACTCTGGTCTCAGCTCGTTGGGCTCTGCATTCGCTACACCGTGCTCCGCATGGTGCTGATCGGGACCGCGGCCAGACAGGGCGGTCCGCTCGATCCCAAGACGGCCGTGCAAGCGGTGTATGCCTATAGCCGCGTCATTGACCACCTCACCGGATTCCTCGAAGCCGCTAAGAAAATACTCGAGGAGAAGGGGCTGGCGACGCCGGCCGGCATGGCCGTTATGATCCGGGGCTGAGCCGCGGCGATGCCGGGCATATGAAGATCCCGTCCGCTCTTCCCTATCCGGGCGATGCGGTCCTGGCGAAGCCGGCCGCCGGGGTGCGGCCGGTCGCTGACGCGGCCGCTTTCGCGGCCAGCCTCGGCCAAGCGCCCGAGGCCTTCGCCGCGCCGCCAATCTCGCCCAAGGCGATCCCGGAACCGGCTAAGGCGCGCCGGCTCGACCCGGCGCGGCCGAGCCATGACCCCGAGCAGGACGAGCTCAGGCGAGCACGCCAGGTCGACCTACGAATCTGATGCGGAATTAGTCCAAATTCGACTGAAGTCCGGTCGTTATCAGGCTGTTTTGGACCAATCGAGGCTGCAAGCCTCGAAGGCTAGACGATACCGTTATCGGCGACGAGCACGGAGGCGGGGTTCGCTCTGCCCGCCATGAACGAGAGGCCACGTGACCACGACGCTCAGCCCCACGATGGGGTCGGCTCTGCCGGACTTGGGTACGCCTTACTCGCAGCGTACCGTCGACATCATCCGGACCTTGGGTCCGACCCGGATCCTCGGGCTTGCGAGCGCGGTTGCCTCCGTCCTGGCGATCCTGATCTACGTCGCGGTCATGGTCGGAACCCCCGACTATGACGTGCTTTTCGCCAAGCTGCCGGTTGAAACCAGCGGCGCGATCGTCAAAAAGCTGGAAGCCAGCGGCGAACGCTACCGTCTGGAGGACGGGGGCAGCACGATCCTGGTCGACAAGTCCAACGTCGCGCGCCTACGGGTGATGGCGGCGGAAAGCAAGCTGATCTCGCCGGGGTCGCTCGGATACGAGCTCCTGGATCGCGTCGATTCGATGACGACCACCAACTCGCTCTTTCAGGTCAACCGCATCCGGGCCCTCGAGGGCGAGCTGGCGCGGACGATCGCGGCGGTCGAAGGCATCGAGTCGGCCCGCGTCCACCTCGTCATCCCAATGCGTGAACTCTTCAGCCAGTCGGGTCAGGAATCCCGGGCATCGATCGTGCTCAAGGCCACCGGCGACCGCACAGTTTCCAAGCGGTCGGTCGAAGCGATCCAGCAGATCGTTGCGGGCTCCGTCCGCGACTTGGCCGCGGCGCGGGTCGCGATCATGGACACCAAAGGTAATCTTTTGGCACGCGGCGACGGCGACGCGCAGTCGTCGGTCTCGGCGGGCGTGTTCGAGCGCAAGATGGATTTTGAGCGTCGTACCCGCGAAGGCATCGAGCGGATGCTGGAGCAGTATGTCGGCCTCGGCCGGGTGCGCGCCGACGTGACCGCCGAGTTCAACCTGACCTCGGTAAGTCGTTCGAGCGAGACCTTCGACCCCAGGGGGCGGGTCGAGCGCTCGATCCAGACTGTCGAGGAGGCCGCGAACCGCGAGAACACGCGGCAAGGGCGCGACGTGTCGGTCCGCAACAACCTCCCGGAAGG
>VGEN01000273.1 GCA_016869285.1 Alphaproteobacteria bacterium
GATGCGGCGCGCTCGAGGAATCCGAGCGGCGACAGCGGCACGTAGTTCGCCGGGTTCTTGTCGAGATCGGTGTCGTAGGGCGAGGTCATGGGCGCTTCTTAGAGCAGGGCAACTCCGGCAACAAATCAAGTGTGCGTGCGCCCTCACCCTTCGACAAGGTCAGGATGAGGGCGACTTAAAGGTCTCGGCTCCCTCGATCTCCCAGTCCACCTCATCCTGAGCCTGTCGAAGGGTGAGGTGGCGTCTCTGCGAGCGGGCGCGCGGTTTCGTTCCGTCGCCCCGGCTCTTGGCAAACCTACGCTGGACGGATCATCCTTTGTCTCAAGAAACGCGGGAGAGGAAACGATGGGGCGCTACGCGGAGGTGCACAAACGCTCGCTCGGCGACAAGGAGGGCTTCTGGCTGGAGGCGGCGAAGCTCGTCTCCTGGTCGAAGGCGCCGAGCCGGGCGCTGGATGCGTCCAACCCGCCCTTCTATCGCTGGTTCCCCGACGGGCGGCTCAACGTGTCGCACAACTGCCTCGACCGCCATGTCGAGGCCGGGCGCGGCGATCAGCCGGCGTTGATCTACGACAGCCCGATGGCGGGCAAGACCGAGACCTATTCCTATCGCGAGCTCGCCCGGCGGGTCGCCAAGTTCGCCGGGGGCCTGCGTTCGCTCGGCGTCGAGAAGGGCGACCGCGTGCTGATCTACATGCCGATGGTGCCGGAGGCGGTGATCGCGATGCTTGCCTGCGCGCGCATCGGCGCCATCCATGGCGTCGTCTTCGGCGGCTTCGCCGCGCCCGAGCTCGCCACCCGCATCGACGATGCCAAGCCGAAGGCGATCGTCTTCTGCTCCTGCGGCCTCGAGCCCGGCCGGACCATCGCCTACAAGGCGCTGGTCGACCAGGCGCTCTCGATCGCCAAGCACAAGGTCAAGACCTGCGTCGTCTTCCAGCGCCCGCAGCTCCGGGCCGAGCCCGTGCCCGGCCGCGACATCGACTTCGCCGATCTGGAGGCGCGGAGCCAGCCGGTCGATCCGGTCGACCTCGCCTCGACCGATCCGCTCTACATCCTCTACACCTCGGGCACGACCGGCATTCCCAAGGGCGTCGTGCGCGACGGCGGCGGCTATGCGGTTGCGCTGATGTGGTCGATGCACAATGTCTATGCGGTCAAGCCGGGCGAGGTGTGGTGGAGCGCCTCCGATGTCGGCTGGGTCGTCGGCCACTCCTACATCGTCTATGCGCCGCTGCTTCTGGGCGCGACCACGATCCTCTACGAGGGCAAGCCGGTCGGCACGCCCGATGCCGGCGCCTTCTGGCGCGTGATCGCGCAACACGGTGCGGTCGCGCTGTTCACCGCGCCGACCGCCTTCCGCGCGATCAAGCGCGACGACCCCGACGGTCTCCTCATGAAGAAGTACGACCTGTCGAGGTTCCGCACGCTGTTCCTGGCCGGCGAGCGCTGCGATCCGAACACGCTGCTCTGGGCGGAGGCCCAGCTCAAGGTGTCGGTGGTCGATCATTGGTGGCAGACCGAGACCGGCTGGCCGATCACCGCCAACTGCCTCGGCATCGAGGCCTTCAAAGTAAAGCCGGGCTCCTCGACCAAGGCGGTGCCAGGCTGGGACGTGCAGGCGCTCGGGGAAGACCACAAGCCGGTCAAGCCCGGCGAGGTCGGCGCGCTCGCGATCAAGCTGCCGCTGCCGCCGGGCTCGCTGCCGACGCTGTGGCAGAACGATCAGGGCTTCCTGAAGTCGTATCTCGAGGAGTTCCCCGGCTACTACAAGACCGGCGATGCCGGCTACATCGACGAGGACGGCTACATCTTCGTCATGACCCGCACCGACGACATCATCAACGTCGCCGGGCACCGGCTCTCGACCGGCGGCATGGAGGAGGTGCTTTCCAACCACCCCGACGTCGCCGAGTGCGCGGTGATCGGCGTTGCCGACGAGTTGAAGGGCCAGCTGCCGCTGGGGTTCCTCGTGCTCAAGGCCGGCGTCAACCGACCGCATGAGGCGATCGTCAAGGAGGTCGCGCAGATGGTGCGCGAGTCGATCGGCCCGGTCGCCGCGTTCAAGACCGCGCTCGTGGTCAAGCGCCTGCCGAAGACGCGCTCCGGCAAGATCCTGCGCGGCACCATGCAGAAGATCGCCGACGACCAGAGCTGGAAGATGCCGGCGACGATCGACGATCCCGCGATCCTGCACGAGATCACGGCGGATCTGAAAACCGTCGGCTACGCCAAAGGGGCGTAGCCGGGGACGCCCCCACCCTGACCCTCCCCCAGCAAGCTAGGGGAGGGGACTTGAACTACCGCCGGTGATCGCCGAACGGGTTCCGGTCGCGCTCGCGCTCCTGGCCGAGCTGGTGCGGCTCCATCGGCTTCGGTGCCGGGATGGTTGCCGCTTCTTCCGCCGTCATGTAGCGAACGCCGAGCGAAGGCAGCGTGGCGCCGGCCTTGGTCGCCGCGGCATCGAGATCGGCCTGGGTGCAAAGCCCGAGCGCCACCGGATTGCGCGGGCGGATGTTCTGCGTGTTCCAGTGGGTGCGGTCGCGCACCGCGGCGATCGTCGACTTGGTGGTGCCGAGCAGCTTGCCGATCTGGCCGTCGGTCATGTCCGGGTAGTTCTTGACCAGCCAGGAGATCGCGTCCGGCTTGTCGCCACGCTTGGCGATCGGCGTGTAGCGCGGGCCTTTGTTGCGCGAGACCGGCTGCGGCAGGTTGTCGGTGCTCACGATCTTCAGGCGCGCGTTCGGGTCCTTCTGCACCCGCTCCAGCTCTTCCTTGGTGATCTGGCCGTTGGCGACCGGATCGAGCCCGTGCATGCCGACCGCGACCTCCTCGTCGGCGATTGCCTGGACCTCGAGCGTGTGCAGCCCGCAGAACTCGGCGATCTGCTCGAAGGTGAGCGAAGTGTTGCCGACAAGCCAGACGGCGGTGGCGCGGGGCATCAGCAGCGTGGTCATGGGAGGGTCTCCTAAAGGCTCCGGATGCGGTTCGGGCATTCACGCCTTTTCGGCGTGCCCGGTGCCTCGCATGCAGTGACGGGATTGGCGGTCTTATAGGCCCCGAAGCCGCGGAAGGGAAGGGGCGAAGCCTTGGGCTCCGCCCGCCCTTGTTCGCTTACCGTCCCGGCGGCCGGTAGGCCTTGGTTGCCCGCTTGGCCGTGCGCATCGCCCGGACCGCTTCGGCCATGGTGAGGAGCGGCGTCGAGCGCACATGGCTGAAGGCGCCGCTGGAGCCGGTCAGCATGCCGCAGGCCGCCGCCGCCACATTGTCGGGAAGCTCGACCACCACAATCGCGTCGTCGGCGCCGAGGGCGAAGTAATAGTCCTTGAGCTTGCCGCCGATGGCCTTGATCGCTTTGGCGGCGGCGGCACGCCGGTCCTGGGGCTTGTCGACGAGGCTCTTCGCTGCGGCGGCCGAGAAGCTGAAGCTCAGAAGGTAGTGGGCCATGTGCGTCTCCCTTTCGCTTGTCGTGCTTGCCGCCGGCAGGCCGGAGCGACCCGCACCAGCGGTTCTCCACGCTCCGCGATCGTTTGCCGGCTGTCCATCAATATGTATTGGGGCTGTCCCAGATAACTACCTGAGATGACGCTTAACCCATTGTTTGATCTGGGTTAGTTGCTTGGATGGGTCACTGGTGTTGAAGCGCCACTCGCACTCTTTCAAGAATAGCCCGAAATGGGCCTTCGGGACACCGTTGAACTTGCGCATGTGGCGCTTGGCCTGGTTCCAGAAGTTCTCGATGCCGTTGATGTGATTCTGCCGATCAGCGAAGAGCTCGGAGTGATTGATCCGGAAGTGCTTGAAGTCGGATACGTCGAGCACGTTGTAGCCCT
>VGEN01000274.1 GCA_016869285.1 Alphaproteobacteria bacterium
TTCCGACGCATCAAGGTGCACAAGCACCTGCCGACTCTCAGAGCCGCCCTGGCTGCCCATCAGGCCAAGCAAACGATCCGAGACAGGCTTGAGGAACACCGGCAAGCCGCATAGCATCGTCAAACGGCAACGCCCGTCCCGCAAACTTCAACAAAGCGCGGGACATCCCCTTAAATTCTAGGCGCCGGACCTTATGCTGCAAGCTGCCCAGCTCAGTTTCGGTTATAGCGAGGCGGAAGATCGGATCAGCCTCCGCGTCCTCGCTCCCGAAGGACGCATCCTAAACATCCTGCTGACTCGACGCATCACCCGACGTTTGCTCGCAGGCCTTACCGATATCCTGGCACGCTCAAGCCCCATACTGGGCAGAGTATCGACGGATGATCGGATAGAGGTAATGGTTCTGGAACACCTGGGCGCTTTATCGACCCTAAAGCCGCCCTCCACCACCGAGGGAGTGCCGACGCCAAGCGTCTCACAACCGTCGCCTATGGCAGAAATGGAATCTGTCTTGGCCACCCGCGTACACGTACAGACGCTGTCCGACCGGTTCGTACTTCAGCTCGAGGCGACGGATGGACCGCGGGCGGAGGCTCGGCTGTCACGATCCGAATTCCACCGCCTTCTTAGCGCGCTTGACCAGTATGCCGAGAGGGCGGAGTGGAACCTCAAGGCGGAGACTGGCTGGCTATCGCAGACCGATCAGGTGATGCGGGGAAGGAATGCGGCTGAGGCGTCCTGAGCATCCCCGGCCGAAGGGAAAATCAAACCGCTAACTCGTGGGGCGACAGAACGCCGATCAGCGTCAAGCTGGATGTCGAATCGAACTGAATGACAGCGTCCGCACCATTAAAGGTAATCGCTGCTTTCGACCAGTCGAGGAGGGGGCTCGCGACCAGGAGTTTGTCCACTCCAAGCTGGAAGTGTTCGACCCGCACATTGCCCCCATTGAAGAGCACGGTTTCAGCGGCCGCCGAAAGCGCTACGGTCCTGGTCGTCGCCGACGGAACGTCGATGACCTGAGACGTGTCGAGAACGACCGAAATATTGCTGGCGGCCGACGAGGACGCTGCCTCGGCCGAGTGTGGACGAGTCGCTTCCATGCTGTCGCCCTCTAGAGGCGAGGCCGACCGCAGCGAGTCGCTTTCTTCGGGACTGGACGACAAAGAGACAGAAGTCGTCGCCTGATGGGGTTTGACTTCATTCAGGGTAGTGGCCCCGATATTCGCAGCGAAGTCGAGGAGGATATAGGAATGGCCCCCGCGGAGAGCAGAAGGGGCAGACGTCTCAAGGAGATCATCGAGAAGAATCTTACCCTCGCCGATTAGCCTCTCGCCTGTGAGGAGAACCATCGCACGCACCAGGGGAGCCAACATCTGAGAGGCCGTTGCCGGGCGATCTTCCGTCACGTCTGTCATATCAATCTGAACGAGATTGGTCTCGAAACGAACAAGTGCAGGGTCCACCCCGGCATCACGCTTGATATCAGAGTCCGCCGGTCGCACAAAAACGAACTGCGGCCCTGCGACCGGCAGGGCCTCCTGCGTTCCCGCTTCTGGTGCGGGCACCGCGGCGAACTGAAAGTCGTCGATTAAAGCGTCGAGTGGACCCGCCACATGCTCGTGATTGGCGGCATGCGCGAACTCTAAGTACTCCGCGCCCCGACCGGCTGCATCGTCCGCCACGATCATCGTGGCACTGCGCGCGGATTCATGCGCAATGCCTGCGTGCTGAGGCGGGTTCGTCAGCAGGATGTCGGCCGATGCTTCTTCGATAACAGGCTGGGCTCCGCTAAGGGAAAGCGCGACGGCGACCACAGTGGCGAGGACCTGGAGCTGCTTGCTACCAGTCTGCAACTCGCTGGCCGCCAAACCCGCGCGCAGATCACCGGGCGCGCCACGCAACTCACCCAATGGGCCCTCGTCTTCATCCGACGGGCCGTTAGACCTGAGATGATCGATGACGAAATCGAGCGCAGCACGGAGAACGCCGTCACCCGCAGGCGCACCCTTTTCGGAAGCCCCATTGGCGTCGTCGATCGCTAACATGCCGATGGCGATGAAGGTCGCGAGCCCGACAATTGGATGAAGAATGACCGACCGGGTCTCATCGCGGAGCGCGAAGGACTGCCCGCGGCTCCGGTCAAGCAACTGGCTGACCACGTCCCGCAACCGTGCCCCCTTAACCGGGCCGGCGATAGAAAGGCCGGTTCCGACGACTAAACCGTCTATGCGAGCGAAATGAGCAACTACTTCATCGCCGTCCGGTCGGACGAAGGCAAACCAAGGGTCGCCCTCATCCGTCACCCCATTCTCGGTGTCAATTGCAAGACCGGCCTTGCTCAGCACTTGAGCGACACCGAAGAGTTGGGCCAGCTCCTCGTTGCTCCAGGGCGGTCCAACCTTCGCGCGTGCGATCAGCGGTATTACAGCGCCAAGATCCAACCGCGCCTTGACGACCATAAGCCCTGCTCCAACTGGTTCCCGCACTTATGAAGATAACCCTTACAATATGTTGAAAACAAGGCCTTTTCGTAACCCCTTCGACTCTTCTGCGTTAAGGGCACCTCGAAAAATCCGGTTGGGGCTGTCCCAGATAACTACCCGAGATGACGCTTAACCCATTGTTTGATCTGGGTTATTTGCTCGGATGGGTCACTGAATCGCCCCGGGTTTGCCGGAGGCTCCAACTCCTGAGAAGGTGGAGCCATGATGAGCAAGACGACGAATAAGTTTTCCCCGGAAGTGCGCCAGCGTGCTGTGCGGTTGGTGCTGGATCACGAGCATGAACATCCCTCGCGCTGGGCGGCGATCGGCTCGATCTCGGCCAAGATCGGCTGCACGGGCCAGACGCTGAACGAGTGGGTGAAGAAGGCCGAGATCGATGCCGGCAAGCGGGGCGGCGTTCCAACGGACATGGCGGCGAAGCTGAAGGCTCTCGAGCGGGAGAACAAGGAGCTTCGGCAAGCCAACGAGATCCTGCGCAAGGCGTCGGCTTATTTTGCCCAGGCGGAGCTCGACCGCCGGTTCAAGCCATGATCGCCTTCATCGACGATCATCGTGGGGCGCATGGGGTCGAGCCGATCTGCAAGGTGCTGCCGATCGCCCCGTCGACCTACCACGACCATGCCGCCAAGCGGGCCGATCCGGAGAAGCTTTCGGCGCGGGCGAAGCGGGACCTGGTGCTGAAGCCGGAGATCGAGCGGGTCTTCGCCGAGAACTTCGAGGTCTATGGCGCGCGCAAGGTCTGGAGGCAGCTCAACCGCGAGGACGTCATGGTGGCACGCTGCACCGTCGAGCGCCTGATGGCCGAGCTTGGCCTTCGGGGCGTCATCCGCGGCAAGCCGGTCCGAACCACGGTGCAGGACAAGGCTGCGCCATGTCCGCTCGACCATGTGAACCGGGTCTTCCATGCTCCGGCGCCGAACATGCTCTGGCTCTCGGACTTCACCTACGTCAGCACCTGGTCGGGCTTTGTCTACGTGGCCTTCGTCATCGACGCCTACGCGCGGCGCATCGTCGGCTGGCGGGTGAGCAGGACGGCGCATGCGAGCTTCGTTCTCGATGCTCTGGAGCAGGCCCTGCATGAACGGCGGCCGGCTCGAAAGACCGGCCTCGTACATCATTCCGACAGGGGAGCTCAAGGCGAATTCAAGCGGTCGTCGCAACACCTTACGGAGGCGTTTGCGATGAAGAGGCAGAAGCGGCGATCGGATCGTGCTGGACGAGCGCCATTGCCCTCGCCGGGGCGGCCACCGGTGGCAGGGCGGGACGAACGGGGACGGTTCTGGGCAGCGATTGCGACGGGGGTATCGAGCGAGAATGCT
>VGEN01000275.1 GCA_016869285.1 Alphaproteobacteria bacterium
CCAGCTTCCTCTTCGCCGAAAACCTCACTGGCGGCCCGGCCCCGGCGTCGCCATCGCCAGCGTTCTGGGCGCGCGCTGGCGCCGCCGTGGCCTCCGTCACACCCGGTTCCAGCCCATTATTTCCGTCCATGCTCTACCTCCGTCTTTACGATCGGTAGCGCAGTGCGCTGTCTCAGGAAACCGTGCCCCACCCCACTTCTTGCTCGTTGCGTACCTGGCATCCTAGCCGCGCCCGCGGCCCTTCGCCAGCTTGCGCGGGCTGCTCAAGAATTCGGCATTCACACAGTTGCGCAGCCGGTCATGGCCGAGGTAGTCGAGGCAGGTCTCGACCGCCTTGGTCCGTGCGTCGGCTTGGCTCGCTGCGCTCGACCAAGCCGAGTGCGGCGTTAGGATCAGCCGGTTCCTGGTCCAAGGCAGGTTCTTGCAATATGCCTCCACAAGGCGTCCGCCGGAGGTCGGAGGCTCCTCCGGGAGCACGTCGATGCCCGCGGCGTCGATCCATTCGTTCTGCAGCGCCTCGGCCAGCGCGTCGGTGTCGATCACGGGACCGCGCGAGGTGTTGATCAAGATCGAGCCGCGCTTCATGCGTCTGAGCTGCGCGCGACCGATCATGCCGCGCGTCTCCGGCGTCAGCGGCGCGTGTAGGCTGACGACATCGGAGGCGGAGAGAAGCTCGTTCAGGCTGGAAAGGCGAAGGACGCCGACCGCGATCTCCTGACCGTTCGAGAGATAGGGATCGTAGGCGAGGACCTCGTAGCCGAAGGCCTTGGCCCGGAGCGCGGTGGCGGTGCCGATCCGGCCCAGGCCGACGATGCCGAAGCGCGATCCTCGCATCCGACGCGTCGTCGGGCTGGTTCGGTAGTCCCAGCCCCTGACCGGATCGGCCTTCAGGGCGTTGTGAGCGGCGACAATGCCGCGGGTGAAGGCAAGAAGCAGGGCGATCGCGTGATCGGCGACTTCGGAGGTGCCATAGTCGGGCACGTTGCAGACCGGGATGCCGGCGGCGCCGGCGGCTTCGAGATCGACATGGTCAAAGCCGACGCCGCAACGCACGATCTGCCGGCAACGGATGAGCCGACGGATCGTGTCGGCTCCCATCGGCATCTCATGCCAGCAGAGGATCGCATCCGACGCCGCCCAGGCCGCTGCCGGAATACGGTCGGCCTTGCGCTCGCGGTAAACCTTCCAGCGGACGCGCGCGCCCGCGACGCCCCGTTCCAGCTTCGCATCGTCGGCGAACTGGAAGTCGGGGACGACGATGGTATGCGTCATGCCTAGTGGGACTCGCGCAGCAGCGGCGTTCCCGACTTGCCGACCAGGAAGTCGAGATCGACGCCCTTGTCAGCCTGAAGCACGGTGTCGACATACATCTTGGCGTAGCCGCGCTTGACCGGCGACTTGAAGCCCTTCCAGGCCTTGCGGCGCTTGGCCAGCTCCTCGTCGGAGACATGGAGGTGGAGCTTCCGCGCCTTGACGTCGAGCTCGATGATGTCGCCGTTCTGCACGAGCGCGAGCGGGCCGCCCGCAGCGGCCTCGGGCGCAGCATGTAGCACCACGGTGCCATAGGCCGTGCCGCTCATGCGCGCATCTGAGATGCGCACCATGTCGGTGATGCCCTTCTTCAGCACCTTGGGCGGCAGGCCCATGTTCCCGACCTCGGCCATGCCGGGATAGCCCTTGGGCCCGCAATACTTGAGGACCATCACGCAATTCTCGTCAATGTCAAGCTTCGGGTCCTCGATGCGGTCGTGATAGTCCTCGATGCTTTCGAAGACGACGGCGCGGCCCTTGTGCTTCATCAGGTGCGGCGAGGCCGCCGACGGCTTCAGGATCGCGCCGTTCGGGCAGAGATTGCCGCTCAGCACCGCAATGCCGCCCAGCTTCTTGAACGGCTTCTTCAGCGGGAAGACGACATCGCGGTTCCAGTTCGGCGCGTCCTTGCAGTTTTCCCAGAGCGTCTTGCCGTTCACCGTGAGCGCGTCCTTGTTGATGTAAGGCTCGAGCTCGCGGATCACCGCCGGCAGGCCGCCGGCATAGTAGAAATCCTCCATCAGGTACTTGCCCGACGGCATCAGGTTGACGAGGCAGGGGATCTCGCGCCCGAGCCGGTCCCAGTCATCGAGCGTGATGTCGATGCCCATGCGGCCTGCGATGGCGAGCAGATGCACGACCGCGTTGGTCGAGCCGCCGATCGCGCCGTTGACCATGATCGCGTTCTCGAAATTCTCCTTCTTGAGCACCTTCGACATGCGCAGGTCCTCATGGACCATCTGTACGATGCGGCGCCCGGCCATATGCGCCAGCGAATAGCGGCGCGCGTCGGCCGCGGGGATTGCCGCGTTCATCGGCATGCCCATGCCGATGCTCTCGACGAGCGAGGCCATCGACGAGGCGGTGCCCATGGTGTTGCAATGACCGCTCGAGCGCGAGTTGCCCGCTTCGGCGCTCATGAAGGCCTCGATCGTCATCTCGCCAGCCTTCACCATCTGGTCGAACTTCCAGGTGTTGGTGCCGGAGCCGATGTCGGTGCCTTCGTATTTGCCGTTCAGCATCGGGCCGCCCGAGATGGCTATGGTCGGCAGATCGCAGCTCGCCGCGCCCATCAGAAGCGCCGGCGTCGTCTTGTCGCAGCCGACCAAGAGCACGACGCCGTCCATCGGCAGGCCGCGGATCGCTTCCTCGACATCCATGCTGGCAAGGTTGCGGAACAGCATCGAGGTCGGCCGCAGCTGCGATTCAGAGTTCGAGAAGACCGGGAACTCGGCGGGGAAACCGCCCATCTCGTAGATGCCGCGCTTCACATGCTCGGCGATGCGGCGGAAATGCGCGTTGCAAGGATTGAACTCGGACCAGGTGTTGCAGATGCCGATCACCGGACGGCCGTCGAAAAGATGATCCGGCAGCCCCTGGTTCTTCATCCAGCTGCGATGGGCAAAGCCATCCTTGTCGGCCTTGCCGAACCATTGCTGGCTTCTCAGCTGCTTCTTCTTCGCGGCCATGGGCGAATTTCTCCTGACGAAAACGTTGTTGCGGGATCGGGTTGATGATTGGAGACGAGGCGGGCGCCGAAATCTAGTCTGCGCGTCGACGCCGAGATAGGAATTTCATCATACCGCGCAACATCGAGTCGCGCGATTGAGTCGCCCCTCTGCGTAGCAATCCACGTCACTATATGCTCTATTCGGTCGCAATTGCGCTGACGTGCGCCGCGCGTCGCCGTCAATTTCGTGCGGCGGGTCGGAAGAGATCGAACGGTTGGACGGCATAACATTGCGAAACGCAGCCCATGTTGAGCTTGGGAAAGCGATCGACGCGGGCGACGCCTCCACGACAGATCGACTTGTCGCCCATCTCCGCCAGGCGAATCCCAGGGACCAGCTGCTCGCCTACTCGCAACTCCTTATCGCGATCCGCGACGGGGACATCCGGAAATTCATCGAGTCCTTCTCCCGGTATCTCGAGTTCCTGAACCGGCATTGGCCCGAGGGCCTTTCGACTGAGGTTGCACGCACGGCCGTTCGGATCTTCGACCAGGCAATCCGGATGGCCGACGGCCTGCAAGCGAAGCGCGGGATCGAGTATCCGCAGAACGTCATCGCTTTCTTCGCGGAACAGACGCGCACCACGGAAGCGATTGCAGCCGGAATTGGCGAGACCGTGATCGCCGGGCGGGCAGCAAAGCTCGCGACGCGGTACTGGCAATGCTCGGACGCCCGCAATCCGCAGATCGTTCGTTCGCTATGGCGCCCCGACACGCCGTCGGTCCTGCAGATCGAGGCGACCAACCACTGCAATCTCAAATGCG
>VGEN01000276.1 GCA_016869285.1 Alphaproteobacteria bacterium
CGGCATGTGGATAAAGTCATACCGATATCGGTTCGATACGCGAAATCCGTCAGTGACTGGGTATTCCACCCCAAGATAGAGGCGCATTTCCTGAGTTTTCCACAGTTCCGGAGCCGGGACGATCCGGCGACGCGAGCCCGCCGGTGCGTCACCGGCCCGAGGCTCAAAATTCTCGCGGATTCCGCCGCCTTTTCGGGAACCGGAGACGAGGCGCGTGGCCGCCCGAGATCGCGTTTCCTCGGAGCCGGCCGGTGTGCTGATTATGTGCCGAACCGATATATCGTGGGCAAAATTATACGATCAGAAGGCCGCGCAGGATATTTTGTTCTTGATATGTTCCAAGTCGCGCGTAGACTTTGCTCATGTCCGACCCCATTATCCCCGACAAGCCCCAAAAGGGGCGCGGTGCGGTGTCCAATCCCGTCGGACGCTACGAGCCCGCCAGCCGCCAGCGCATCGACGATGGCTGGGAGAGGCGGGATGACGACGAGCTGCCGCCGCCGCAAACCCAGGTCCGCGTCGACGCGACCCGGACCATTCTCGCCCGCAACGACTCCCCGGATATCGGCTTCGACCGCTCGATCAACGCCTATCGAGGGTGCGAGCATGGCTGCGTCTACTGCTTCGCCCGGCCGACGCATGCTTACTTCGGACTTTCCTCCGGGCTGGATTTCGAGACCAAGATCTTCATCAAGCCCGAGGCGCCGCGCCTGCTCGACCAGGAGCTGCGTCGCAAGGGCTACGACGTCGCCCCCATCGCCATGGGGACCAACACCGACCCCTACCAGCCGCTCGAGCGCGAGCACCGCATCACGCGCGGCATCCTCGAAGTGCTCCGGGACTACAGGCACCCCTTCACCATCATCACCAAGAGCCACCTGGTGACGCGCGACCTCGACATCCTGGGGCCGATGGCGAAGGAGAATCTCTGCCGGGTCGGCCTCTCGGTCACGACGCTGGACCGCGATCTCGCGCGCAAGATGGAGCCGCGCGCCTCGACTCCATCGAGGCGGATCGAGGCGATCCGGCTCTTAGCCGAGGCCGGCGTCGAGGCCGGCGTGATGGCAGCCCCGATGATCCCCGCGCTCAACGACATGGAATTGGAGAAGATCCTCGAGGCCGCGGCCGCGGCAGGCGCACGCTGGGCCGGGCATACGATCCTGAGGCTGCCTTACGAGATCAAGGATCTGATGCGCGAGTGGCTGGAAGCGCATGCGCCGCTTAAGGCGAAGCATGTGCTCTCGCTGGTGCGCGAGATGCGCGGCGACAAGCTCAACGATCCGAATTTCGGCAGCCGCATGCGCGGCGAGGGCGCCTATGCGGAGGCGCTCGGCTTGCGCTTCCGCTTGGCGGTCAAACGCCTCGGCCTCGACCGCGATCTCGCCCCCCTCGATTGCACGAAGTTTGCGAAGCCGGCGCGCGCGGGAGATCAGCTGGCGTTTCTGTAGTGCTTACGACCACGGAATCGGCGATCGAGGGAACGACAAAGTCGCTCCCCAGGAAATCGATCAAGCCGAAGCGAAGACGCTTCGGTACGCGATTTCCGCCGCCGATGAGTTGACGATCGGAGAATGTGCCGGCGGCGGAAATCGCGTATCTGCGGTCTTCCGCAGGCTTGCCTCGCCCGGCGGACTCATCTCATCCTGACGCGTGGCCGACTTTTCGCTGGAGCGCGAGCTGGGCGGCGTCGTGATCGGGGTCGACGAGGTCGGCCGCGGTCCGCTCGCCGGGCCGGTGCTGGCGGCGGCATGCGTCTTCCCGGATGGCAAGCTGCCGCGCAACGTCGCGCGCCTGATCGACGATTCAAAGCGGCTCTCCGCTCTGCAGCGCGAAGCCGCCTTCGAGGCGTTCCGTCCGCATGCGCGCCTTGCGCTCGGCGCCGCCTCGGTCGCCGAGATCGACCGCTGCAACATCCTGGTCGCCACGCACATGGCGATGAGCCGCGCGCTCCTCCGTCTCGGCCTCGGCGACGCCGTCGTGCTGATCGACGGCAACCGCGCGCCGCCGGCGCATTTCCTTCCTGCCGGTTGCCGCGCCGTCACCGTGGTCGGCGGCGACGGCCGTTCGCTCTCGATCGCCGCCGCCTCGATCGCGGCCAAGCTCGTGCGCGACCGTCTGATGCAGCGGCTGGCGATTCGCCATCCGGCCTATGGCTGGACCACCAATGCGGGCTACGGCACCGAAGAACACCGCGCTGCCATCGACCGCGTCGGGGTAACTCGTCACCATCGTATGAGTTTCAGGCCTCTACAGCTCCGTCTGTCGGGTCTATAAATCACCGATAACCCGGGTATGTTCCCAGGGATAAGGTGTTGATTTTATTTACTATTGACTGGAATCAAGGGGTTAGGCCATCGTCCGCGCATGGACGGCGGCTCCCAGATCTCGAATATTCTCGTCGGCGACTGCGCCGCCCTCATGGACCGCCTGCCCGAGAAGTCGGTCGACATGGTTTTCGCCGACCCGCCCTACAACATGCAGCTTGGCGGCAACCTGACCCGGCCCGACCAGAGCGTGGTCGACGGCGTCGACGATGCCTGGGACCGCTTCGACGATTTCGGCGCCTACGACAGATTCACGCGCAGCTGGCTCGCCTCGGCTCGCCGCGTGCTCAAGGATGACGGCACGCTCTGGGTCATCGGCAGCTACCACAACATCTTTCGCGTCGGCTCGGCACTCCAGGATCTCGGCTATTGGATGCTCAACGACATTGTGTGGCGGAAGTCGAACCCGATGCCGAACTTCCGCGGCCGACGCTTCACCAACGCGCATGAGACGCTGATCTGGTGCCTCAAGGACAAGAAGCAGAAGCGCTATACCTTCAACTACGACGCCATGAAGTCGCTGAACGAAGGCCTGCAGATGCGCAGCGATTGGACGCTGCCGATCTGCAACGGCGGCGAGCGCCTGCAGAAGGACGGCAAGAAGGCGCATCCGACGCAGAAGCCGGAATCGCTGCTCCATCGCGTGATCCTGGCGGCGACCAAGCCGGGCGACACCGTCCTCGATCCCTTCTTCGGCACCGGCACCACCGGCGCGGTCGCGAAGAGGCTCGGCCGGCGCTACATCGGCATCGAGCGCGATGCCGACTACGCCGCCGTCGCCAAGGAACGCCTCGCCAAGGTGAAGCCGCCTTCCGACATGGAGACGATCGCGATCCAGGCCAGGCGCGAGGAACCGCGCGTGCCCTTCGGTGCCGTGGTCGAGCGCGGCCTGGTTCCCGCCGGCACCGTGCTCACCGATCCGCGCCGCCGCTGGACGGCGAAGGTGCGCGCCGACGGGTCTCTGATCGCATCCGATGCCAAGGGCTCCATCCACGCCGTCGGCGCCGCCGTTCAAGGGGCGCCCGCGTGCAACGGCTGGACCTTCTGGCATATCGAGCGGAAGGGCGACCTGGTTCCCATCGATCTCTTCCGCCAACAGGTCCGCGCCGAGCTCGCCCAGGCCGGCTAGAGCATTTTCCGATCTGTCTGAATCGTCAGGGATTCCCAATCCTGTCGCGATGTGATTCAAGATGCGTGCTGGAGGAGGAGGCCAGCGGGCATGGGAGTTCCCCTATCAGAGGATCTTCGTGTTCGTGTGGTGCGGGCGGTCGAGGACGGATTGTCTCGGCGCCAGGCTGCTGAGCGGTTCGGGGTCGGTGTGTCGAGCGCGATCCGGTGGGTGGATGAGTGGCGTCGCAGCGGCCGCACGGCGGCCTTGGCTCAGGGCGGCGACCGGCGGTCTGATCGGATCGAGGCGGAGGCGGCCTTTCTGCT
>VGEN01000277.1 GCA_016869285.1 Alphaproteobacteria bacterium
GCGATCAGTTCACGAAGGCGATGAAAGAAAAACGCCCCTGTCTTGCGGTTCACTCCGCAGAGACTCGATGCGGTACGCGCCGTCGTTCCTGCTACGAAATGTTCGATCAGGCGATCCTGCTTCGAGACCCCCAATCGGCTCCGTCGTGTCCATCCCATGATAACTCCATAACCGAGTTATCTGGGACAGCCCCAAAATTAATTCCGTCTGCGGCTCTTGGTTCTTCGAGAAGGCCCGTCTGCAATGTACACTGATGACGATCTCAATGAGTTGCTCAGCGATATCGACCGGACGCTGGCGAGCACCAGCGCCTGGTTGACGCCGCGTTCGCGCGGCAGCCTGCTGCAGGCGCGCGAGGTCGTCGAGCGTGTTCTCGATCGTCGCCGGATGCCTTGGCCGCCCCTGGTGATGGATGCGGCCGACTGACGTTCAAACGTCGATGGTGATGCCGTCGCGCCGGCGTTGACGCTGAGCCTGACGGACATCGGCCGTCTTCTCGTCGGTGCCGGCGGCGGTGCTGCGCTTCTCTTCCGACTTCGCCCCTTCGCTGCCGCGGCCGCGGCTCGGCCCGGCGACCGCACGCGGGGTCTGGGTTGCGATCGGCCGCAACTGGGCAAGCTGGACCACTTCCGGCTTGGGCTGCGCCGGAGGCTGCGGCTGAGCCGCTTGCGGCATGTGGATAGTCGGTGGAATGACTAGAGCCATAAGATAAAATTGGAGCCGGCGATTCTCCCCGTCAAGAGCAGTTGACATCCCCGGAGGCCCGACCCATCTCAATCTTGTCGGGCGCCGCTGAAGCGGGTCCGGCGGATCGTCAACCAGCCGGGTATCCGGCCCGTCAGGGCGGCTATCCGGACCCAAGTTGCTCAGCAAAGGAGAACTCGGATATGTCCACCTTCGATCTCACCCCCCTGTTCCGTTCCACCGTCGGCTTCGACCGGATGATGTCGCTGCTCGATACGGCGGGCCGCTCGGATGAGCAGGCCTACCCGCCCTACAACATCGAAAAGGTCGGCGAGGACGCCTACCGCATCACCATGGCCGTCGCCGGCATCGGCGAGGAGGATCTCTCCATCGTCGCCCAGGGCAACAGCCTGGTCATCACCGGCAAGCAGAAGCGCGAGGAGAAGCCGGGCGCCGATTACCTCTACCGAGGCATCGCCGGCCGCGCCTTCGAGCGCCGCTTCCAGCTCGCCGACCACATCAAGGTGACCGGCGCGGAGCTTGCCAACGGCCTCCTCAATGTCGACCTCGTGCGCGAGGTTCCTGAGGCGATGAAGCCGCGGACCATCAAGGTCGGCACCGCGACCCAGAAGCAGGTCGTCGACCACAAGAGCGCCGCCTGACGAACGGATCCTGACGAGAGGATCGGAGGGCCGCCCTTAAGGGGCGGCCCTTTCGTCTTGCGCTTATCGAGCCGTGGCGGCGGCGGCAGGCGGCGGGTTCGGGAGCAGCGCGATGCGCTCGTCATGCAGCGGCTCGAGGCTGGAGCGGTGGCCGACGCTGACGATGCCGGCCTCCGGCAGCCGCTCGCGGATCAGCTCGTAGAGCCGGCGCTCGCTCGCCTCGTCGAGCGCCGAGGTCGCCTCGTCGAGGAAGAGGAAGTCGCCGCCATGCAGAAGTGCGCGCACGATCGCGACCCGCTGCTGCTCGCCGCCGGAGAGGAAGAGCTGCCAGTTCTCGCTGCGGTCAAGCTGATCGGCGAGCCTCGCCAGGCCCGCGTCGGTCAGGAGCTTCGACAGCGTCGTGTCGTCGGCCTCGACCCCGCCCGGGAAGAGGAGCGCCTGGCGCAGCGCGCCGATCGGCAGATAGGGCCGCTGCGGCAAGAACAGAAGGCGCTTGCCTCGCGGCAGGCGAATCCTGCCCTCGCCGAAGGGCCAGATGCCGGCGATCGCGCGCATCAGGCTCGACTTGCCGGAGCCCGTGGGGCCGCTGACCAGCACGGCCTTCTTCCGCGGGAAGGCGAGGCTCAGCCTGTCGAACAGGCGGCGCCCGCCCGGAATATCGAGCGCGAGGTCCTCGACCGCGACGTCCTCCCGGGGGTGCTCGTCGCGCGCGATGCCGGCCTCGGCCGCCCTCTCGTCGACCCGGTCGAGCGCATGCGTGAAGGTGGTCAGGCGGTCGACCACCGCCTTCCATTCGGCGATCGACGCATAGGAGGCGACGAAGAAGGAGAGCGCGTTCTGCACCTGGCTGAAGGCGGCGTTGATCTGCATCAGCCCGCCGAGCTGGATCTGTCCTGAGAAGTAGCGCGGTGCGGCCACGACGAAGGGGAAGATGATCGCCGCCTGGGCGTAGAAGGTGGTGAACCAGGTGAGGTCCTTCTGCTTCTTCATGATGGCGAAGAAGTTGCCGACGACCAGATGGAAGGACTCCCTGAGCGATAGGCGCTCGGCTTCGTCGCCGCGCCAGAGCGCGACCGCCTCGGCGTTCTCGCGCAGCCGCGCCATGCGGAAGCGGAAATCGGCCTCGAGCCGCTGCTGGTTGAAGTTGAGGCCGACCAGCGGCACGCCGATCTTGTGCGTGAGCCAGGTGCCGAGGACGGCATAGACCAACGCCGCCCAGCACATATAGCCCGGAATCACGAAGCTGCCGCCCGAGGGCAGCGGCACTTCGAGATCGCCCGAGATCGTCCAGAGCAGCGCGATGAACGAGATCAGCGTCACGATCGAGCTCATGATGCCGAGACCGATCCCCAGCGTCTTCTGCACGAATTGCTGGACGTCCTCGCTGATGCGCTGGTCGGGGTTGTCGGTGTCGGTTGCGTTGATCTGCATCCGGTAGAAGCGGTTCTCGCCGACCCAGGTGCCGAGGAAGCGGTCGGTCAGCCAGCGCCGCCAGCGGATCTGCAGCATCTGATTGAGGTAGAGCTGATAGACGCCGACGCAGATATAGGCGACCGCGAGCCCGGTGAAGATCGCGAGCTGCCGGTAGAACTCGGCCGCGTCTTTGTTCTGCAGCGAGTTGTAGAAATCGTTGTACCAGTTGGTGAAGAGCACGTTGAGCCCGACCAGGCCGAGATTGAGCCCGATCACCACCGCGAGCAGCCCGCGCCCGGCCCATCTGTCCTCCGACCACCAATAGGGCCCGGCCAGGCGCCAGAAATCGGCAAAGAATCTCTTCGGGGCGTCAGGCATGACGGGCTCCGTTCGCGTGGGGTCTCTGGATGAGGACGAGAGTGTGCGCGGGCTCTCTCGGCCCGTCATTCGGCATTTCTGTGGCGGATCGCGCCCGAGCCGGGCGTCAGGTCTCGATGTCGAGGAGCTGGCCGCGCGCGGGCTCGCGCTCGGCGGCCGGCTGGCCGGTCAGGCTGAGCTGCCGGAACTCGGCCGGCTCGCTCTTCGGCTCTTCCACGCGCGGCCTGTCCTCGCCGACGGCCGGCGTACGGACCTCGACCCGATCGATCGTGGTGAAGGGCTTCGGCTCGCGCCGCTCGACGAAGCGGGCTTCGCGGCGGATGGCCTGGTTGGTCTCGACGGCGCCGCCGACCAGCGCCAATGCCTGGCGTACGCCCGAACCGACCCCGTCGAAGCTTGTCGGGGCGGGGGTGACGATCTGCGTCAGTCCGGTTACGGTTACGGCCATGCGAGGGTCCCCTGGGTCCTCCAGAGATACCTAAAACACAAGGGGCTGTCCCAGATAACTCGGTTATGGAGTTATCATGGGACGGATACGACGGAGCCGATTGGGGGTCTCGAAGCAGGATCGCCTGATCGAACATTTCGTAGC
>VGEN01000278.1 GCA_016869285.1 Alphaproteobacteria bacterium
CTCGCGGCCCGACTCGCTTTCCGGCGAGCCCATCAAGAATTTTCCCGGCGGGATGAACACGAGTTTCATCCCCACGCTGTTCTTGATTTCCTGGGCGTTGCCTCGATCGGAGCCAGGCTCCGCCCCGCAGGCTACGGCCGCGATAATCCAGCCAACGATCAACAGAGAAGCAGAGTGGTGATACAAGCTCGATACGGTTCGCATGGATTTACCTAAGGCTTGACGGTCAGTTGTTCAAGGGACAAGAAGGATTAGCCGGAGCGTACGAAATCCCGCGTCTTCGTCCAGCTGCGCGGCCAACGGCCCGCGTTTGGCCTGTGGCTATGACTTTCGACTTCGCGCGGCCCGTTGGGCACGCGGTTAAGCGATTCATGCGCTGGCTCTCCAGGATCGTTGGTACCAAATCACGCCAAGATCTCCGTCAGCGGGCCGGCTGTGTCGATGTCCTTGAGGTCGCGGTCGCGTTCGCCGAACTTCTCATGCCGGTCGCCGACCGCGTGCAGTCATCTGACCGGATAATCGGCGAGGATCCTCAAGCGATTGCCTTAAGCCCAATCTCCGCAAAATCGCGAACATGCCGTTCGTTGTCGGCTGTCCGAGTCGCTTTTAGCTGTTCGTAGATTTGCCTGGCCTCCGGCTTCTTTCCGGCGGCAGCCAGTTTCTCGGCCAGTACCAGGCAGAACTTCGTGAGCTGGATTCGCTGCCAGCCCTTGGCCGCTTCAGCCGCCGCGAGCAACGGCTTGGCTGCCGACGGCAAACCCGCCTTGGCCAGTCCGTCGGCCGCGGCGAGACGGACTTCTTCATCGGCGTCGCCCAGAGCCGCAATAAAGGTCGCCTCCGATTTGGCGTCGGCCAGTTTTGCCAGGGCGTCGATGACATTGAGCCGGATCTTGCCGGTCGCCGTGGCCACCGCCACACGCAATGGCGCTGCCGCTCGCTCGCCGCCGATCGCAACCAAAGCCATCGCGGCGGCGTCGGTCGCACCCTCGTCCAAGACCGCCTTGCCGAGCGCGGCACAGGCCTCGTCACGGCCGGCCCATTGCAATTCCTGGCAGAGGTAACTGCGGTTGTAGGCGCTGAGCTTGTCACTGCCCAGTTGCGAGGCTATTGCCTCACAGGTCTCATGCCGCATCTTCTCGTCGCGGGTAACGAGCGGATAGTTTACCACGCAGTGGAGGGCGAAGTGCGGCTTGGCGTCCTGTTTGCTGCCCGGTTCGGCGAGCATCTCGATCAGACCGAGGACGTTTTCCCTTCCCCCGGCGGCAATCGCGGCCACCGTCCTTTCGATCGACTCTTTGGTCTCGTCTTTGCCGATTCGATCTTCTTTCTTCTGCATGGTTGAATTCGGCATTTGCTCGACGAGCATTTTCAACTGATCGCTAATGGCCATGGTGAATGTGTCCTGTATTGGTTCTTGTCGGATGGTTAGTGTGAATGACGGATTACAGCCGCCAGGGAGCGCGCATCGGCTGGTTGACCAGGCGGTTGGCTTCCTCGTCGCCGATGATCTGCTCGGTGACAGGGTCCATGCGCACCGTTCGTCCGCAGCGAAACGCCACGTTGGCTATGTGAAAGATCATGGTCACCTTGTGTGCCCGCTCGGCGTGGCCTCCGGCCTGCTTCCGTGTGCGGATGGCCTCCAGAAAGCCGGGCTCGCCTCCCGCGGCGTCTGGCAAGGAGTCGAGTTGCTTGAGCTGATCGGGGCTGAGAAGGCCCAACAGGAACTTTTCATCGCTATCCGCAGGCTTCTCAGGCTGCGCGTAAGGCTTCCCCCATTCAGTGCTTTCAAGAACCATCTTGAAGCCATCCGCAAATTTCACCTCGCACCAGCCCCACATGCCTGCTGCCTCGGGATGCTGCGGGGGCGCATACGGAATGGCCTCTACCGGGCAGGAAAGGTCTCGTCCCGTCGCACAGGCGGGCCCCCACAAATGATGCGTCGCCATGTCTCCCAAACCGCCGCCGTCATAATCCCAGTAGCCGCGATGCGAACCCCCGACCCGATGCCCATTGAGAGGCCGCAGCGGCGCTGGCCCGCAGTACATATCCCAATCCAGACCCTTGCCAGCACCCACGCCGTATTCCAATTGCCCATACCATTGATCGAGCTTGAAGCCGCCGCGAACAAGCGCGGTGCGATCGAACTTGTTGCCCACAAGCCCGTGGTAGAGAATCTTTCGGAGCTTGGACTTTCCTGGGGCGCCCTTGCTTTCGATCTGAAAAATACGGCCGGTCCTCTTTTCCGCGTCGGCAATCGCGCGGCCCTCGGAAATGAATCGGCAGAGCGGCTTCTCGCAAAGCACGTCTTTGCCAGCTTCCATGGCGGCAATCGAGATCAACGCGTGCCAGCCCGGATGCGTGGCGATCGCAATCACATCGATGTCATCCCGTTCGAGCACCCGGCGAAAATCGGTGTAGATCGTCTTGTTGTCGGCCTTGTCCTTGAACCTCACATCACACTCGGCCACCTTCACCGCATTCTTGCCGAGCAGCCCGAATGTTCCGCCCCCTCTGCCTCCACAGCCGATCAGCGCCGCGCGGATCTGCTCGCTGGGCGGCGTCTGACCTTCACCGCCGAGCACGTGCCGCGGCACAATCGTGAACGTGGCCGCAGCCGCCGAACCGGCCAGAAAATCACGCCGTGAAACGGCCGGGCGAGCTTTTGTCTTACGGTTTTTCATAGGGTTCTCCTGTCGGAATGTGTCGGATTTCAATTTTTCGGTCACGCCAGGATCTCCGTCAGCGGTCCGGCGGTGTCGATGTCCTTGAGCCCGGGATCGGCATCGCCGAACTTCTCGCGTTTGTCACCAACGGCGTGCAGCAGGGAGAGATAGAAGTTGCCCAGTGTGCGATGGCCGGCGCTCTGGTACTTGGGGAACTGCAGGTAGCGCCCGGCTGTCTTGAGCTTTCCGCCCAGATTGCCGACGAGAACCAGGGGCCACTGCATTCCCTGGCCGTGATGTTCTTCGGCCGAATCGCTCATCCAGATAATGAGCGTGCTGTCGAGCATGGTGCCATTGCCTTCCGGAATGGCAGCGAGCCGCTTCGCCAGGTCGGCCACCCGCGTGGCATGGAACTGCCGGATCGGAACGCCGTACGAATCCCTGTCCGGGCTTCCTGCCTTATGACCGATCGCGTGCTCGTCGATCGTCACGCCCAGTTCCTTCCAAGTCTTGTAGCCATGCGGACCGCAGGAGGCGTCGATGACCGCCACGTTCGTCAATCGCGACGCGAGCGACGCGACGGCCACGGCACACTGAGCCTCGAAGCGGTCGGTCTGAAGCTTGCTGTTGAACTTGTCGATTGCGGGCAGGTTGGCCTTGAGGCGGTCTTTGATCGCTGCGACCTTGTCCTGGCGGGTGCGCATCTGCTCGAAGGTATCGAGGTAGATATCGAGCTTCTCGCGGTCCATTGCTGGCAGTTCGTTCTGGACCCGCTTGATGTCGGACTGAATCCAGTCGAGCAGTTTGTTTCGCGACTGGAAGACTTTCCCCGCGTTCCCCTCGGCGACGCTGCCGAAGAGCGAACCGAAGGCGACATCGGGTTTGCAGACGATGGGGAGCGGTCGCTTGCGGGCGACGACGGACACGGTGTTGGCAAAGCACGTCTCCGGATTGGCATGCACGCCCAGGCCAACGACCGGAATGATGCCGGGGAGCGAGCCGGCCAGCGCGTGATCAATCGTCTGGGCCAGCGGGTCATTATGTCCACCGT
>VGEN01000279.1 GCA_016869285.1 Alphaproteobacteria bacterium
AGCAGAAAGGCCGCCTCCGCCTCGATCCGATCAGACCGCCGGTCGCCGCCCTGAGCCAAGGCCGCCGTGCGGCCGCTGCGACGCCACTCATCCACCCACCGGATCGCGCTCGACACACCGACCCCGAACCGCTCAGCAGCCTGGCGCCGAGACAATCCGTCCTCGACCGCCCGCACCACACGAACACGAAGATCCTCTGATAGGGGAACTCCCATGCCCGCTGGCCTCCTCCTCCAGCAGGCATCTTGAATCACATCGCGACAGGATTGGGAATCCCTGACGATTCAGACAGATCGGAAAATGCTCTAGCAGCCGGCGCGACGTCATTCGGTTTTCTGGACGCCGGCTCGATGCTGCCTTGGATGACGACCCTCGGCGCCGGCCTGATCGTAGCCGCGATCACGATCGTCTCTTTCCGGATGATGCGATGGGCGGCCGAGGAGCAGCGCCGCTCCTATGCCGAGGTCGAGCGCTTGAACCGCGACCTCGAGCGGCGACTTGCCGAGCGGACGGGCAGCCTTCTCGAGGCGAATGACGAGATCCGCCATCTTGCGGATGTGATCGATCGCAACCTTCGCACGCCGCTGACCAGCATCATGGGTTTCACCGGCGAGCTTGAAGCCGTGCGCAACAGTGTGCTGGCGCACGGGAACGGCGAAGCCGAAGGACAGAGCATGAAGGCGGCACGCCGCGACTTCGACGAAGCGCTCTGGTTCATCCGTTCCACGGTAGCCAAGCTGGATCGCCTGATCGGCGCCATCCTGGAACTCGCGCAACTCGCCCGCCGCGAGATCAAGACCGAGGTGGTCGACCTTGACCGCATGGCGCACTCGCTGGCGACGGACCTCACCCATCGCACCGACCGCCCCGGCATCCGGCTTTCGGTCGGCAAGCTTCCCAGCATCGTCAGCGATCGGATCGCGCTCGAGCAGATCCTCATTCATCTGCTCGACAACGCCGCCAAGTATCTTCGCGACGACCTACCCGGCCACATAAGCATCAGCGCCGCGGAAACCGAGACGGGCATGATCGAGATCGCCATTGCCGATAACGGCCGCGGCATCGCTCCCGGAGATCAGGGCGCCATCTTCGATCTATTCCGGCGGGCCGGAACGCACACTCAGCCGGGAGAAGGCGTCGGCCTTGGGGTAGTACGCACGCTGGTACGACGGCTCGGAGGAACCATCCGCGTTGAAAGCGAGGTCGGGCGCGGCTCGACGTTCACAGTCGCGCTACCGAAGACGACCGCTTAGCCGTAGGAGCGGTGGGTGGCGCGGTCGCCTGGACGGCGGGCCTAGTTCGCCTGAGGTCCGCCTCCGACCGCGGCCACCGGCGGCGGCTTGACTGCCTCGACCGGGGGTTTGCGCGGCATCGTCGGCGCAACCAACGCCTCGACCTTGCGCGGAGTCGGCGTGACGGTAGCGTCGCGGCTGTAATGTCGGCAATTGCCCTCGAAGGAGGCACCGGGCTCGACCGCGATCGACTCCTGCATGACGTCGGCCACGACCTTCGCCGACTTGAGCAACGTTACCTGACGGGCTTTGATCTGGCCTGTGACCTTGCCGGCAATGCGCACCGTCTCGGCCTCAAGCGCCCCCTTCACCACGGCGGTTTCGCTGACCGTGATGCGCCCGGAGCGGATGTCGCCGTCCACCGTGCCGTCGATCTGGATGTCGCCGTCGCTCTCCAGATTGCCGGTGATGCGGAGGTCGGCGCTGATGATGGACGGAACCGACGACTTTTGGACGGCGGTCGTACCCTCGGCGCCCTTGCTGCTAGCCCTTGAAAACATCCTTGCCCGCCCTCAGAAACTTGTTCGGATCGGTCGGCTCGCCGTTGACCAGGACCTCGTAGTGGACATGGGGGCCCGTCGACCGGCCGGAGGAACCCAGGAGCCCGATCGGCTCGCGGAACTCTACCTTCTGCCCGCGCTTGACGTTGATCTTATACAAGTGCCCGTATCGCGTCCTCAGGCCATTGCCATGGTCGATCTCGACCATGCGGCCGTAACGGCTCTTCCACCCGGCAACGACCACGGTTCCGCCCGCAGTCGCCAGGACCGGGGTCCGGATCGGGGCCGACATATCGAGGCCGTAATGCATCGCCGCCTGGCCGGTAAAAGGGTCCTGCCGCACGCCGAAGCCGCTCATCAAGGAATAGTGGTCGAGGGGCGCGAAGAGCGGGATCGAGCGGAGCACGCCATGAATCTGGTCCAGACGGCGGAGCTGCGTCCCGAGGTTGAGCGACATGGATTCCAGATTGGCGGACGCGTCCGAGGCGGGCGGGACCAGATCACGGAACAGCGGAACGAAAGGGCCGCCCTGCCCTCCTGAGCGTGCAGCGCGCGGCGCCGGCGGATCTTTGGGCAGAAGCGTGTCGAGGTTGAGACCGGTGCGGCTGACGATCTTCTGCACCTCGGCGAGGTCGGCGCGGGTACGATCGTTCAGCTTCTGCATGACCTCGCGATGGACGCGCTGCAAGTCGGTAACGCGGCTCTCCAGATCTCGCACGCGGACCTGGGCGATCTGCCCGTCCTCGTGCATACGGTCGCGTTGCACCGAAACCGTCTGCAGATCGGTCTTGGTCTGCTCAAGCTGGGCCTCGACCTGGGCAGTGCGGGCGAGCGAAATCTTGAGCTCGCTCTGAAGCTGAGACATACGGCGCGACAGCGCCGAGCGCTGGGCTGCGATTTCTTCCTTCTCGGCTTCGATCGAGGCGAGCTGGCCGCGAAGGCCGGAGATGTGGCGCTCGAGGGAGCCGTTCTCTCCCCACATGCTGCGCACGGTCTGCTCGAGCTCGGACATCTTCTCGGCGACCGCCTGGCGGGTCTGCGCGACCTTCGTGCGCTCCGCCTCGGATTGCCGGAGCTGGGTCTCTGTCAGCCTGAGATCCTGGCGCAAGTTTTCGTTCTGGTTGAGGAGTTGTCTGAGATGTCCCTGCTTGGATTCGAGATCCTTGGTGATCGCCATCACCGCGAGCTGGTGATTGGCCATCTGGTTCAGGAGGTCGCGGTAGGCGTCATGCGCCTGGTCGAGGGCGGCGGTGCGAGTATCGAGGATGCGGCTGATCTCGAAATAGCTGGTGGAGGCAAAGCTCATCCAGCCCGCGCTCACCGCCCAGATGCCGAGCGCGATCATCTGAAAGCGTCGGGAAATCCTCAGGCACCGGGTCGACCGATCGCTACGGAGGATGATCTCGCGGTCGACGATCCAGCGGCTGGGAAGGGCCGCAAGGCGCTGCATCCAGGGACGTGGGCTATGGAACGTGTCCAACGTCTGGCCTGCTCCTCGTCGACTTCCATCTCGGAGAGCGGCTTCGGTCCCGGCGAACGGCCTCAAGACCCAAGGTCTCTGGCCCCCTTCGTCCGCGACAGGTCCGTCCCCCCGCTTGGGCCCTTTCCGAGCCTCCTTGCGCGGCACCCTAACCCCGTCCCTCCTGGCGTGCAACCCTGAACCCGTCCGCGAATCTGTTATCTTAACCCGGCCTATTCACGGGCGAGCATGATTTGAATTGCGGCGATGGAAGGCGATCAGATGGCATGCTTTGTCGTTGCGCCTTTTTCATCGCGGGTTGGTTTGTCGGGTGTCGGGTTATTGGTTTGGGATTGAGGGAACGGGTGTTTTCGGGGCATCGGCCCCGTCGGTCATGGAGCGGCGGGTCGAAGCGCGCCGGCGAGCAAGCGGATGAGAGCGGCATCCGGGCAAACGGCGGC
>VGEN01000280.1 GCA_016869285.1 Alphaproteobacteria bacterium
ACACGAAGATCCTCTGATAGGGGAACTCCCATGCCCGCTGGCCTCCTCCTCCAGCACGCATCTTGAATCACATCGCGACAGGATTGGGAATCCCTGACGATTCAGACAGATCGGAAAATGCTCTAGGATATGGGTAGGGGGAATCGCGAAAACAGATTCAGGACATTGCGAGTCGGGCTCGTTTCTCGAAGTTTCGCTTCACGGAACAGATCGTTCTTGAAACGAAACCACGCGCGCCGAAGAATGACCTGCCGGGCCGCCGCCCGGGCAAGGGAGGATCTGCCGATGACCCAGTCCCGCCGTCTCAAGGCCGTGCTCGCAACGGCCGTGCTGCTGGCCGTAGCCGCCGCCACGCCGGCGCTCGCACAGAAGACCATCAAATACGTTCCGGATGCGGACCTCCGCGTCCTCGACCCGATCTTCACCACCGCCGGCACGACGCTGAACCACGGCGTGCTGATCTACGATTTCCTGATCGCGCCGGACGGCAAGAACGCCCCGCAGCCGCAGATGCTGGAAAGCTGGAACGCCAGCGCCGACGGCCTGACCTACACCTTCAAGCTCCGCCCCGGACAGAAGTGGCATGACGGCACGCGGGTGACGGCGGCCGACGCGGTCAAGTCGCTCGACCGCTGGGGCGCCAAGGTTCCCTCGGGCCGCGACACCTACGGCCGCATCGCCGAGACCAAGGTGACCGGCCCCGACACCTTCGAGATCAAGCTGAAGAAGCCGTTCCCGCGGCTCATCAACTTCCTGGCCGAGCCGATCAACCCGCCCTTCATCATGCGCGAGGTCGACGCCAAGACCGACCCGAACACCGCGATCACCTCGGCCGTCGGCTCAGGCCCGTTCAAGTTCGTGCGCGAGGAATGGATTCCCGGCTCGCGCGTCCTCTACGCCAAGAACCCGGACTATGTGCCGCGAACCGAGAAGGCCGAGCACATGGCGGGCGGCAAAGTGGTCAAGGTCGACCAGGTCGAATGGGTGATTCTACCCGACCCGATGGTCGCAGCGAACGCAGTGATGACAGGCGAGGTCGACTATCTCGAGAATCCGCTGATCGACATGCTGGCGACGCTCAAGAAGAACCCGAATGTCGTCGTCACCGTGGTCAATCCGCTCGGCTACCAGATGATCATGCGGCCGAACCACCTGGTGCCGCCCTTCGACAACCCGAAAGTCCGCCAGGTGCTGCTCTATGCCGTCGACCAGCAGGCCTATCTCGAGGCGGCGGTTGGCGATCCGAGCCTGAGGAAGCCCTGCTGGGCGATCCTGATCTGCGGCGGCCCCTATGAGACCGCCACCGGCCTCGGCGACTGGACCAAGCCGGGCGCGCTCGAAAAGGCCAAGCAGATGCTCAAGGAGTCGGGCTACGAGGGCGAGCGTGTCGTCGTCATGCATCCGACCGACCAAACCGTGATCGGCGCCATGACCATGGTCACCGCCAATCGCCTGAAGGAGGTCGGCTTCAACGTCGACCTGCAGTCGACCGACTGGTCGTCGCTGATCTCGCGCCGGCCGATCAAGGAGTCGCCGGAGCAGAACCGCGGCGGCTGGAACATCTTCCATACCTGGGGCTTCGCCGGATCTCTGATGGAGCCGCTGTCGAGCTCCTTCATCGCCAGCCCGTGCGACGGCAAGAACTGGTTCGGCTGGCCCTGCGATGAAGAGCTCGAGAAGATCCGCCTGGTCGATTTCGAGGGCGTGAGTTCGCCCGAGCAGGGCAAGCAGGTCGCCGACCGCTACCAGACGCGCTTCTACCAGTCGGTGCCGCTGGTGCCGCTGGGCCAGTTCACTCAGCCGGTCGTGCATCGCAAGAACATCACCGGCGTGCTCACCGGCACGCGCATCGTGATGTGGAATCTCGAGAAGAAGTAGGCTGAAAAGCGAGGCGCCCCGGACTTTGCGGTTCGGGGCGCCTCGGGTCGAGGCACTTCGCTCCTAGACTAGGGAATTGCGAAGCGCGCGTTCCGAGCCGAGGCGGATGCAAGCGCGGCTCAGGTTTGCGAGGCTTCGGCAACCGAGGAATGCCATAACGCGATCGATCTCTTCGCGGAAGATCGAGAGCGCATGGAGCGCACCTTCCTGTCCTCCGGCAGCGACGCCCCAGGCCATTGCGCGCCCCAGCAACACGGCCTTGGCGCCCAGCGCGAGCGCCTTGACCACGTCCGATCCCCGACGGAACCCGCTATCGACGAGGATCGTCACGCGATCACCTATTGCCTCCGCGACCGAGGGCAGGACCTCGACCGGAGACACCGCGCCATCGAGGTTGCGGCCGCCGTGGTTGGACAGCACAACCCCGTCGACGCCCAGATCCGCGACTTGGCGCGCTTCATCGACGCTGAGCAGCCCCTTCACCAGCAGGGGGCCCCGCCACAGACGGCGAATCTGCAAGAGACCTTCTAGTGTCACATTCCAATTGCGCGCTGAAAGGAAGAACGCAGCGGTTTCCATTGCACTCGGCGCTCCACCCATCTCTGCTGCCAGCGTCTCGAATCGAGGGATCCCTCCGGATGTCGCCATCCGCCAAAACCAGGCAGGCCGGGTCGCGATGTCGAGGGCGAGGCGAAGCGACGGCCGCGACGTGAGGGAAAAGCCGTTCCGCCGATCGCGATCGCGGTTCGGTGCAATCTGGGTGTCCGTCGTGACCACCAGCGCCTCGTAGCCCTCCCGCGCTGCGCGAGCGAGAAGGGAGCGATTGATGGCTTCGTCTCGGAAGGGATAGAGCTGGAACCACCGCCGCGCGGTCGACGCCGCCTCGGCGACGCGCTCGATCGACGCACTCGACCCTGTCGCAAGCACGATGGGTACCCCGCTGGCCGCCGCCGCCCGAGCCAGCATGATCTCGGCGTCCGGCCGCAGGATCCCGAGCAACCCCATCGGGGCAACGATTACCGGGGACCGGCTGCGCACACCAAAGAGATCAACTTCCTGGTTGCGATCAGAGACGTCGGCGAGGGTACGCGGGACGAACCCTATGTTTTTAAATATCTCGCGATTGGTGCCTAGGGTGACTTCGTCCTCGGCGCCGCCATCCACCGAGTCGAACACGACTCTCGGAAGGCAGCGCCGGGCAAGGACCCGAAGCTCCTCGACGTTTCCAGCGCGAGCCTTCGACACAAGTCTCAGCCTACTTGCCGTTGTTGGACGGCGCTGGCCGGGCGAAGGTTCGCCCGGCCATGGCTCCGACTACTCGAACCAGACGTCCCACATGCGCGGTATGCGTCCGGGCGCAAAGCCCTGAACGTTGCCGCGGGTCGCCTGGTAGCGCCCCAAGTCGCCGAGCTTGATAGCCGGGACGACCTCGAAGAAGCGCTTCTGGAAGTCGGCGAACGCCTTCTTGCGGTCATCGAGGGATAGCGCCGAGTTCAGCACCGAGTTCGCGCGTTGCAGCTCGGGATCCGAAACCCACTGCGCGCCCTTGCCGCCATTGTCGGTGGTGAAGAACGCGGTGACGGCGTAGGGACCCTCATATGGCTGGATGCCCATGCCGACCACCCAGAGGCTCCAGCCCTCCGGCTTCAGGCGAATGTTGAACGCCGTCGGCCAGTCGACGACGTTAAGCTTGATGTTGAAGTGGTCCTCCCCCTGAAAAGTGGTCCGCCCTGAACTATGTCTTTTGACAAGAAGGAGGACTGCAATGCCGAAGAAGAGGCACAAGCCTGAAGAGATCGTTTCGAAACTCCGACAAGCCGATGTCTT
>VGEN01000281.1 GCA_016869285.1 Alphaproteobacteria bacterium
GAAAGCGGCGGCAGCATCGCGGTGATACCGGCTCATGCGCTCGCCGAGGTCGGTCGTCTGAAACGCGACCTTCGCCTCCTCGATGCTTTTTACCGTCAGATCCTCGACGAAGACGTGCGCCGCCATGGTGACGATGCCGCGCACCGGACGCGTCGTGCCGCCGGCATGGATCAACGCAATGGAGCCGCCGTCGGAATGCCCGATCAGCACCGGCTGCTCGATGCCAAGCCGGTCGAGCAGCGTCGGCAGCACATCGAGCGCCTCGCGGTGCATGTAGTCGACCGGCCGCGGCCCTTCGAGCGGATCGGAACTGCCATAGCCGCGGCGCGAATAGACCAGCGCCCTCCAGCCTGAAGCCGCCGCCACCTTTGCCGGAAAGTCGCGCCAGAGCGCGACCGATCCGAGCCCCTCATGCAGGAAGACCAGCGTGTCGGGGCGGCGGCCTTCGATCATCTCGTATTCGAGGCGCACGTTGTCGATCGTGGCGAAAGGCATGGATGATCAGGCTCCGAGATGGCAGCTCAGCGCAAGGTCGGCTTGTCGAGCGTGTCCCAGCCATAGGCGCGCGCAACGCGGTCGATGACCTCGTTGACGAGCGACTCGCCATTGTCGCCGTTCGTCATCACCGCCGCGCCGTAGCCCTTGGCCCGATGCGCGACGAGCCGGCACTTGAAGCCCCAATTGCCGCCGCCATGGCTGAAATACCAGCCTTCGCCGGTACGCGCGATGGCGAAGCCGACCGCATAGGGGCCGACGCCGACCGGCGTCACCATCTCCTGCATCGTCGCCTTCGAGAGCACGCGCGTCGACTTTCCGGCCAGCGTCCGCTGCACCTCGATCGCGAGTTTGGCGAGGTCGGCCGGCGTGGTCCACAACGCTGCGGCCGCGGACTCCGGATAGATGTGATACTTGACGTTCATCGCGCGTCCCCAGCCATCATGGGCGCGCGTCGTCCGTGCCTCGATCGGCTCGGCCAGCGGCAGGTCGATGCTGCTCTCATCCATGCCGATCGGGTCGAGGACCCATTCCTTGAGGAGATCGCGATACGGCCGCCCGACGGCGTCGGTCAGCGCCAGCTGCTGGATCATCGAGCCGCCGCCCGAATAGTGGAACTGCGTGAGCGGCGGGCGCACTAGGCGCACAGGTCCGCGACAGCCCGGTCCGTTGCCGTCGAGGATCTGCTGGATCGTCGGCAGCGGTGTGTTCGGCTCGTAGCCGGGAAAGCCGAAGCCGTCGCCGGTGCCGGAGGTGTGGCTCAAGAGGGTCCGCGGCGTCACCGGCGCCCTGCCCTCGAACGGATGGTCGGGAAGCGTCCAGGACTTAAGGATCGTGCCGATGTCCTGGTCGAGGCCGAAGTGGCCGTCCTGGATCGCTTTGAGCGAGGCCATCGCCGCGACCGGCTTCGAGATCGAGGCCGCCTGGAATAGCGTCCTCTCGGTCGCCTTCTCGCCGGTCTCGACATCGGCGATGCCCCAGGCCTTCGCCCAGTCGAGCTTGAAGTCATGGATGACCGCGGCGCTGACCGCGGGCACCTTGAAGTAGGTGAGCATCTGCTCGATCGTCAGCGGGTCCGCGCCCTGACGGTTCGGAGACTGCGGGTTCTCGATCGCTTCGATCATGACGGCTGGGATGCCCGGAGCTTGAAGCGCTGGATCTTGCCGGTCGCGGTCTTCGGCAGCGAGGGCACGAACTCGATCCAGCGCGGATACTTGAACGGAGCAAGCCGGCTCCTCACATGCGCTTTCAGCGCATCGGCGAGCGCAGTCGAGCCGCCGCCACCGCCCTTCAGCACGATATAGGCCTTGGGCTTAATCAGGCGGTCGGCGTCTTCGTGCCCGACGACCGCGGCTTCGAGCACCTCGTTGTGGGTCAGCAGCGCCGCCTCGACCTCGAAGGGCGAGACGTACTGGCCCGAGACCTTCAGCATGTCGTCCGAGCGCCCGCAGTAGATCCACCAGCCGTCCTCGGTGACGCGATACTTGTCGCCGGTCTTGGTCCAACGGCCGATGAAGGTGTCGCGGCTCTTCTCGCGTCGGCGCCAATACATGATGCAGCAGGTCGGACCGCTCACCTGCAGATCGCCGATCTCGCCCGCCGCCACCTCGCCACCCGTCTCGGAGACCAGACGCGCCTCGTAGCCCGGCACCGGCTTGCCCGAGCTGCCGTAGCGGAAGTCGTCGGGCCGGTTCGAGATGAAGATGTGCAGCATCTCGGTCGAGCCGATGCCGTCGAGCAGCGGAACGCCGGTGCGCTTCTGCCAGCGCTCGCCGAGCTCGGCCGGCAGCGCCTCGCCGGCTGAGACGCAACGCCGGAGCGCAAGGCGCTCCTTCTCCGCGAGGTCGGTCCCGGCGAGCATCGCCGCGTAGAGCGTCGGCACGCCGAAGAACATCGTCGGCCTGTGATCGACCAGCCGCTTCGCGCAGGAGGCCGGCGTCGAGCGCTCAGCCATCAGCACCGCGGCGGCGCCGACGGCGAAGGGGAAGGTCATGGCGTTGCCGAGGCCATAGGCGAAGAACAGCTTAGCCGCCGAGAACACAACGTCGTCGGGCCCGATGCCGAGGATCGGTCCGCCATAAAGCCGATAGGTTTCCATCAGATGGCACTGCAGATGCACGGCCCCTTTCGGGGCGCCGGTCGAGCCCGAAGAATAGAGCCAGAAGGCTATGTCGTCGGCGACCGTGCGCGCCGGCTCATGCTCCGGATCGCTCTTCGCCAGCAGCTCCTCGAGCCGGATTCCGCCACTCTCGCCGGAGACGATCACATGCGCAAGCTGAGGGCGGTGGCGCTCGATCTCCGGGGCGATCGTCTCGAGGATCGGCTGCGAGACGACGAGCGCGCGCGCCCCTGAATCCTCGAGCATGAAGTCGTAGTCCCTGGCCATCTGCGCCGTGTTGACGGCAACTGGAACGACGCCGGCCTTGATCGCGCCGAGAAACACGGTTGGGAAGTCGACGCTGTCCTGGAGCGCGACCAGGATGCGCTGCTCGCGCTCGACGCCGAGATCGGCCAGCGCATTGGCGAAGCGGTTGGCGCGCTCGGTCAACGCCGCATAGGTGGTGCGGCCGCGATCGTCAATGACCGCGACACGCTCGCCGCGACCCTCCGCGAGGTTGCGGTCGAGCAGATCGAGCGCAGCATTGTAGTAGCCCGGCGGCAGGCTCTTCGGCTGGACGGCCATGCACATCTCCCCGCCTTCGCACCGACGGCCAAGCGCCTCGACGCGTTGACCTTTTTGTGCGGCCATACTGCCGCACGAGCGGCGGAAAAGCACTATTGCGCAGACGACATGATCCTGCTCGACGACGGCCGTACCAGCGACGATCGTCGCCGAGGCGTGCGGCCTGAGGAGGCCTGCCCGGCTCAAACCCTCGCCTCGCCATCCGGTCCCTTTGCCACCTCAGGTCGTCGATACCCCGGCGAATTCAAGCGGTCGTCGCAACACCTTACGGAGGCGTTTGCGATGAAGAGGCAGAAGCGGCGATCGGATCGTGCTGGACGAGTGCCATTGCCCTCGCCGGGGCGGCCACCGGTGGCAGGGCGGGACGAACGGGGACGGTTCTGGGCAGCGATTGCGACGGGGGTATCGAGCGAGAATGCTGCGGCCGCCGCCGG
>VGEN01000282.1 GCA_016869285.1 Alphaproteobacteria bacterium
ATGGCATTACCACAGTGAGACATGAACCTGACGCTCGACCGGAATGGCCGTTCAGGCGTTCTAGCCTACTCAATAGCGCAAGGGGCCCGCAGATGCACCACGGGCCCTATCAATTGCGCGTTATGGCGTCGGCCTGCCGGGCCCATGCTTCTCCATGTTCTCCTGACGCATTTTCTGCATCTGCGGCAGCAGGTCATAGACCGGCGGGTTGTTGGATATGAATCCGATCTTGAATTGCGGCGGATATTTGATCAGGTCCTTCATATACGCCGCCGAGGCCGCTATGATCGGCACCCCCATCGGAATGTGGCGGATGCCGATGCTCACATCCTCTTGCGGATTGGTATAGAGGTTGAAGGTGATGCCGCCGCCGGTATCGGTGAAAATACCGCCACTGAATCCGCCCCAATTACCCCTCTGCACCACAGAGTTCTCGATCTCCATGGTTATCACGCCTTTGAACTCGTCGATGCGCGTGGCGGCGAAATATTGGTTCAGGGTGTAGATGCGACTGCGGCGCGCCGAGAGACCATCGTCGGCGACGATGAAGCCCGACTGGTCGACGCCGTCGATATAGGTGGTGTCCGGAAACAGCTCGGCGAGCTTAGCGCCGGGATAGCCGGCCAGCGCCAGCGCTGTCGGCAACAGATCGGCGAGGTCGAACAGCTGATTGGATTTGCGCGGCGCGATCACGCCCTTCCAATAGACGAAGGTCGGCACCCTAACGCCACCCTCCCAGCTCGAGCCTTTGCAGCCGCGGAACGGCGTACGGCCGTGCGGCGGGATTTCACATTCAGGCCCGTTGTCGGAGGTGAAGAAGATCAGCGTGTTCTCCAACTCGCCGATCTCCTGAAGCTTATCCACCAGCTCGCCGAGTAAATAGTCCATCTCCACCATGCAGTCGGAGAACACGGTGCGCGCCATCGACTTGCCCGCCCAATCGTCGGACGGGTAATTGTCGAAATGGCAGCCCCGCGTGGCGTGATAGAGATAGAACGGCTTGTCGCTGCCCTTCATCTTGTCGAGGAAGGCGAGGCTCACTTCCAGCCAGTGCTTGTCGAGCTCCTTGATGTAGTCGAGTTCGATCAGCTTGCCGTTCTCGCACTTCTCGGTGTCGGCCGGCGTGCAATGTATCTCGTAATGGTTGAACTCGTCCTGCTCAAGCATCTTGAAACGCTCGGGCGACAGCGCGACCTCGGGATTGAAATAGATGTCGCGCCACTCGGTATACATGTCCGACACGCCGAGGAAACCAACATAGTCGTCATAGCCGACATTCTGCGGCAGCGAACCCTTGTTCTCGCCCATATGCCATTTGCCGACGCCTTGCGTGATGTAGCCGTGGTCCTTGAGCAGCTTCGGCATAGTGATGGCGCCGTCGAGCCCGCCGGCCTCGCCATACATCGGCGGGCGCAGAATGCCGTGATGCAGTGGGTTCTGCCCGGTATGGATCGTGGCGCGCGTCGGCGAACATGACGGCGTGGAATAGGCGGAGGTGAGGATCAGACCCTCATGGGCGAGCCGGTCCATCACCGGGGTCGCATTGCCCACCGCGACGCCGCCGCCATTGAAGCCGGGATCGGACCAGCCAACATCGTCGAGCAGGAAGATCAGAATGTTCGGCTTCTTACCGGTCTTCGCTTGCAGCGCGGCAAGCTTGGCGGCAGCGGCTTTGTCCTGCTCGAGATGCTGAACCACCGGATACATGTTGTCCGCCGGCTTCACGTCCTGGACATGCATATATTGCTCGGGATGGCTGAAGCCCGGCGCCTTGGTCGGGCCCGTTGCCGCGCCGCGGATATTTTCCGCAACTGCCGGTCCGACAGCGGCTAGCGAAAGCAGCGCCCCGGCGAAGACCGCGATTGGATAGTCCTTGTACATTGGGCTCAACTCTCTAGATCCGATAACAGGCACCGTCCTCAGCCATCGAGACGACGCCGTCGAAATGCTCTGTTCTTAACCGACATTCCCCCGATGAACTCTGGAACGGCGTAGACGGTAGCAGACGGCGGGGTTCACGGTAAGCCCCAGGGCAGGCTGCGCGGTGTTTGGCGGCGTTTCCGTCATGCTCGGCGTCTCCAACGAGGTTTGATCCGCCGATTTGGCCCTTTTCCTTGTCATTCAGACACACTCCTGCCGTGGTGACGATGCATCCGGCCGCCCCGGTTCTAAGCTGGAGCCGGTCTTGGTCGCAGTCCGTCGATCAGCCGCAAGATTTCCTGGAACAATTTCCTCGGCACCGCGACCTCGGCCATCTGGAAGATGACGTAGCGGCCATGGCGCACGACCTTGGCGGCGATCTTCACGAGTTTTTCCCGCAGGCTGGTCAGCGACCACTGCTTGACCGTCTCGGGCAGAGCCAGCGTCCGCATGAAGTTGGCGAGATTGTACGCCAGCGCATGCAGTTGGAGCCGCGCGGCGTTGGCAGCGAAGGAGCAGCATGACAACCGCGTCCACTTGATGGCGTTCTTGCCTTCCTTGATCCACTGCTCCGCCGTGCCGCGCTGATTGTAGAAGCCAACGACGCGCTCCGCCGGTCTCGTCATATTGGTGACGATGAAGCCGACGCGGGGATAAAGCTCACCCGGATGCCATTCGACCTTGGCCACCACGCGGCGCGCTGCCTTCCAGCTTTTGGCCTGATAGCTGAAGCTGGCGTGGAACCGCTGCACGTGGTTCGGCGGGCGACCGACCGGTCGCTTGAGTAGATATGCGACCCTCTCTTGAAGGACCTGATTAGCCGGCAGCCGGATCGTGTACGCGAAGCCCTCGGCCTCCAGGAACGCGTAGACCTCCGGGTTCGCGAAGGCGGCGTCGGCGCGGAAGTAGCGGCGTTTGAGCTTGCCCCGATATCGGGCCACGACCGGCTCCAGCACGTCCTGCCAACCGTCCGCCGAGTGGACGTTGCCCGGGCGCAGCGCGCAGCGTTCCAGATCGCCGAACTGATTGAACACGAACAGCGGATGATAGCAGGTGCAGGCAAAGTGGCCGTTGTAGGCGGTGCCTTCCTGGTCGCCATAGGTCGGGCTCACGCTCGAGTCCATGTCGAGCACGATAACCTTCGGCGGACGACGGCTGTACACCCGGTCAATCCATCGCCCGGAGAGATCGGAAAGCGCGACAAGGTTCCCATCATTCGCAAGCCACTCCGTCTCGAACCGGCCCATCTGGCTGGTGGAGGCTGCCTGCTTCGGCACAGCACGACCGCCAACGATCCAGCGCATCGCCGGATCACGCCCGAGCCGGTCGGCATCGTTCACGTCCTCGTATCCGGCGAGGCGTCCGAACACAGACTGCCGCAGCATCCCGATTAGATCATGCCGACCGTTCTTGCCTGTCCGCGTGTCGGCCAGGTGCTGACCCGCGATCTCTATCAGTCCGAGGGCATCGTCCAGCTCGCGATAGGCCAACAATCCTGCATCGGAGGTGACGCTGGAGCCGTGGAACTCCAGCTTCAGTCGGCGGTCGAAATTGAACCGTAAGGCGTCCGATTCCGATTCACCCGTTGGGTGCGCCATGATTGCCC
>VGEN01000283.1 GCA_016869285.1 Alphaproteobacteria bacterium
GCGCGCGCTGGCGCCGCCGTGGCCTCCGTCACACCCGGTTCCAGCCCATTATTTCCGTCCATGCTCTACCTCCGTCTTTACGATCGGTAGCGCAGTGCGCTGTCTCAGGAAACCGTGCCCCACCCCAGTCAATGTTGCAATTGGGCTGGCCGTCCAAATTACTGTTGGACTTTGATCCTTGGAAGTTCGGAGGGTTTCTACGAGATGACGCACAAGGAGAAGCTGACCCGATTGCGTGTGGCCGTCGCGCTAGCATTCAGCATGGCCGCGGCGGTTGGTCTGTATGTTCTCCCGTCTTGCGACGTCTGCGAGGCATCGACGAGTATTCTTCTTTCTGGGGTTATTCCAGGAAAGTGCACGATTGACGTCAACTCATCGTCCCGGGCGGGTGACCTTCCCATCGCGAGCCCGGGCCCTCATCGAGTGCAGATCGGCTCGGTTACTCAAAACTGCAATGGGCGCAGAAGCTATGCCCTATCCATCTCCTCGGCGAATTGCACGCAGTCGCCGACAGGGGGCAAGCTGATCGAGCCAGGATCTGGTAGCTATCTCCCCTACTCGGGAGAGTTCAATAATCCTACTACCGGCGGAAGCGCGCCGGTCGTTACGGGTCTGTTGGAATCGAGTTGCATCGCCCAGATAGGTCGGCGCGTCGAGCAGGGTGTCATCGCCAACGAGGTTAGTGCCGTATACGTCAACTTCATTGCCAGCGAGACCATGGCGTCCGGCACCTATCAAGACACCGTTACGATCTCAATTGCCACCAACTAGGTCTTCGGCACACGAAGGCCGGTGAAGCCATATCGGTAGTGAGCACCAAGGGCGAAGCGGCTGAGCGCTCGAGCTGGCCCTTGCGTCTTTGGCTGCGTTTCTCGCGGCCCTGGCAGTATTGGCTCACCACCGACCGCCTTAACTCCCAGCAACGTTAGGACTGGAGGCACCATGCTTCCAATCTCGGGGACGGACGTCATTCGCTTCACGCCGCAGGATCTCGACCTCGCGGCCGCGCAGAAAGCGCTGTGCGAAGCCGAAGCGGTGAATCCGGCGGACGCCGGCGCGCTCGAGGGAATCCCCGAAGATCACGTCGACTCGATCGGCTGGCGCGCGATCGCGGCGATGCAGCTGGGCGGTGGCCCAAGAAAAAACTGACGATCGCCGTCTGGGTCGTCCTTCGTCCCAGCGACTTCGAGGGCGGCGAGAAGCCCGTGGATGGCGGGCCGGGCTGGCGCATCGGTGAAGATCTCTATCCGACCAATCCCAAGCTGATCCTCACCGAGGCCGACTGGGCGATGGTCTCGATCTGGGGCATGTGGCGCGCGGCCGAGGGCGTCGCCCATCTGCCCGATGCCGGCGGCGCCGGCGACGAGGCGACGACGATGATCGATGCGATGACAGTGATGGACGCCGCCGCTGCCGAGGTCAGGAAGCTCGGCCGGCCAGAGTAACGATCACGGCCGATGCTGACGGATAAGCGGTTCCGGTTTACGCACCTGTAAGGGATCGGAACCGATCGGACCGGGCGCTTCCAGCGGAAAGGCAAGCTCATCGAGCTTCACCAGGAGGCCGAAGTAGCAGGGTAGCAGCGCGAGAATCAGCACCGGCGCAACGGCGGCAGCAAGCATGAGCCAGGCGGTTCCCCAGTCGAGCTCAAGGCGGCTCAGCAGGATCCACGCCTCGCCGGCGAATACAGCCCAGGCGACGAGGAGGGCGGCGATGGCAGTTCGGCTCGTCATGGTCGGTCTCCGTCGGGCCGCACGAGTCTAGCAGATGCCGCGTCTTATCGGGGGAGGTGCGCGGCAACCTCGCCAGGATACTCGACGAAGATCTGACGGCGATTGGCGAAGGGCTGCGCGACGCGGTGAGGCGCACGGCCGAGGCGCTGGCAGCATGATGCAGCGACAGCCTCAACGGGCCATATCGCCATTGGCGACGCATGCCTAGCCAATATCAGCAAAGCTGACTGAGCGGAGCCAATGGGTGAGCGCGCTCTCGACGCCCTAAGTCCATGCGATTCCGCCGGGTGCTGTCCTCCGCTGCGGATAATTCTCGTCGGCCCGATCAATCTCAGTAACGGTGGTTTTTGATTATCAAAAATGCCTCTTGAAATACGGCGACAGACGTGTTAGAAAATGCCGAATTGGGGCAACTATACGAGGAGCTCGCATGAGAATTGGCTACGCGCGAGTTAGCACCAACGATCAGAATCTCGATCTCCAGCTCGACGCCCTCCGCATAGCGAGGTGCGATCGCATTTTTGAAGATCAGGCGTCGGGGAGTCGGGCGGACCGTCCCGGTCTTGCTGCGGCAGTCGAGTCCGCGGGCAAGGGCGATGTGTTGGTGGTCTGGCGTCTCGACAGGCTAGGCAGGTCGCTGCCGCATCTCATTGACGTAGTCGCCAACCTGGCGAATCGGGGAATAGGCTTCCAAAGCCTTACCGAGTGCGTGGACACGACTTCAGCCGGCGGCAAGCTGGTTTTTCACATCTTCGGAGCTCTTGCCGAGTTTGAGCGATCGCTGATCCGTGAGAGGACCAACGCGGGCCTGCAAGCAGCCCGAAGCAGGGGGCGAATCGGTGGCCGACCACGCGCAATGACGGTGGAGAAGGTGACGGCGGCTCGGCGGCTACTTCGTGATGGGACTGCCGTACGTGACGTTGCGAGCGCAATCGGTGTCAGCGTGCCGACACTCTATCGATGGCTCCCGGCTTCCGAAGTTTTGCGAGTTGGTGCCGAGTGATGAAGACAGCCTGCCTCGAGCGAGACCCCTCGCGAGGTCGACGAACCGACCACCACAGCCTAAGCCGTCATGCTGATACTACTGCTCGCCCTAGCGGTCCTCGATAGGCCCCCGACACTCTCTCTCCCTTCCATTGAGAAGTGGAAGAGGTCGTTTTTGCGGACCAGGATGGCAGCACGTCACCGAAATATTTCTCGGTCGCTAAGTACAAGTATGAGCCCGCGCCGCGAGATGACATGGATCGTGATCCGCTTTCACGCGGCATGGCTTCGGTTCCTCCTCAAAGTCTCCGTGCAGACCATGCGTCGCGTCGCTCATGAGCTTGCCGTGCTGGAAAGGGAGAATGCCGGGTACCGGGACGGAGCACTCTTCCGGCTACTTCGCGAACAGATCGAGTTCGTCATTCAGGACGTCGGAAAAACCCCATGGACTGTGGCCCGATCGAAGCGTGATCTGCGAGGGAGAAAGCTGCGTGGACGCGGCTTGCTTCCTCGCTTTCGCGGGGCTCCACTCGAGCTCAGAGACGCGATGCGGAAGCACCTCACCGCTCGCCATGGCTAGTTTGCAGTTCAGTCCTAACGTATTGAAATGCAGTGCCGATCAATTGATAGGATTTGCTGCCAACACATTGACTTCGTTGGTATGCAATCTGACTCTTAATCAGCGGGTCGCAGGTTCGAGTCCTGCACAGCCCACCAAATCCGGGACCGTGCGACCTATTTTGGCGTCGGATGCCCTACATTCCTATCGAGATCCTGGTCGACGCCGATG
>VGEN01000284.1 GCA_016869285.1 Alphaproteobacteria bacterium
CAAGGCGCAGCACGCGGCTCGGATTGACGACCGACGGATCGCCGCCGAGTGCCTGGGCGAGGGCGCTGTTCTGCGCGCGACAAATGTCGGGATCGCGCTGCGGCTCGCTCAACCGCCAATACAACTGGGCGCGCACATGGGGATGGCGGCCAGTGATGACCACCGCGGTCGGCGGACAGCCGCGCTCGCGGCATGTGGCGGCTGCTGCCTGCGTGACGTCATCGTCGATATCGACGTAATAGGCGGTGAGCGCAAAGAAGTCCTCGTCGCTGCAGCGGCCAAAGGGTGCGGTGTCGGGTTTGCGCAGGGCGGCGCCGATATAGACGTTCTGACCGGGCCTGCGGTTCTCGGCGACGGCCCGCTCGACCAGCTCGTCCAGCTGATCGGTGCCGAAGAGCGCCGCATGCTTGAGCCTGCCATCGCGCCCGTCGGTCCAGGCGAGCTCGATGCGCCCGTCCTGGCAGCCGTCGAGCCAGCCCTCGAACAGGTGGCCGACATGGCGGCGCATCTGCACCGAATCTGGCTCGACCATGGGCTGAACGTTGGACATGTCCATCAGCGGCGCCGGGGAAGAAGGCCGGAGGGCCGAAGCCCTCCGGGGTCGGGTGTCAGAACACGGCTTCGGCGAGTGGATCGGCGGCGGCCTTCGCCACCGGCGGCGGCACATGCTGGGCGGTGGTCTTGGACGGTGCCGACGGCGCGGCACTGCCCTGCCAGAGGTCGGCGGCCGCGATCGGGCTGACGCTCGGCAGCTCCGCCGGGCGGTCGACCCATTTCGCGATGGCGAGGGTCGGACGGTAGTTGGTGCCGTAGCGATCTTTCATCGCCTGCGAGCCGGTGCAGGCAATGACCGGCAGCTTGCCCGCATGGGCGGCCTTGTCGGCCTCGTACTGGGCGTAGACCTCCTTGATCGCATTCGACATGTGAATCGAGGCACTGGCGAGTTCGACCGCACCCCCGAAGAACTTCGGGCTGTAGGCCATGACGACGAAGCCGCGCTTGAAGCCCTCGCCCGGCAGCGGTGCCGCCTTGTCGATGCTGGCGTCCATCACCCGCTCCGGCGCCTGGCCCTCGCGGAAGCGAAGCCAGCCGGTGGCGATGTTGTCGAAGTCGGTGACGAAGGTCGGACGCTGGATCTCCGCATCCTCGCCGTCGGCGCCGCGCACGAACCACTTGTCGGCCTTGGCGTTGTACTTCACGTAGTTCTTCAGGTTGGCAGAACCGCCGATATTCAGCACTGACATGCGCAGTCTCCTTCTTCGATTAACGGTTAATGTCTGGAAAGTTCAGACGGGCTTGCGGACCGAAGTGCTTCAGTGCGGCGGCGTCATAGGTTCGCGCGGCTTCCACTTCGTCTTGAAAGGATCCAAGAGAAACCACCGACTTGTTGACGTTGACGTATGCGTACCAAACGTGGTCGCGCACGTTCCACGAGACGCCCTTGAATCGTGAGGTCCCGGGACGCCGCGGCTTGTTCTGTAGATTTTGCGATCGCGTGCAGATCCGAAGATTTGCTCGACGGTTATCGAGACCGTTCCCGTTGATGTGATCGACATCTAGCCCCTTCGGAGCACCCGTGATCACACGATGCATGAAGAGGTGGCGATTGTCTGAGCGCCGCATTGCGTACTGACGCCTTCCGTCACGAGAGCGCAGCACACACCAAGGGACTTGGTTGAGAACTTCGAAGTCTTCTCCGTCGACGATTGTGAAATAACACTGAGTCAGGAGAATCCGTCGAAACGATTGGCAGCCTTGATCTATCTGCATTTCAAAATCCAAAAACCTCGACGCCACGCGCACGCGTGAGCGGGTTCGACCAGTGGAAGCGCTCGTAGTCGGGGACGATCAGTCCGCAGATCTCGCGGGCATCGGCCGAGAGCCTGAGGAAGCGCTCGAGGCGGAGTGCTATCTCGCGGAGAGCCCTCAGCTGGCGGTCGACCTCGGCGCGCTCGAGCTCGTAGACGGAGACTGCGCGCCCGTCCTTCTTGCCGGCGGTGGGCTTCACGTAGGCGAAGCGCATCGCGTAGTTGCCATGAGCGCGGGTGTAGACGGCGCCCTGGCGAGCATGCGAGAGCGAGATCGCCGAGGGCAGGCGCTCGCCGGTCTTGAGATCGAGGATCAGGCCGTGCTGATCGAAGCGCCAGTCGATGAAGCCGATGACCGGCACCGGCACGCCCTCGAGACGGATCTCGACGCGGTCCTGGTAGCTGGTCGGGGCACCATACTGGCGGAGCTCGGCCAAGCCATGCTCGACATATCCCGGGATCTGGTCTCGCTCGCTGTCACGCCGGTCGTCGGGGTTGAGGGCCATCTCGCGGTCGTACGCGACGAGTGCCGTCGCCGCACAGGCATCGATCGAGCGTGACGGATCGACCAGCCCGCTATGGATCCCCTCCTCCACCGCCTTTCCCCGCACCATCAGCGCCGAGGGCGGGCTGCGATATCCGAGCAGGCGTTCCATCGCCCACACCGCAGGCTCGGCGACCCAGAGGTTCAGCGACGAGGCCGACAGGTGATCGATGCCGTGACGTGCGAAGCCGTTCATGGGGTCTCCGATCCGATCAGGCGGGAAAGGCTGGTGGTGCGCTGGCGCGCGATGGCGAGGTAGCTCAGATCCTCGGGCCCATGGCGGCGCTGCAGCAGATCGGCGAGCCCGTGCTCGGCCGCCCAGGCGGCGCGATCGGCGAGGCGATCGAGAGCGCCGCCCTCAGCCCAGTGCCGGTCGACGGCGAGAAAACCCCGGTGGTAGACGAGCACCTCACCAGGCTCGGCCTGGCCGAGCCATCCGAGGAACTCCATCTCTCCCATGGGAGTGCCGAGCGGTCGGGTCATGCCCGCCCCCGAGGACGAAGACCGGATGCCGGCGCTGCGTTGGTCGCATTCCGCAGCTGCGCCGCCTCGTAGGTCTCGATGTCGGCCAGCCGATAGACGACGCGGCCACCGATCTTGAGATAGCGGGGTCCGCACCCCATCCAGCGCCAGCGCTCGAGCGTTCGGTGGTTGAGCGCCCAGCGACGGGCCAATTCGGCCTGATTGAGATGACGGATATGCAGATCGCTCATCCTATTTTCCTATTTCTTGACCGATCGGCCGCTTCTGCGTCCAATTTGTCCATGTAGCTCAGGATCTTGTCGGCGGTTGCCAGCGTCGGGGAGCGACCTCGGCGGAGGTTGAGCACGAAGGCACGATCGCCCAATGCCATGCGGCCGAATTCGGTCGGCTTGGTGCCGGTTCTGGTGAGAAACGCCTCGATCCTCGCTAGGAATTGTTCGCTGATCGTTCTTGTCATAGGACGCATCAAAGCGATGCCGGCCTATTGCGTCAATGAAAAGAGATTGGTAATTTCCTATATATTCAAATCAAGGACTTGCCGACCATGATCCTCGACCCCATCCGGCACCGCGTGCTGAAGCTGATCGACGAACGTGACAGCGACCTCAAGAAGGCCTCGCTCGCGCTCGGCAAGAACGCGGCCTATGTGCATCAGTTCATCTATCGCGGC
>VGEN01000285.1 GCA_016869285.1 Alphaproteobacteria bacterium
AGCAGAAAGGCCGCCTCCGCCTCGATCCGATCAGACCGCCGGTCGCCGCCCTGAGCCAAGGCCGCCGTGCGGCCGCTGCGACGCCACTCATCCACCCACCGGATCGCGCTCGACACACCGACCCCGAACCGCTCAGCAGCCTGGCGCCGAGACAATCCGTCCTCGACCGCCCGCACCACACGAACACGAAGATCCTCTGATAGGGGAACTCCCATGCCCGCTGGCCTCCTCCTCCAGCACGCATCTTGAATCACATCGCGACAGGATTGGGAATCCCTGACGATTCAGACAGATCGGAAAATGCTCTAGGTCTGGGCCAGGTCCGGGAAGCGGAACGCTCCGGCCGGCAGGGACGGCAGACCGCGGACGAAGAAAGGCGAGTCCATGTCGTCGTCAGGTGAGGCTTGAGCGGATGGCCACCATGCCTCCGGCCCGAATCCGAAGGTAAGCGCTTTCGCGCGGCTCGACGTCAGTCTTGGCAAGATCGGGCGCAGGTCGAAGGGCTTCGTCGCGATCACATCATGGAGGATGAGCCGATCATCGGCGACGCTGGCCACCACGGCGGCATCGAGCTCCTTGAACCAAAACACCGGCCTCGCCTTGTAGGTCAGGTGCCACAGCAGGGTCGGATAGTAGTTGCGCGCCGAAAACACAACGCCCGGTGCGCGTGCCCGTCGGCACAGGTCCGACAGCCACTTGCGGTCACGCAATTTGTCCAGGTCGAGTGCCGGGGCGAGGCGTGCGTCGGGCTCGATCTCGAGCGCCGCGGTGAAACGCTTCTGCATGATCCGCGTGAAGCCGAAGCGCGGATAGAAGTCGAGTACCGACTTGTTGCCGAACAGGATGACTGGCCGGCTGGAGGCATCGTCTTCGCCGAGGAGCCAGGTGAGCAGGCGTCGCGAAAGCGCCTGGTTGCGGCAGTCCGCCCGTGTCGCGACCGCGCCGAGCTGGTAGCCGAGACGCTCCTCTCCGCCGATGACGAGGTGCATGCGTTCGCGCCCGGCCGTGCTCAGGATCTCGCCATCCTCTTCGATGGCGAAGACCTCGTAGCCCGGATGCCAGCCACCGCGTTCGGTCCATGGCCTGAAGTTGCTTCCGGCCGATCGAAAGGCCTGAGCCTCGAAGACGAAGAAGCGCTCGTGCCAGTCGCGGTCGGCATAGGTGATGCGGCGAAGGGTCTGAGCCAAGGTTCGTCCTTTAGCCGGCGATCCGCTCGATCTCGTCGCCGGCGTAGCCGAGCTCGGCCAGGATCTCGCGCGTATGCTCGCCGAGCTTAGGCACGTCGCGGCGCAGCGGCAGCCGGCGGCCATCCATCTCGACCGGCAGGCCGGGGAGCGAGGCCTTGGCGCCGTTCTCGGGGTTGGTCAGCTCGACCATCGCGCCGGAGGCGTTCAGGTGCGGATCGTCGAACAGGTCTGCGGGTTTGGTGATCGGCGCGAAGGGAAGGCCGATACGCTCGAAGATCGCCATCAGCTCGGCGCGCGTATAGACAACGACCATCTTCTGGATCTCGGGGATCATCTTCTCCCGAGCATGGACGCGTTGGCCGTTGGTCGCGAGCCCAGGGTCGTTCTGCAGGTCCGGCCGCCTGAACTCCTCGCAGAACAGCTTCCACTGAGCATCGGTGACGACGCCGATGAAGAGCTTTTCGCCGTCCTTCGTGTCGAAGAGGTCGTAGACCGCCCAGGGCGAGATACGGTTGGGCATCGGCGCCGGTGCCTTGCCGGTGACTGCCTGCTGCGCCATGTGCTGGCCGACCAGCAGCGCACAGTTCTCGAACAGTGCGCTCTTCACGTACTGACCCTTGCCGGTGTCGCGTCGCTGGTTGAGGGCGGCCAGGATCGCGATCGCCCCGAACATGCCGCCCATGATGTCGTTGACGGACGAGCCGGCGCGGAGCGGTCGTCCCTCCGGCCCGGTCATGTAGGCCAGGCCTCCCATCATCTGCACGATCTCGTCGAGCGCGGCGCGATGCTCGTAGGGCCCGGCGAGAAAGCCTTTGAGCGAGGCATAGATGACCTTGGGGTTCAGCCTGGAGACATCGTCGTAGCCAAGGCCGAGCCCGTCCATCGCGCCCGGCCGGAAGTTCTCGGTCACCACATCGGCGGAGGCAACGAGGCGGGTCACCACCTCCTTGCCGGCCGCCGATTTGAGGTCGAGTGCGATCGAGCGCTTGTTACGGTTGAAGTTCATGAAGAAGCCGGCGCCCGCGCCGACCAGGCGGCGCGTATTGTCGCCTTTCGGCGTCGGCTCGACCTTGATCACATCGGCGCCGAGATCGGCCAGCACCATGCCGCAGGTCGGGCCCATGACCATGTGCGTGAATTCGACGACGCGGATGCCGTCGAGGGGCAGGTTCGTCGTCATCTTCAGGCAGGACTGAAGTACTTGGGCAATCCGACTGCAGGAACGTGGCCGTAGACCGGCTCGTCCGGGAACGCCTCGGTGACAATGCGACGAGCCTCGGCCAGCTTTCCGATGTCGATGCCGGTCCTCACCCCCATACTCTCGAACATATAGACGAGATCCTCGGTCACGACGTTGCCGCTGGCACCCGGAGCGTAAGGACATCCGCCGAGGCCGGCTTGGGACGAATCGAAGGTGCGAATGCCGGCATCGTAGGCGGCGAGCGCGTTGGCAAGCCCGAGCCCGTAGGTGTTGTGCAGATGGACGCCGGTCAGGCGGTCGCCGATCTCGCGGCGGACATCGGCGATCACCCGCTTGATCTGCTGCGGATTGGCCATGCCGGTAGTGTCGGCTAGCCCGACCTCGTCGGCGCCGGCTTCGATCGCGGCGACCGCCAGGCGAACGACCTCGGAGCCCGCGACGCTGCCTTCGATCGTGCAGCCGAAAGCGGTCGAGAGCCCGGCCTCGATGATCGGTCGTGACGGCGACTCGCCGCGGAGCCTGGCCGACTCGCGGATCTCCCCGATCATCTCGTCCGGCGTCTTCCGTACGTTGGCGAGCGAGTGCGAGCGGCTGACCGAGAGCGGCATGGTGATCTTGTGCGCACCGGCCTCGATCGCGCGTATGGCGCCCTTGGCGTTCGGTGCCAGCACCGCAACCTTCAGGCTGCCGAGCGTGCGCGAGTGAGCGACGATCTCGGCGGCGTCCGCCATCTGCGGCAGCAGCTTCGGCGGCACGAAGGAGCCGACCTCGATCTCCGGCAGGCCGGCAGCGGCAAGCGCCGATATCCACGCCTTCTTCTTCTCGGTCAGCATGATGCCCTTGAGCATCTGCAGACCGTCGCGCGGTCCTACCTCGCAGATCTCGACGTCTCGAATCATGCCGGCCACGCTAGTACCCGGAATCACAATTGGCTGATACGTCGGTCTTTGAAGCGGCGTTGATGGACGTTTGTCTTGGTCCAGACGAACGGCTTGGCGTTCTGGTTGTAGGTTTGGATGAAAGCATCGATGTGCTCCCGGAGCTGCTTGATCGAGACGAAAGAGGTGCCGCG
>VGEN01000286.1 GCA_016869285.1 Alphaproteobacteria bacterium
GCGCGCTGGCGCCGCCGTGGCCTCCGTCACACCCGGTTCCAGCCCATTATTTCCGTCCATGCTCTACCTCCGTCTTTACGATCGGTAGCGCAGTGCGCTGTCTCAGGAAACCGTGCCCCACCCCACCGCCGTGCTGGCTTACGCGTCGGTCAGCGGCGGCGCTGACGACGTCCCGACAATGGCAGCACCGCCCTTTTTCTGTGCGTAGGCAGCCGATCCGCCTGTTGCTGCCAAAATCACCGACGCAACCGAAGCCAACGCGAGCACGCGAAATCTCGTGGCCATGTGGATACCTCCCAGGTTCCTACGGGCAGATCCGTCGCCGACACGCGGGTATCGGTCCCTACGATCCCCCCATTACGCATGCCATAAGAAAAATATGCATGCAATTTTTTTGTACAGCATGCATTTTGGGAGCGACGGTTCCCAATGAGTTGCAATCCGAATGGCGAACGAGACACCATCATCGGCCATGGATTCCGAGTCCGCGCGTCCCATGTCCAGATCGGGCGACAACGCCGCCAAGCGCAGTCGCGTCACCGAAGCCGTCTATGAACGTCTCCTTTCGAAGATTCTCGAACAGGAGCTCGCCCCCGGAACAATGGTCAGCGAGCTGTCGTTGGCGAGACAGCTCGGGGTGAGTCGGACGCCGGTGCATCGCGCCATACGCGAGTTGATCGCGGACGGGTTGATCGTCGAGCGTGGCCGAAGACGACCGGTGATCGCGACGTTCTCGGGCGAAGGCGTCACGGACCTGTTCGAGATGCGCAAGCTGCTCGAAGGCGAGGCTGCGTATCGCGCGGCGACTCGCATCGACCGTCCTGCATTGACCAAGCTACGGGCGATGGCATCGCAGATCCGTCGCAGCCTCCGCCGTCCTGGCCTTCTCGATCGATGGACCGCATTCGACGAGAGCTTCCATCAGAAGATTGCGCAATGCGCTGGCAGCGCGCGGTTACAAGCGGACATCGCCCGGTATCGACTGATTCATCGCGGACTGAACAGGACCCTGTTCACCCAGGAGCTGGTACCGCAGGCTCTTAGTGAGCACGAAGCGATCCTTGACGCGCTCGAACGGCGTGATGCGACGAGAGCGCGCAATGCCATGATCCGCCACATTGCAGAGTGGGCGGCTTTCTATGCGTCCTCGCTCAGGTAACGATCGCGGATTTCGCCGAGTGCCCCAACCGAGGCCGCCTGCCGTCTTGGCGGCGTCGAGGAGTCAGCCGGTCGTGCATCGCAAGAGCATCACCGGCGTGCTCATCGGCACGCGCATCGTGATGTGGAATCTCGAGAAGAAGTAGGCTGAAAACGAAGGCGCCCCGGACTCACGGTCCGGGGCGCCTTTTTCTTTGGCTCGGCGTCAGGCGGAGACGTCGACGTTCTGCCCGCGTCCGCTCTCAGCGGGTGGCGGCGGAGGCGGAGGCGGTTCCGGCCGCTCGGCGGCCTGGGTCTCCTCGCGCTCGCGCGGCGGGGGCGCCTCGCGCTCGACGCGCGGCGGCGGGGGCGGCGGAGGCCCGCCGATCGAAGTGGTTGTCATGTCTACCTCGCGCGATGGCTTCGGTGACGAGTCTACGCCGAAGCCGAACCCGGCGTCCCGGCAAATGTCGAAGCTTCGTTAACGCCCCCGGTATCGTTTCGCGCCAACTACTTACGGGACGTCCGAGCGGTAGGCGAGGCTAGTATGTGCCATTCCCGAGGGGGCACTGAATGAAGATCATCGACGTCGAAAGCCTGATGCTGCGCCTGCCGGTCGTGCGTGAGATCGGCGATGGCTGCCAGAACATCCTGATCATCCGCGTGCACACCGACGAAGGCATCGCCGGCATCGGCGAGGTGCACACCAACCCGATGGTCTCCAAGGCCGTGCTGGACTCGCCGATGTGCTCGGTCTCGGCCTCGGGCCTCAAGCGTCTGCTGATCGGCGAGGATCCGCGCGACATCAACCGGCTCTACGACAAGCTCTACAAGAAGAGCGTGACCTATGGCCGCCGCGGCGCCGTCATGCATGTGATCTCGGGCATCGAGATCGCGCTCTGGGACATCCTCGGCAAGGCCACCGGGCAACCGGTCTACCGCCTGCTCGGCGGCGCCCGGAAGAAAGAGTTCCCCTGCTATGCGAGCGACCTCGCGCCGGAGACGCCGAAGGGCGCGGTCAAGCTCGCCGAGAAGCATGTGAGGAACGGGTACAAGGCGGTGAAGCTCGGCTGGGGCGGCCTCGGCGGCAACCGGAAGTCGGATGCGAAGCTGGTGGGCGAGGTCAGGAAGGCCATCGGCCCGGATGCCGACATCATGCTCGACATGGGCTTCCCGGTGCCGCTCGACGATGCAATCTGGCTCGGACGCGCTCTGGCCGAGCACGACACCTATTTCCTCGAGGAGCCGCTGTCTCCCGACGACATCCATGGCTGGGCCAAGCTGACCGCCGCCTCGCCGACCCCGATCGCGACCGGCGAGAAGGAGTCGACGCTCTTTCCCTATCTCGACCTGATGGAGCGCGGCGGGCTTCGCATCGTGCAGCCGGATGTGGCGCGCGTCGGCGGCATCTCCGAGACCCTGCGCATCGCCACCCACGCCGAGGCGCGCGGCGTGCGCGTGATCCCGCATTGCTGGTCGACCGACATCCTGGTCGCAGCGACCCTGCACACCATCGCGACGCTGCGCGACTGTCCCTATCTCGAATACAATGTCATGGACAATCCGCTCCGCACCGACCTGCTCAAGGACCCGATCCGGCCCAAGAACGGCATGGTGAGCGTGCCGGAGAAGCCCGGCCTCGGCATCGAGCTCGACGAGAAGATGCTGAAGAAATACCGCTGGGAAGGTTGATCAGCTCTCGGCGGGTCTCTCGGCAGCCGCGATCCAAAAGGCGACGGCACCGACCGCGGTCGCCGCGATCAGGATCCAGATCACCGGATCGTAGCCGCCGAAATGCTGCCAGAGCGCGGCGAAGACGAGCGGCGCTGCCGTCCTTGGCATCTGGATGATGAACATCATCGCGCCAGAAATCTGGCCGAAACCTCGGGCGCCGAGGATCTCGGCCAGGCCCACGGCTCGTACGATGATGATGAGGCCGTTGGTGACGCCGGAGACGATCGCGTAGAGCGCGAGCCCGGCGAAGCCGAAATTCGGCGCGACCAGGAGCAGCAGCAGCGCGACGGGAAGCACAGGCGTCATCACGTGGCCCAGATTGCGCATCGAGGCGCGCTGGCCGAAGAAGTGCAGTACGAGCCGTCCCGATGATCGGCCCCCATCGAGTGGTCCAGATAGAATGTTAGTTCAGAGTTGGCCGTTGCGCTAGTTGGAGCGTGGCCGGCGAAGCCGATCGGCGTAGCGCAGCCGGCCATGCGGCGAATGCAGGCACGA
>VGEN01000287.1 GCA_016869285.1 Alphaproteobacteria bacterium
AGCAGAAAGGCCGCCTCCGCCTCGATCCGATCAGACCGCCGGTCGCCGCCCTGAGCCAAGGCCGCCGTGCGGCCGCTGCGACGCCACTCATCCACCCACCGGATCGCGCTCGACACACCGACCCCGAACCGCTCAGCAGCCTGGCGCCGAGACAATCCGTCCTCGACCGCCCGCACCACACGAACACGAAGATCCTCTGATAGGGGAACTCCCATGCCCGCTGGCCTCCTCCTCCAGCACGCATCTTGAATCACATCGCGACAGGATTGGGAATCCCTGACGATTCAGACAGATCGGAAAATGCTCTAGTGCTGGAGAAGCCGGTCTTCAAAACTGCGCCGCCGCTCCGGAAACCAATGGACCGCCATCAGATAGGCGAGGTCCCAGGCGCCCGGCCGTGTTCGCCAGATCTCCCAGTCGACGAAGCGGACGCGATCTCCGGATCCCTCGCGCGGATAGAGCATGTTCCCGACATGCGCATCGCCATGGACCAGCGTCAGGTCCTTGTTGGTGACGAGGCGTCGAGCGAGAACACGCCTGCCTGCGAGCATGCGCTCACATCGCCGACGGCGCTCGGGCGACAGGCGATCGCCGGTAATGTCGACGAAACGCGCGAAGACCTTGTCCAAGTTGGCGACGAATTCGTTGATGTCCTCTTGTCCGGTCGAAAGCTGGTGTTTCTCCTAGCGCGACGCATGCAGGCGCGCGAGGGCTTCCATGATGCGCTCGCATTCCGGGACGGTCGGCGGCAGGAACGTGTCGGTGAATTCACGGTGGCTCTCCGAGAGATCCTCAAGCAGGAGATGGAAGCGCTTTGTCGTCTCGTCGAATACGGCGTCGAAGCAGCGTGGGGCGGGCAGGCCCCGAATCTCGGGCGCAATCGTCCTGTAGAACAGAACTTCGGTATGTCCGGCACGACCCCCCGTCCATTTCTCGTTAGTCATCTTCAGGAAGAGTCGAGTCGGCGCTTTCGGCGGCGGCATGCCGGCATAGGTCACGCGAAGCCTGCTGATGAGGGAGACGAAGGTCGGTCGCGAGCGCTCCACCGCCACCTCGGTGACGCGGATGTCGGAGAACTCGACTTCCCGGCGCAGCACGTCGGTGAGCCAGTCCGGCGTCACCGCCTCGACGCTGCCGAGAACGGTGATGGTCATGAGTGTGGCTTCTCCCGGCTGCTATGGCTCTTGACGCCATAGGCCTGATTGTGACGTAGTGTGCCATATGAGAGCCGAGCTGGTCTTTCGGCAGAAGCACCGGCTCGACGATGGGTCGATCGTTGAAATGGTGATCTGGCGGGTGCCGGAGCCCGTTGCCGGAAGCGCCCATTCGTTCAAGTACCGGCTCTACTTCGGAAAGGACGGTCGGCGGATCGTGAGCTACGACAACGAGCGCGGCAAAGGCGACCATCGTCACTTGGCGGAACGAGAGTCGATTTATCGTTTCTCGACACCGGAGGAGCTGATTGCCGACTTCCTGGAGGACGTAGAGAAGGCGAGGCAGGCATGACGTCGCGACGCAAGGTCCAGGTTCATGTCGAGAGCTTGCAGGACGCCGGCCGGCGGTTCGTCGATGCTTGGCGCAGGGCCGAGCGCGGCGAGCGGGTGCGCGAGGAGCACCTTTCCTTCGAGAGCCTGGAGGGGCTGCTGGCCACGCTGTCGCCGAAGCGGATCGAGCTTGTCCGCTACATCCGCCGCCGGCCGAACCTCTCGATTGCCGCGGTCGCGCGCGAGCTCGGGCGTGACTACAAGCGGGTTCATGGCGATGTGCGCGCCCTGGAGGCCGCCGGACTGCTGGAAGAATCCGGGAAAGGCCTGCGCGCGCCCTATGCCGGCGTCGACGCCGAGCTTTCCTTCTCCTAAGCCGCGCCCTTTTCCGGCAGCGCCTTGGCGACGATGCGCTTCAGGCCGTCGATCAGCGCGCGCTCGGTCGGGCCGCCCTTGCCCCTGGCGTCCTTGGCCATCAGCAGGCGCAGCGCCTCGACATGGAGCTGGACGGCGGGCAGCGCCGTCTTCGGGTCGTCCGAGAGCTTGCGGTTGGCTTTCCTCATGTCGTCGAGGAAGTCGGTGAGCGAGGTCGCAACCTCGGTCAGCAAGGGGTAGCCCATGGTGCCGGCCTGGCCCTTGAGGTTGAGGCCGACGCGCATCAGCTCGGGGCGGAAATGATCGGCCTGATCGGGCGCTTTGCGCATCGCCGCAGCGATGCCGTCGATCTCGTTGACGTCCGCCATCGCGACTTCGGCGTAGTTCTTGGCGGCGCCCGCGATCACCTGCGTGCCGGCCTCGACCATCTCGTCCATGGTCTTGCCGCCGGGTGCGGAGGCGCGGACCTTGAGCAGGTTAGGCGGCGTGAAGACGTCAGCCTTCGCCGCCTCGCCCACGACTTTCTTCTCTTCGCCGCTCACAATGGCTGCTCCACTCTACGCCGCATTCTTGCCTTCGCCGTCCTTGCGCGGGGTCTTCGCCTCTTGCGGGCTCGGATCGCCGCCGGTTGGAGGCCCATCGGGGTTAGGCGGCGTCTCGCCGGCCGATGCCGCGGGCTGCGGCACGCCGCGCCGCTTCTTGCCCTGGAACGCCTGATCGGCATGCCGGCGCCGGTCGGGCCCGACGAACTTCGCCGAGCGCACGAAGGCGCGCTGGTTGTCGATCACCGAGCAGAATCGCACGAGCAGGGTCTTGGCCGAGATCGGCTTCGCCAGAAACTCCGTCACGCCCATGTCCCTGGCCTTCTTGACCTGGCCTAGCTCGGTATGGGCCGAGACCATGATCACGGGCAGGAAGGGATTCGGTGTCTCCGGAGAGGTTCGGATCTGCTTCGTCAGCTCGTAGCCGTCCAGCGGCGCCATCGGCCCGTCGGTGACGATGATGTCGACGTGGCGCTCGCGCATATGATTGAGAGCGGACTCGCCGTCGGTCGCTTCATAGATCGTGCGGAAGCCGTAGCTCCGCGCGAGCCCGATGAGGAGGCTCCGCATGTACTTGCTCGGATCGGCGATCAGGAGGCTGATTCGCTCGAAGTTGTAGGTTGCACTCACCGGTCCGACCCGAACGCCCCCTCTTTTCGAGCGATGTCGCGGGATACCGCGACGCTGTTAAGGCCCTATCTAGCGTTGAAATCCGAGCGCCTGGATAACGTACAGAATCTTTCGCACTTTCGGGAATGGTGGCTTCTTCTAGAGTGAAGGAGCAAACGATGAGCAGTGAGACTGCGATGGGCCAGGTGATCCAGATCGACGAGGCTCGGATCAGGGATCATCTGGGAGAGATGGTGCGCGGCACGGTCGAGGAGACGCTGAATGCACTCCTTGCGTCTGAGGCCGACCGTCTGTGCGGTGCGGGTCGCTATGAGCGCAGCGAAGCGCGGCAGG
>VGEN01000288.1 GCA_016869285.1 Alphaproteobacteria bacterium
CGCGGCACCTCTTTCGTCTCGATCAAGCAGCTCCGGGAGCACATCGATGCTTTCATCCAAACCTACAACCAGAACGCCAAGCCGTTCGTCTGGACCAAGACAAACGTCCATCAACGCCGCTTCAAAGACCGACGTATCAGCCAATTGTGATTCCGGGTGCTAGCTTCGTACCCCTCTCCCGCGCAGCGGGGGAGGGCTAGGATGGGGGCCGAGCGCAGCGAGGGTGGCGTCGCGCTTTGCCGCAGGTACGATCGCGCAGCGACTGCTGGTAGTCTCGCCCAAAATTCCGACCCTCGCTTCGCTTGCTCCCCTACCCTTCCCTCCCCCGCCTGCGGCGGGAGAGGGTTCCGAAAGACCTGATCCGCCGCTGCATGACCTCCCGACTTCCCTTCGTCGACCTGCAGGCTCAGCGCCGGCGCATCGGTGCGCGCATGGATGAGGCGCTCGCCCGCGTGCTCGCCCACGGCCAGTTCATCCTGGGTCCGGAGGTGAAGGAGCTCGAAGGAAAGCTCGCCGCCTTCTCCGGCGTCAGACACTGCATCTCCTGCGCCAACGGCACCGATGCGCTGCTGCTGCCGCTGATGGCCTGGAGCATCGGACCCGGCGATGCAGTGATCGTACCCTCCTTCACCTTCGTGGCCTCGGCCGAGGTGGTGGTTCTGGCGGGCGCGACGCCCGTCTTCGTCGATGTCGATCGCGCAAGCTTCAACATGACGGCCGAGGCTCTCGAGCTCGGTATCCTCGCGGCCCGCGAGTCCGGGCTGGCTCCAAGGGTCGCCATGCCGGTCGACCTCTTCGGCCAGCCTGTCGACTTCGCCGGCCTGGAGAGGATGTGCCAGAAGTATCGCTTGAAGATCCTGTCGGATGCGGCACAGAGCTATGGCGGCGCGCAAGGCAATCGGCGCGTCGGCTCGCTGGCTCCGGCGACATCGACCAGCTTCTTCCCGTCGAAGCCGCTTGGCACCTATGGCGATGGCGGCGCCATCTTCACCGACGATGACGGGCTGAACGATCTCTTGCGCAGCATCCGGATGCACGGTCAGGGCATCGACAAGTATCAAAACGCCCGCATCGGCCTTAACTCGCGCCTCGACACCATGCAGGCGGCCATACTGCTGCAGAAGCTCGAGATCCTCGAGGACGAGATCGCCGCCCGCGACCGCATCGCGCGTCGTTACTCGGAGGCGCTGGCCGATGTCTGCGAGGTGCCGCGGGTTGCATCCGGCAACAGCTCGGCCTGGGCGCAGTACACGATCCTGATCGAGAACCGCGACGGCGTCGCCAAGGCGCTCGATGCCGCCGGCATCCCGACCGCGATCTACTACCCGATCCCGCTGCACCGGCAGAAGGGCTACCGCCACTTCCCCGTCGCCAAGGGCGAGCTCGGCGTCTCGGAGGAGCTGGCACGCCTCGTCCTCAGCCTGCCGATGCATCCCTACCTGGAGCCGGCCGACCAGGATCGCGTGATCGCTGCGGTGAGACGAGCCGCGCCGCGAGCCTAACCGGCACGCGCACACCACTTTTCCCACATCTTGCGATAGGCGCGCTCGACCGCGCGCGTGTAGGTATCCGGATTGCCGGCCTCCGAGGCGAGATCCGATCGCGGAGGCTCTCTCGGATTCTGCGCAGTACCGCAAGGTCGGCCAAAGCGATCGCCGTGTGGCGATAGCCAGCGTCGGACTCGGCGATCGTCTCCGCCATGCCGATCGCGCTCAGCGTTCCGGCCGAGATGCGGCCGCCGATTCCGGCACCCCGCTTCGTCACGACCGGACGGCCCATCCACAGCGCCTCCCAGGTGTTGAGTCCTCCACCGTTGGGAAACGGGTCGAGCACGATGTCGACATCGTTGTAGGCGCGCATGTGCTCCGCCTGCGTCGTGCCTCCCCGGAATTCGGTTCGATCGGCGGAAACTCCTCTCGCCCCGACAATGCCGATAACAAGATCGCGCATCTCGGGATCGTCGAGCGCCGCATCCTTGATCAGGAGCCGGGTATTCGGCGCTGCCGCGATGATTTCACCCCAGAGTGCGAGTAACTCGGCCGTGACCTTGTTGAAGCGGTTCAAGCAACCGAAGGTGATCGCGCCGCCACGCGCCCCGGGCCCCGGTTCTACCGGCGGAGTAAAAGACGGGGCTTCGAATGGGATGAGGCTCGGCAGATCCCAGACTTCCTCGGCGAACATCGAGCGGATCGACGATGGCGTCGCCACCTCGTCGCCAAATAGATAGTCCATGGTCGCCAGTCCGGTTCCGCTTGCTTGAGCCCGGGCCGTCACCTGCACCGGTGCGGGCTTGCGTGCGAAAACCAGCAGCCGATTCCCGTCCGTATGAGCCGACAGGTCGATCAGAATGTCGACCCCGTCGGCGCGGATCTTCTCCACGACCTGATCGTCAGACAAGCCGGCGATCGGGCGCCATCGATCAGCGAGCTTCTTGAGATCTCCGGTGCGGCTGTCCTCTGCGAGAGTGTTCGAATAGCAAACGACCTCAAAGTTCCGTCGATCGTGCCGAGCGAGGACGATGCCGAACAAGAAGGAGTTAGCGTGCCAGCGGTAGTCCGCGGAGACATATCCAAGGACTAAGCGCTTACCGGGGTCTGGGCGATTGGCGTGAAGAGGACGAATCGGCTGGAGATGTGCGGCGTATCGGCGGACCCATCGGCGCTGCTCGGCTTGGTGATCGGCGGCGCGCGTTTCCGGGAGGTAGGCGAGCGCGCAGATCAGCGTCGAGTAGCTGACAGGATCGCCGCCGGATGCGGCCACCAGCCGCCCATAGCAGGACCGTGCCCGCCCGGGGGCGGCCTTGATCTCGACCATCAACCCGCCATGGCTGCCCCATGCCCGGGCAAAGCCAGGATCCAGCGCCAGCGACCGCTCGATACTGATGCGGGCCAGCCGGTGACGCTTTCGCCGGCGCGGATTCAAGTAGCCAGTGCATAATTTTATGGAAGGGCGAAGGGGTAACCTCTTGCACTCACGAGAGGTTACTGATGAGCCGATACCGGCGAGTTACCTATGAGGACCGCTGCCAGATTTATGCGCTGAGCCAGGACGGTGCCTGCCAAGAAGCTATTGCCAGGGTTTTGGGTTTAAGCCAAAGCACGGTCAGCCGAGAGCTGCGCCGCAATCGGGGTCAACGCGGCTATCGGTTCAAGCAGGCAGAAACAAAAGCTCAGGCGCGGCAGGCGATACGACATAAGCCCCGCAAGCTGACGGCGTCCGTGCGGCGCAAGGTCGAAGCGAAGTTGCGCCAGATGCGCTGGTCGCCCGAGCAGATCAGCGGCTGGTTACGCGAGCAGGGCATCGGGCTGAGCCATGAGCGC
>VGEN01000289.1 GCA_016869285.1 Alphaproteobacteria bacterium
CGGCCCCGCCCTTCTCTGCCAGAACCTTCGTGATCGCAGCCGTCAGCGTCGTCTTCCCATGGTCGACGTGACCGATCGTCCCGATGTTGCAGTGCGGCTTCGTCCGCTCGAATTTCGCCTTCGCCATGATCTCGCTGTCCCGTGCTGAACCCTGGATTCCGATGCTGCCTGTTTGGAGCGGGTGATGGGAATCGAACCCACGTAGCCAGCTTGGAAGGCTGGTGCTCTACCATTGAGCTACACCCGCGTCGATCCGCCCACCCCGACCTTCAACTCTTTGAAAATAATGAAAGATATGTCCCAGCGAACCGTCTTTTGGACCCCGTCCCCAACCCTTCCGCGAGGATTCAGGGGGTGGTGGAGGGGGCTGGATTCGAACCAGCGTAGACGTTCGTCGGCAGATTTACAGTCTGCTGCCATTGACCGCTCGGCCACCCCTCCGGACCCGCTGTGAAAACCGGCGCCGCGGGGGCTGGGCAATATGCCAGGAGCCCTCGGGCCGTCAACGCCAAAAAAGACGCACGCAACCATTCGCCCCGGGGGTCTATCGGGGAGAGGTTGCCGTCTCGGTGTCGCGCGCATATTAGAAGCCGCCATGGCGAGACGCAAGCCCAGGGACCACAGCCGACCAGGGCCGAGGCACGAGCGCTCAGGCCCGGCTTGGCTCTACGGCGCCCATGCCGTGCTCGCCGCGCTCGCCAACCCCAGGCGGCAGTCGCGCCGCCTCGTGCTGACGGCTTCGGCTGCGGAGAGCTATGGACGCGAGCTGGCCCGCCTCGGCAGCCCCCCGGCGGAGACAGCCAGCCGCGAGGAGATCGACCGGCTCCTTCCGGCAGGGGCCGTCCACCAGGGCATGGCGCTCGCCGCCGATCCGCTACCCGAGCCCGACCTGGAGGAGATCTTGTCCCGCCTTCCGGAGGGGCGCGGTCTCGTCGTGGTTCTCGATCAGGTGACGGACCCGCACAATGTCGGCGCCATCCTCCGCTCGGCCGCGGCCTTCGGGGCGGATGCCGTGCTCTTGCCCGAACGCCACTCGCCCGGGGCGACCGGCCTCCTGGCCAAGGCCGCTTCGGGAGCGCTCGACCTCGTGCCGCTGGTGCATGTGGTCAACCTTGCCCGCGAGCTCGACCGCCTCAAGGCGGCGGGGTTTTGGTGTGTCGGCCTCGATTCCGAAGCCGACCGCTCTGTCGCCGATGTCGATCTCACGGGCCGTATTGGGTTGGTGCTCGGCGCCGAAGGCGCCGGGCTTCGCCGGCTTACGCGCGAACGCTGCGATCTCGTCGTCAGGCTGCCGACGCGACATCGCCTGGCCAGCCTCAATGTCTCGAACGCGGCCGCCATCGCCCTCTACGAGATCGCCCGCCGCCGTTAACTCAATGTTCAACTCGACGCCATATTCCTAGTGTGACGACGGACACGGCGGACCCAATGCCTTTTCGTAAATTTGCAGGCGAAAACGCTTGTTTTCCGTCGCCGTAAGCGGTTGCCTCCGCGACGAACATCGGCCCCGTAAAGAAGAAGCGATGTCCGACATTCCTCTAACCGAAGACCCGGCCGTCAAAGCCGCTCGCTGTCGCGTCCTCGAGGCCTTGGCCGGCGAGCCTGCCCGCAACGTGATCTGGCGTGCCTGCCGCGCATTCTTCGAAGGCAGCAAGACCGTCCCGCTCGAGCTTCTCTATTCGAGCAAGCATCAAGAGAGGCTGATGAGCGCCGGCTCGGCCTTCCTCGGTGCCAATCAGAAAGTTGCGATCGCCCAGGTCGCGGGCACCAAGCAGTCGGTTTCCGATCGGCTCAAGGAGCTCAACCAGCTCACGCAAGACTGGCAGATCCAGACGCGCGCCTATGAGGCGAAGTCGGACGCCGTCGCGAGCGCCGGCCAGCTCGAAGCGCTGCTGAAGAACCTGCCCGGCAATGCGGCCGAGAAGCAGGCGATGACCTTCATCGCCATCGCCCGCATGCTGGCGCCGCTCAAGGACTACGCACAGAAGTTCGAAGCGGTGATGACGCTCGAAGACGACCCCGATCTGGAGACCGTCGAGATCCTCGATCCGCTGGTCGGCGAGTTCATGCGCACCTCCGCCGTCTCCGAGCAGTTGCTGCAGGGTCTCGAGACGCTCGAAGAGAAGCTGCATCGCATCGCCGATCTCGCGATGGGCACGGGAGCGGCACCGGCCAACCTTTCGTCGACGGCACAGCGGCTGGCGAGCTGGCTGGTCAGCCGGCCGATGCCGAATGCCCAGGCCGCCTTGCAGTCGCGCCTGGTCGGCGAGATCAGCGGCGGCCAGAGCCTGACCGGCGGCGCCCCGGCGGCAGAGCTCAAGGCCGTGCTCAAGCTGCGCAAGCGCCTCACCGTCAACGGGCAGCTTCTCGGCGGCAGCGTCTGCGAGGCGGCCTTCGACCGCCGCTGCAGCCGCCTGCTCAATCCCGAGGTGATCGATAAGATCATCGGCCCCACCAGCTCGATCGCCCAGGAGCTCGAGGCCGTTCTGCCGCTGCTCGACGAGCCTATCGGCGAGCGGGCGCGCGAATTCATCGTGCGCATGGTCGATCAGATGGTGCAGGCCTGCCAGTCGCCGCAGCGCCTGGTTGGCGAGAACACGCCGCCGCCGCAGCGCCTCAAGATGCTGGCGCGCTTCCACAAGCGCATCCGCAAGGCGGAGCTGATCGGCGCGATCAAGACGCGCATCCTGCGTACGGTCGAGACCTTCCACGCCGATACGCTCAAGGCCGCCGACCCGCTCAGCCGCATCGAGCAGCAGGGAGGCGGCAACCACGAGAAGGCGCTGGCGCTGATCGACCTCTGCCGCTCGGGCATGCTGATCCCCGGCGACTACCTCGACAAGGCGCGAAAGGCCGCGGAGGCGCGGCTGAAGTCGCCGGATTTTATGCCGGGCTATCTCGGCAGCGCCCAGGATCCGACACAGCGCGCCGAGCGTAGTCAGCAGCTCAAGACGATGCTCATCGAAGTGAGCTGCCCCCGGATTTTTTGGACACCGATTTGTCCAACCGGAGGCATTCATGATGAAGTCGAGCATGAACCAAATCGAAACCAACGATGTGAATGATGATACCGAGGTCGGCAGGGTCGAGCGCAGTTCGTCCGGGCAGTCTCCTGGCCATGTGTTCCCTGGCCAGGGAACGACGC
>VGEN01000290.1 GCA_016869285.1 Alphaproteobacteria bacterium
TCCAATACGACAAGGGGATGACAGAAATGCGACCACCTGTCCCGCGCCGCCCGATGATCGGGCACCTCACGAAACGAGCCCAGTCCGGTTTCGCCGCCGCCGGCTTCTAATACCCCGGCGAGGAGAACGTGGTTTCATCCGGGGACGCGGCCGCTCGACAGCGGCGCAGCTATGTCGTTGAAGCGAATAAGTTTCCAACGGGGAGCTGTCCGTCTTATGCCGAAGCACTCGCTGGCCGAGCTGGCCGAGAAGCTGTTTTGCGCCGTCATCTCCGACTGCCTCGACCAAGCGGGCGTGTGGAAGCAAGCCTTCCCGGCGCGCATCCGCCCGCTGGACGACAGCCTGGTCATGGTCGGGCGTGCGCGTACCGCCCTCTACATGGACGTCTATGCCGAGACGCCGGGGGTGAACCCCTATGAGATGGAGATCGCGCTGATCGACAGCCTGAAGCCGGGCGAGATCCCGGTCTTCGCCTGCGGCGCCACCGGCCGCGTCGCCCCCTGGGGCGAGCTCTTGTCGACCGCCTCGAAGGTACGCGGCGCTGCCGGCGCGGTGATGGATGGCTGCGTGCGCGACATCAAGGCGATCCGCGCGATGAAGTTCCCGGTCTTCCACGGCGGCATCGCTCCTCTCGATTCGAAGGGCCGCGCCACCGTCAAGGCGCTCGACGTGCCGATCGAGTGCGCCGGCGTCGAGGTCAAGTCCGGCGATCTCGTCTTCGGCGATGCCGACGGTCTCGTGGTGATCCCGCAGGCAAAGGAGGAGGAAGTCCTGAAGCTCGCCTTCAAGAAGATCTCGGGCGAGAAGAACACGCTGCGCGACCTTCAGGCCGGCGAGAGCCTGGGCTCGGTCTTCGCCAAATACGGAATCCTTTGACGATGATCGTCGACTGCCACGTCAACGTCTATGACGACGACATGATCCTGCCGCTGTTCGGGGCCGGCGCTGCCAACGCCGTCCCCGGCGGCTTCAAGCTCAAGTCGGATGCCGACACCGTCTACGCCGCGATGAAGGAGGTCAACAAGGCGATCGTCTTCTCGCTCCGCTACAAGGACTCGGCCGGCATCGACGGCAATGACGAGGTGACAGCGCGCGCCGTCGCCAAGTATCCCGACAAGCTCGTCGGCTTCGCCTGCATCGACCCGCGCATGCCCGACTGCATGGACCTGCTGGTCCATGCGATCGAGGACCTCAAGCTCAAGGGCGTCAAGTTCGGGCCGATCTACAACGGTGTCTCGCTGCTCGATCCGCGCATGACGCCGATCTACGCCTATCTGCAAAAGAACAACATTCCGCTGACCATGCATATGGGCACGACCTTCGGGCGCAACGCGCCGATCGACGAAGGCCGACCGCTCAACGTCGACACGGTGGCGCTCCGCTATCCCGATCTCAAGATGATCATGGCCCATATGGCGCACCCCTGGTACGAGGAGTGCATCGTCGTGGCGCGCAAGCAGCCGAACGTCTATGCCGAGGTCTCGGCGCTGCACTACCGGCCTTGGCAGTTCTACAACATCTTGATCTGCGCCCAGGAATACACGATCCACAATCGCCACAAGATCTTCTGGGGCACCGACTTTCCCTTCACCACGGTCGGCGCCTCGATCGAGGGCCTGAAGAACATCAATCGCCAGGTCGAAGGAACCAACCTGCCGCGGGTGAGCCAGGAGACGATCGACTCGATCCTCCACTCGAACCCGTTCGAGCATTGGTGGCACGGCGGGCTCAAGGTGTGACCGCGCAGATAAGCCGGGCTAGGGCTGTCACGCTCCGCGACGTCGCCGAGGTCGCGGGCACCACGCCGATGACCGTCTCCAACGTCGTCAACGGGCGCACGGGCGAGGTCGGGCGCGAGACCTATGAGCGGGTCATGGCGGCCTGCACGCGGCTCGGGTATCGTCCGCATGCGGCAGCGCGGCGCCTGCGCACCAACCGGCGCATGGCGGTCGGCATCGTCATCGTCGATCCGTCGCCGAACTATCTCGCGGATCCTTTCACCGCGGCGATGCTGGCCGGGCTCAACGCGCATCTGGGCTCGCGCAGCTACAGCCTGGTCATCCACGGCGCCTCGCCGTCGGGCCTCGGCTCGGTGCCGCTTCTGCAGCGTCTGGAAACGGATGCGATCTGCGTGATGCTGTCGGGTGCGGCGGGCGCGCGCCGGGAAATCCTGAAGCAGGTCGCAGCACTCGGCCAGCCGGTGGTCGTGGTGCAGGATGCCCTGCCCGATGACGTCGCCGACGGCTGCTCGCTGATCCAAGACGATTTCGGCGGCGGCGTCCAGCTCGCGCGCCACCTCTTCGATGCGCGGGCGAAGCAGGTAGCTCTGCTGGTGCCGAAGGCGGAGTGGCCGGCGATGGAGCGGCGCGAAGCCGGCATCCGCTCGGTCATAGAGCGATTGGCACGGCCGCCGGCGCTTCGCACGGTCTATTGCGGCGATGAGAGCTTCGATCATACCCAGCGCGCGCTCGAGCGGCACATGACCGCGCATGGCATGCCCGACGTCATCATCGGCGGCAACGACCAGATGGCGATTGCGGCGATGAAGTTTGCCACTTCGCACAATTCCCGCGTACCGGAAGACGTGCGCGTCACCGGCTTCAATGGGCTCGCCATCTGGCGCTATGCGACGCCGGAGTTGACCACGGTGTTCTCGCCCGCCTACGAGCTTGGCGAGGCGGCGGGGAAGGCGATCCTCTCCCGGCTCGAGTCCGGCAGCTTCCCCAGCCGCGTCCGGTCGCTGCCGGTACGCTTCGCGCCGAACAGGTCGTCGGCTGGATGAGTTCTCAGGCGGCGCTGTTTCCGTCTTCGGCGTGCGAGCGACTGCAGCCGGCGGGAGCAGCGAGCTCATCGCCGTGCTATAGGCACGCCGATGAAGGGGAAGAAAAGGTCGCCGGCTGAGCCGGCACGGCAGGCGACCGACGAGGAACCCGACCGCGTCCCGGCTCAGTGCCTGTGCGGCGCGGTCCGGCTCGATATACAGGGCGGATTCAAGCGGTCGTCGCAATGGGGCATTCATTGGCCGAATGTAGCAACGCGTCAAGCGCCTCGGCGGGCGTTCGCCAGTCGAGTGTTTTGCGCGGCCTCGTATTGAGAGCGGTCGCCACCGC
>VGEN01000291.1 GCA_016869285.1 Alphaproteobacteria bacterium
TCCATGCCGAGATGGATGGTCAGCGGCTCCATGATCTGCAGCCCGATCGAGAGGACCGGGTTCAGCGAGGTCATCGGCTCCTGGAAGATCATCGAGATGTCGCGGCCGCGGATGGCGCGCATCTCCTCGTCGGAGAGCGCGAGGAGGTTGCGACCCTCGAACAGAATGCGGCCGCCGACGACGCGGCCGGCGGGCTGCGCCAAGAGCCGCATCACGGTCAGCGCGGTGACCGATTTGCCGCACCCCGATTCGCCGACGACGGCGACGATCTCGCCCTTGCGGACCTTGTAGCTGACGCCTTCGACCGCGCGCACGACGCCGCGCGAGGTAACGAAGTGGACGTGCAGATCCTCGATCGACAGCAGAGGCGTCTCGGCCTCCACCGCTCGCTCGCGGTCCAGGATCGCGCTTTCGATCGCCTCTTCTCCCTGCCTGCCGTCTGATGCGGCTTGACCCTAAGCCTAGCGTGGCTGGGCGGTGAGGCCGAAGCGAAAACTGCGCCTAGATTCCCAGCATTGCATTCAGCTTGCCGCGACGGTCGAGGTCGTGGATGTCGTCCGAACCGCCGACGCCGACATTGTCGATGAAGACCTGCGGCACGGTGTATCTGCCTTGGGCGCGCTCGATCATCTTGTCGCGGAGCCCAGGGTCGCCGTCGACCACGTACTCCCTATACTGGACCCCTTTCGAATCGAGGAGCGCCTTCGCCCTGTGGCAATAGGGGCAATAGGCGCTGACATAGATCTCGACATTGGCCATGGCTCCTCGGTGGCTCCTACTCTGCGCGCACGACGCGCGCCAGGGTGACGACGTCGGCGGTGGCGGCACCGGCCGCGAGCAGCGCCTTGGCAGAAGCGCGCGCCGTGGCGCCGGTGGTCAGCACGTCATCGACGATCAGGACGCGCTTGCCGGCGACCTGGTCGTGGTATCGCGCGCGCACGCGGAACGCGCCCGCGACATTCTTCTGCCGCTCGGCGCGGCTGAGGCGCCCTTGGCTCGGCGTGCGGCGTGTCCGCTTCAGGAGATCGGGTATGCAGGTTCTGCCGGCCGCCGCGCCCAGCGCCAGGGCGAGGAGCGCCGCCTGGTTGTAGCGGCGAAGGGCCAGCCTCAGCCAATGCAGCGGCACCGGCGCGATGATGTCCGCATCCTCGGCGAGGTCGGCGCCGGCCCGGGCGAGCCAGCGACCGAAGGCAGGCGCGGCGTGCAGCCTATCGGCATGCTTGAAGCCGAGGAGGAGGCCGCGGCTGGCCCCGTCATAGGCGAAGACGGCGCGGGCTCGATCCCAGGGCGGAGGGTCGGCGATGCAGGCTGCGCACTCGGCCTCGGCGCCGACATCGTGCGGGAAGGGAAGCCCGCACCGTCGGCACATCGGCGCTCCGAGGAAGGAGAGCTTGGCCCAGCAGGCGGCGCAGACCGCGCCCGGCTGGTCGACGATTGCCTGGCAGGAAAGGCAGAGCGGAGGCAGGAGGGCGTCGAGCGCCGCCCGTCCGAGCCGCTTGCCAAAGCCGAGGATTGCCGCCGCCGTCATCGCTGCGATGGTGGCGGCGGCTCGCTAAGCCTGTCAACGCCGTGCCATAAGGAGCGCATGACCGGCTCGGTTCCCGAAGGCGCTCGCGTATTCGATCGGCAGCGTGTCCGGCAGAACCGTGCGCGCGCCGCGGCAACCCTCGACGGTGCCGACTTTCTTCTTCGCGAGGTGGCCGAGCGGCTGGCGGACCGGCTCGACGACATCCAGAGGCGATTTCCACTGGCGGTGGACCTTGGATGCCACCGGGGGGAGCTTGGCCGCGCTCTTGCCGGCCGCGGCGGCGTCGTCCGCCTGGTCCAGGCCGACCTCGCCCCGGAGATGGCGAGGCAGGCCGGTGCTCAGGCCGTTGCTTGTGACGAAGAGCTGCTGCCTTTCGCCGAGGGAAGCCTGGACGCCGTCTTCTCCTGCCTCAGCCTGCACTGGGTAAACGACCTGCCCGGCGCGCTGGTGCAGATCCGGCGTGCGCTCAAGCCCGACGGGCTCTTCCTTGCAGCTCTCCTCGGCGGCGATACGCTGACCGAGCTGCGCCAGGCCTGGCTCGAGGCCGAGAGCGAGATCGAGGGCGGCGTGAGCCCGCGCGTCTCGCCCTTCGCCGATCTTCGCGACGCCGCCGGCCTGCTGCAGCGCACCGGATTCGCGCTTCCGGTCGCCGATGCCGACCGGCTGACCGTTACATATCCTGATGCGCTCGCGCTGATGCGCGAGCTCAAGGCGATGGGCGAGGCGAATGCGCTGATCGAGCGGCGGCGCACGCCCACCCGCCGCGACACGCTCGCCGCCGCTGCCGCGATCTACCGGAGCCGCTTCGCCGAGACCGGCGATCGCGTGCGCGCGACCTTCCAGGCGATCTATCTGATCGGCTGGGCGCCCTCGCCCGACCAGCCGAAGGCGCTCCGCCCCGGCAGCGCCGCCGAAAGGCTGGCGGCAGCTCTGGGAACCGAAGAGCGGAAAGCGGGAGAGAGGGCGAAACCCGGCTGACTACGGCAGTCCAAGGAGTGTCGAAAGACTTTCCTCGACGCGGCGCATGAGGTGAGGTTCGAGAGTTCCGACATGATCGCGAAGCCGATGACGGCTGACGGCCTGGACCTTGTCGACCATGACGTGAGACGTCTCACATAGGCCATTCAATGGCGTTGGTTCAACGGAAACGCGAAGCAGGGGCGCGTCAACGACGTCGGTCGTTAGAGGACAGATGACGATTCCGAGAAGTATGTCGTTCAATGCATCAGACTGAACGACAACGGCAGGTCTATGCTTGCCGTAGTCGCCAGGCGCCGAGGCGGTGACGATGTCGCCTCGTCTTACCTGTCGGGCCAATCCGCCACCGTCTCCATAAAGTCGAGCGCTTCCTTCTCGCCTTCGCTGGCGGCGATGCGCCGTGCCTGACGGCGAAGCCCCCGGCGGAACGTCGGTGACTGCCTGTCGTGAACCCAGACCTGGATCTGCTTCAGTCCGGCCGCCCGCTTCCGCGCTCGGTAGCGCTTCATGCGTTCGGCGGCAGGAGCTGCTCGCCTTGCTGTCATGCATCTAGAGCATTTTCCGATCTGTCTGAATCGTCA
>VGEN01000292.1 GCA_016869285.1 Alphaproteobacteria bacterium
GGCTGCGCTATATCGCAGGATCGGCGTGGTCAGCCAGGTGCTACATGAACATGCGGCCACTCTATCAGCCGCAGGTCCCACAATCCGGAGCCGCCGCCTGATCAAATGTGCGAAAGATTCTGGACAGCACCCGAGATCGGCGGTCGTGCCGGAGGCGCTGTGAATCTCGGCGACGAGCGCGCCCGGACGGTCGTGGCGGAAGTTGAGCCCGGTGCCGCCGCCGCCATGGACGAGGTCCATGACCATCGGCATCAGATAGGGCAGCGGCGTAGGCAGGCGGATCGTCACCGCCTCGTGGCGCTCGGGGCGGATCGGCAACCGATGGCCGAAAAGCCTCGCCACGCGTTCCGCCCAGGCACCGGCGGCAATGACCACGGCGTCGCACTCCATCGGGCCTGAGGAGGTCCGCAGCCGATAGCCTGAGCCCCGGCGCTCGGCGCCGAGCAGACGGCAGCCCTGGCGCACGCTGCCACCGAGCGTGCGCACCATCTCGGCGAGCAGGGACGAGAAGCGGTGCGGGTCGAGGAAGCCGTCCTCGGGGCCGAACAGACCGCCCTCCATCCCGGCGGTGCTGATATCGGGCACGAGGTGACGCATCTCGGCGGGATCGAGCAGCCGCGCGCTCGCGATCCCGGCCTCGCGCTGAAAGCCAAGGCTTTGCTCGAACAGCGCGAGGTCGCCGGCGGAGCGCCCGAGCCGGAGATAGCCGATCGCGTGGAAGTCGAGGCCGTGCTTGGTCCACTCCCGGATGCGCCGCGCGCCATAGGCACGCAGATCCACATCGAGCGCCGTCACGTGCTGCATGCCGACGACGCCGATGGAGCGGCCGGTCGAGCCGGAACCGATGGCACCCGCCTCGATCACGGTGACGAAAACGCCGCGCTCGGCCAGATGCAGGGCGCTCGACAGGCCGAGTACGCCGCCGCCGATGACGATGACACGCAACGCAGCCATGGCTTAGAACCCTACCGAGGCGGATGCTCTCTGGACAGGGAGGAGGGGCGATGGCGAGCGAAGACCGCGTCGAGCGAGCAGGGCGGCAGATGTGGTCGGAGCGCCGGCAGCGCCGAGACTATGCGAACCTGCAAGGCGCCTTGCGCCCGACCGATGTCGACGATGCCTATGCGATGCAGGACGTCTTCCACGGCCAGGCGATTCCGGTCCATGGGCCGATCGCCGGCTGGAAGATCGCGACGATGACCAAGGTGATGCAGCAGCTCATGGGCATCGACAGCCCCTGCGGCGGCGCGATCTTCGAGCGCACGATCCATCGGAGCCCGGCGCGGCTCCGCCACGCCGATTGGGTCAGCCTCAAGATCGAGTGCGAGATCGCCTTCCGGCTCTCCGCCGACCTTTCGGATCGCGGCACACCGCACACCGAAGAAAGCGTCTTCGAGGCTATCGAGTCGGCGATGCCGGCCTTCGAGCTCGTCGACGACCGCAACGCCGTCTACAAGGACACGCGCGCGCTCAGCCTGATCGCGGACAATTGCTGGAACGGCGGCATCGTCATCGGCCCGCCGGTCAAGCCGCCGAGCCGTGCCGAGATCGATGCGGCCTCGGGAACTCTGTCGATTGCGGACAAGCCGCCGCTTCGCGGAAAGGCAGACGGGCCGTTGCGGGCGCTCGCCTGGGTGGCGAATCTGGCCAACCGCCGCGGCAAGACTATCCGCCGCGGCATGGTCGTGATCACCGGCAGCGTCATCCCGACCACGCCGATCGCGCCCGGCGAGTCGGCCACCTTCAGCGTCGCCGGCATCGGCGAGGTGCGGCTCGACACCTACTAGATCAGTACACCAGCTCGTCGCCGCCCTTGTTATCGGAGAGCACGATCTCGCCGCGGGCGGCCAGATCCTTGGCGGTCTGCACCATGACTTGCTGAGCCTCCTCGACGTCCTTGAGGCGGACGGGACCGAGCGCTGCCATGTCTTCGCGCAGCAGCTTGCCAGCGCGTTCGGACATGTTGGAGAAGAAGAGATCGCGGATGCCTTCCGAGGCACCCTTGAGGGCGAGCCCGAGCTTGGCCTTGTCGAGGGTGCGCAGGAGGGTCTGCACGCCGCCGGGATCGAGGCGGGACAGGTCCTCGAAGGTGAACATCATCGACTTGATCTTCTCGGCGGCGTCCTTGTTGCGCTCTTCCAGTGCGGCGACGAAGCGGGACTCGGTGGCACGGTCGAGGTTGTTGAAGATCTCGGCCATCATCTCATGCGCGTCGCGGCGCGTGGCGCGCGCGAGGTTGCTCATGAACTCGGTCCTGAGCGTGCGCTCGACGTCGGAGAGCACCTCCTTCTGCACCGCCTCCATGCGCAGCATGCGCATGACCACTTCCATCGCGAAGTTCTCGGGCAGCATGGTCAGGACCTTGCCGGCATGGTCCGGCTTGATCTTCGAGAGCACGACGGCGACGGTCTGCGGATACTCGTTCTTGAGGTAGGCTGCGAGGACCTGCTCGTTGACGTTGCCGAGCTTGTCCCACATCGTGCGGCCGGCAGGGCCGCGGATCTCCTCCATGATGTTGCCGGCACGGTCGGCATCCATCACCTTCATCAAGAGGCGTTCGGTCGATCCGAGCGATCCGACCACGGTGCCGGTCGAGGAGAGCTGCTCGGCGAACTCGACGAACAGGCGCTCGACCACGTTGGACGAGACGCTGCCGAGATTCGCCATGATCTGCGAGATCTCCTTGATCTCGTCGTCGCTCATCAGGGCGAACATCTTGGAGGCGTGCTCGTCGCCGAGCGACATCAGGAGGATCGCGGCCTTGTCGGGACCGCTCAGCGACCGGTAGTCCTCGCGAACCCTCATGGCGGGGGCCCTTCTGCCTTGACCGGATCGCGACCATCGCCGCGGCTCAGGGCGACGCCTGTGTATAACTCAAGGGGCTGTCCCAGATAACTCGGTTATGGAGTTATCATGGGACGGATACGACGGAGCCGATTGGGGGTCTCGAAGCAGGATCGCCTGATCGAACATTTCGTAGCAGGAACGACGGCGCGTACCGCATCGAGTCTCTGCGGAGTGAACCGCAAGACAGGGGCGTTTTTCTTTCATCGCCTTCGTGAACTGATCGC
>VGEN01000293.1 GCA_016869285.1 Alphaproteobacteria bacterium
CTTCCAGACAGAGCGGGTCAAATCGACCTCCTTACTTCGCGTTCCGGCGGCGGACGATGAACTGGTCCGTCCGCTTGTTGTTGCGCGTCTTGGTGCCCTTGGTGCCCTTGCCCCAAGGCGTCACCGGATGGCGGCCGCCGGACGTGCGGCCTTCGCCGCCGCCATGCGGGTGATCGATCGGGTTCATCGCGACGCCGCGCACGCTGGGCTTGATGCCCATCCAGCGCGAGCGTCCGGCCTTGCCGATCGAGATGTTCTGCTCGTCCGGGTTCGAGACCGCGCCGATCGTCGCCATGCACTCGGAAGCGACCATGCGGGTCTCGCCCGAGGCGAGGCGCAAGAGCGCAAAGCCGGAGTCGCGGCCGACGAGCTGGACGTAGGTGCCGGCCGAGCGCGCGAGCTGGCCACCCTTGCCGGGCTTGAGCTCGACATTATGGACGATGGTGCCAACCGGGATGTTCTTCAGCAGAAGCGCATTGCCGGGCTTGATGTCGGCCTTCTGGCCCGAGACCACCTGATCGCCGGCCTTCAGGCGCTGCGGGGCCAGGATGTAGGCCTGCTCGCCATCGGCGTACTTGATCAGCGCGATGAACGCGGTCCGGTTCGGATCGTATTCGAGGCGCTCGACCGTCGCGGCGACGTCGAACTTGCGGCGCTTGAAGTCGATGACACGATAGCGCTGCTTGTGGCCGCCCGACTTGCGCCAGGCGGTGATGCGGCCGGCGTTGTTGCGGCCGCCGGTCTTGCGCTTGCCCTCGGTCAGGGACTTGACCGGAGCGCCCTTCCACAGCTCGCCGCGGTCGACCATGACCAGCTGGCGGGTGGACGGCGTGACCGGCTTGTAGGACTTGAGTGCCATGGTTCTTGTCCGATCAGAGCCCGGTGGTGACGTCGATCTGATGGCCCTCGGCGAGGGTCACGAGCGCCTTCTTCCAGTCGCTGCGCGCCCCCGGCTCGCCGCGGAAGCGCTTGATCTTGCCGCCGACGATCGAGGTGTTGACGGCCTTGACCTTGACCTTGAACAGGGTCTCGATCGCGACCTTGATCTCCGGCTTGGACGCCTTGAGCGGCACCTCGAAGACGACGACATTGTGCTCGCTCTGGCGGGTCGCCTTCTCGGTGATTACCGGGCGGCGGACGATGTCATACATCGCCTCCTGGCTCAGCTTCACCTGCTTGGCGTTCATCGGGCGCATGCTCATTTCAGGCGCGCCTCCAGGCGCTCGACGGCGGCCTTGGTCAGCACCAGCGTGTCCCGCCGAAGGATGTCGTAGACGTTGGCGCCGAGCTCGGGCAGCACGTCGACATGCGGTAGGTTGCGCGCGGCGCGGGCGAAGAGCTCGTTGACCTTCTCGCCGTCGATGAAGAGGACCGAGGTGAGGCCGAGCTTGCCGAGCCGCTCGGCCAGCTGCTTGGTCTTGCCTTCCTTCATCTCCGCCGCATCGAGGATGACCAGCTTGCCGTCGGCCGCCTTGGACGAGAGCGCGGTCTTGAGGCCGAGCTTTCGGACCTTCTTCGGCAGGTCGAACTCGTGGCTGCGCACGACCGGCCCGAAGATGCGGGCACCGCCGCGGAACTGCGGCGACCGCAGCGAGCCCTGGCGCGCACGACCGCCGCCCTTCTGGGCGAAGGGCTTCTTGGTCGTGCCTTGGATTTCGCTGATGCCCTTCGTCTTGTGCGTGCCGGACCGGCGCTTGGAGAGCTGCCAGTTGACGACACGCGCGAGCAGGTCGGCCCGCGGCTTCACGCCGAAGACCTCGTCGGCGAGATCGATCTCGCCGACGTCCTTGGCATCGAGATTCTTGATCTTGACCTTCATGGTCCTATTCCTTCGCCGCGGCCGGCGCTTCGGCGGCCCGGACCGCCGCCGGATAGGGCAGCTTCAAGTCCTTGGGCTGCTTTCGCTTGGCCGCGTCCTTGACCAGCACATAGGCGCCCTCGGCGCCGGGGACCGCGCCCCGGATCATCAGGATGCCGCGCATCGCATCGGCCGAGACCACCTTGAGGCTCTGCACGGTGATGCGCTTGTCGCCGAGATGACCCGCCATCTTCTTGCCCTTGAAGGTCTTGCCCGGGTCCTGGCGGTTGCCGGTCGAGCCGTGCGAGCGGTGCGAGATCGACACGCCATGGCTCGCCTCGAGGCCGGCGAAATTCCAGCGCTTCATCGCACCGGCGAAGCCCTTGCCGATCGAGGTGCCGACGACGTCGACGAACTGGCCGGCGACGAAATGGTCGGCCGAGATCTCGGCTCCAACCTCGAGCATCGCGTCGGCGGAGACGCGGAACTCCACCAGCTTCTTCTTCGGCTCGACCTTGGCCTTGGCGAAATGGCCGCGAACGGGCTTGGCCACGTTCTTGACCTTGGCCTTGCCGACACCGAGCTGGACCGCCGTGTAGCCGTCCTTCTCGGCGGTGCGCACGGCCACCACCTGGCATTGGTCGATCTTGAGCACGGTCACGGGCACATGCTCGCCGTCGTCGTTGAGCACGCGCGTCATCCCGACCTTCTGGGCCAGGAGACCGGAGCGCTGACGCTTGGAGTCCGCCATGTTCCGCCCCTTAGAGCTTGATCTCGACATCGACGCCGGCGGCGAGGTCGAGCTTCATCAGCGCGTCCACGGTCTGCGGCGTCGGGTCGACGATGTCGAGAAGCCGCTTGTGCGTCCGGATCTCAAACTGCTCGCGGCTCTTCTTGTCGATGTGCGGCGAGCGGTTGACCGTGAACTTCTCGATCAGGGTCGGAAGCGGGATGGGCCCGCGCACGCGCGCGCCCGTCCGCCTCGCCGTGTTCACGATCTCGCCCGTCGATTGGTCCAGCACCCGGTGGTCGAAGGCTTTGAGCCGGATGCGGATGTTTTGGCTGTCCATGGCTGTCCTCGCGCGTCGCCGCGCTGCGTCCTTGCTACTCGATGATTGAAGCGACGACGCCGGCACCGACGGTGCGTCCGCCCTCGCGGATGGCGAAGCGCAGTCCCTCGTCCATGGCGATCGGCGCGATCAGCTTGACTTCCATGGCGATGTTGTCGCCC
>VGEN01000294.1 GCA_016869285.1 Alphaproteobacteria bacterium
CTACATGAGTCTGGAAACCGTCGCCAACATCTGCGACGATCAAGCCATCGACGTCGCTCAGATCGCGGCGCTCTGATCAGCCCGACCTGACGGGCCCGCAATTACACCACGCCTAGGGACACGACCCGCACCGGTCTCCTCCGCGCTTGCACCGCGGATCTGCGCGGCGACCAGCGCCATACGCAGCTTCGAGAGCACCTTGCGCAGATCTGCGATCAACCCTTTGGCGTCGTCTCCCGCCGCGCCGACCTCATCCGCCTTGGCCTCTTTGCGGATGCTCTGCTGCGGCTCGCCCGGCAGACCGGGTTGCTTGATCACGCCGGCATCTTTGAGCGCCTGGGTCAGCTCCTTGGTGAGGACACGGATATCCTGGAGCGCCGAGCGCGCGAATTTGAGGTCGCCGGTCGCGTTTGCAGTACCAGCTGCGAGCTTGATCGCCATCAGCTTGTTGCGCAGATACTCGACTTTGGCTGCGGCCGCCTTCTGCGGTGCGTCTTCCATCTCGCGGTGGACGACCGCAAGCGTGGCAAGCGCCTCGGCTTGCGCTGCGCTCGGACGGGGACGCGCCTTTAGGCGCTCAAGCGCCGCAGTCGCGACGGAAGAGCGGAGAACATCCGGTGGAGAAGGAGTGGTGAGTCCGGTGACGGTGACCATTCTGGCCTCCTCAGCCGATCCTAAAAGAGGCATTTAGCCTCCTTAAAACATTGTTTAGGATAAACCAAAACGTGCCAAGCCACAAGTGCCTTGCCGCTCGGGCCGCCTACGGCGTCAGGGCAATCTGACCCTGGCGAGACACAAGGACAAAAAGTCCTGCCTCGTCAATAACTTGCTGAGCTACTTTAAGCTCGAGATCGGTCTCTGAAGCCTTGGCCGGGCAGGCCTTGCGGGCGGCCTCGGCGCCAGCGGTTTCACCTTGACGCACGAAACTGGTGCGCTGCGCAAAGGCGGCGCCGAGCTCGGGCGCGTTTCGGCGAAGATCGGCGATCACCTGAGAAGCGTCGCCCGAGTGATGGCTGGTGCAGAGGCTCGGCACGACACCTATGCGATGCCAGGGCAGGCCTGCCGGGCTCAGCATGCGTGCCCAGGTGATGGTCATCTCGCCATCGTTCGGCAGGCGCATGACGGTCTGGACGCTGCCCTTGCCGTAGGAGGTCGAGCCGATGACGAGCGCGCGGTGATTGTCCTGGAGCGCCGCAGCGACGATCTCGGCCGCGGAAGCCGAGCCGCCGTTGATCAGGACGATCATCGGCAATCCACGCGCGACGTCGCCGGCGGTCGCCTTGTAGCTTTGCTTGGAGCGCGGATGGCGGCCCTCGGTGCCGAGGATCAAACCTTCGTTGAGGAAGAGGTCGGCAACATAGACGGCCTGGTCAAGAAGGCCGCCCGGATTGCCTCGGAGATCGAGGATCAAGCCCTTCAGGCCAGGGCCGTGATTGGCGAGCGCGGCCCCGACGGCCTCTTCGAGCTGCTTGGCGGTCCGCTGGTTGAATCCGGTGACGCGGATATGCGCGGCGCTACCTTCATGCTTGACCAGCACGGTCGCCGGTACGATGCGCGAGCGGCGCAGCTTGTATTCGGAGGTCTTGCCCTCGCGCTCGATCGTCAGGACGAGCGTCGAGTCGATCTGACCGCGCAGCTTCTCGAGAACCTCGTTCGAGGAAAGGCCGCTCAGCGTGATGCCACCGGCGGAGAGGATGCGGTCGCCGTCCTTGAGTCCGGCGCGCGAGGCGGGCGTTTCCGGCATGACCGAAGTGATCGCGACGCCGCTTTCGTTGATCGAGAGCGTGACGCCGATGCCGCCGAATCCCTCTCTGCTGGCGCGAGCCTTACGGGCGGCGTCGGCTGAGGAATAGCGCGAGAAGGCGTCGAGGTCGGCGAGCTCCGCCTCGAAGACCGCTTTGTAGATTGCTTCCGGGGAGGCGTCCTTGAGCGGGGCGAAGCGCACCCGGCTCTCGGCGACGACATCAACGGTAAGCCGCGCCCAGCGCGAGGGGTCGTCACCGCCGGGAAATGCAAAGATTCGGGGCTCGCTCTTGCCGTAAGCGAGGGTGATCTGGCGGTCGTCGGCAGTGAAGGCGAAGTTCGGATCGAGCGTTTTAAGGCCGTTGAGGCCATGAAGCGTCAGCTTCCGCATATCGAGACGGTCGATGTAGTAGTCGGACAGGCCGTCATAGCCGGCGCCAAAGACGTCGTGGGCGCGATCGAGGCCCGCGAGCTGCGGTAACTGGTCGGAAGAGGCACATCCCGCGGCGAGGAAGAGAGCGAGGACCGGGCCGGCATGACTCAGGTTTCGCAGGCGGGATGAAAGACCGTTAACCATCCGATAGGCGTCCGGTACTAAGGGGGCCGTCAGGGACAAGCATGGAATGTGCCGGGTTACCGTTCAAGAATCCAGTAACATGCTTCCGGGATTGTGAGCAGCGACGCTTCTGGGGGAGGGGCCACGAGCCTGATGGCCCGACAGGAGCGGGGATGCGCGGATGCAGAGCCTGCCAAGAGGCCGAGAGCGGGAGCCGCGAGCCAGGAGCGCGATAGGACGAGAAGCGCGTGACGACTGGCCGGGCCTCCTCGGGGAGCGCCGCGACGACGGCGCCAACCCCGGAGATGGCGTGGAGTGATGGGGCCGTGACAATACCTTCGGTCACCGAGATCCTGGGCGCCATCCGCAGCCCGGCTGTCCGTAAGGTCTACGAATTCTGGATGTCGTTCTGGACCGCCGGCCGGCTCCCGATGCTCGACGACCTCGATCCGGCGGCGATCAAGGAAGCGCTGCCCTATGTGTGGATACTGAAGTACGAGCAGGAGGCGGATCGGTTTACCTATCGCGGATTCAACTCGCCAGTGCATAGAGATTTAGGAGCCAGCGAGGGAGTCGAAAACCTCTTGCGGTGAACGGAAGCCGAGAGATTTCCGAGGTCTTGTGTTGAGCAAACGTTCGACCATGGCCACCTCGGCATCGGAGATCGTAGAGAAGTCTGTACCCTTTGGGAAGAAGTCGCGAATGAGGCCGTTGGTATTTTCATTCA
>VGEN01000295.1 GCA_016869285.1 Alphaproteobacteria bacterium
CCTGCCTCTTCGAGCTGTTCAAGCTCGCGAAGCAGAAGGGAGCCGTTGCGCTCGAGCCGCACGTGGAAACACCGGATTCGAGCGACATCTTCGGCAAGTACCCGAAAATTTCGAAGGACCATCACCTTATGGACTTCATTCGGGACTACCTCCGCATGCTGACGCTGGGCACCGACAACGCGATGGAGATGGAGTCGGTGATGGATGCCGAAATCGACGAGCATCACAAGTCCGACCACTCCGTCGTCGCTGCCCTCAGTGCGCTTGGGGACTCGCTGCCGGCGCTCGGCATTGTTGCCGCGGTTCTCGGCGTGATCAAAACGATGGGCGCCATGGATCAGCCACCGGAGGTCTTGGGAAAGCTCATCGGCGCCGCGCTGGTCGGAACGTTCGCAGGAATCTTCTTTTGCTACGGCTTCTTTGGCCCCCTCGCTTCGGCAGCGGGCAAGGCCTTCGAATCCGACTCGAAGATCTATACGACTATCAAGGCTGCCATCCTGGCCTACATGCAAGGCTACGCCCCCGCGATCGCCATCGAGATGGCGCGTAAGAGCATCGAGGCCGGCGACCGACCGGACTTCTATGAGATGGAAGCGCTGCTTGCCAAGTGAGCCGGGGCCGGCGCAGGGTGCCGGTCCCCACTGGCTCGGCATACGGCCCGTGCTTTCGCTTGTCATTCAGGCCGCGCCCGTACTGGCGGTCTGCACGGCCCCTCAGTGGATGACCGTTCGCGGATGGGGTGCGCTGATCGCCGTCTACGCCCTCGCCCTCGTCGTTCCCGTCGCAGTCGGCCGCGCCTGGCGCATGGAGCCTTGGTGGCTCGCGTTAAACAGCGCCTTTTCGGCCGTAGGCCTCATCTTCATCTGGATAGGCCTCTCCCCTGTCCTGGCCCTGATCTTGCTGCTGGCGTCCGCCTTGATACTGGGCCCTGCCGTAACCGATCGCGTTCCCCTGTTCCTTAGCAACGCAAGCGCAGCGAGGGCCATCGGTCGCCTCGCTCGTCTGTTGCGCGCCAGGTCATTCGTGGACCTCGGCGCGGGACTAGGAACAGTATCCCATGCGCTAGCACAAACGGATGTCCGAGAGGTCTGGTCGATCGAACGGTCGCCCGTGCTGTGGCTGCTGCTCAGGCTCAGGAGCGCGCTTGCGGGCCGTCCGTTCCACGTATGGCGCGGCGACCTGTTCGGGTTCCCGCTCGGGCAGGTGGATCTCGCCTATGCCTTTCTCTCGCCTGCGGCCATGCCGCGATTGCTCGAGAAGGCTGCCCGCGAGATGCGTCCTGGAACCTGGCTGATCAGCAACAGCTTCGGAAGCGCCGACTGGCCACCCGACCGGTGTATCGTCTTGAGGGACCGTCGACGAACGCACCTCTACCTGTGGCGTTTGCCGCGTCAGACGCGACGAGCGGGTTCCGCCTCCGAGGCGATCGACCAGAACGACTGAAGATAGCGATCAAGCTTTTTCACCGTATCATCCTTGAGGCGGATGTACACCCGGCGGCGGTCGGCAGGGTCGGCGACGCGCTCGATCAGGTTCGCTTGCGCGAGATCGTCGATGCGACGAAGGGCCGTGGTCTGCGGCACGCCAGAGGCTATGCAAAGGCTCGAAACCGAAATTTCACGCCCAAGCAAATGGTTGGACATCAAATCGAGCAGCATTTCCCAGCAAGGGTCCGAGAAGAGAGCGGCATCGAAGAACAAGGAGCGTGAGTTCTGGGCCCGGATCAGGCGCTTAATTCTCTGCGCAAGATCCGAGACGTCCTTGGACTCATCGACCTTGGCATCAGCCGCGACGGCCGGACGATTCAAGCGCGGCTTCGCCGGATCACGCGGCGTGATACTGGGGACCGGGATTGCGGCATCCTGGGCCGGGCCCAGGTTCGCAGCGAGGCTGTTGACCAACGCCCTCATCTGGTTGAGCGAAACGAGCATGCCGTCGCGCGATGACGTCTCCCGGGCGCGCTCGCGGGCCGCCTCAAAAGCGCGCTGAACCGCATCGCAAAGCTCGGTAGCATTGATGGGCTTTTGCAGATACTCGATCGGGCGGTGTCGAATGGCCTTGATCGGATACTCGATCCGGGACTCGCCCGACATGAAGACGACTTGCCATTCCCGACCCGGCTGCTCGAGCTGGCGCAGGCTTTCGATGAAGGCGAGCCCATCCATGCGAGGCATGTTGATGTCGGTGACGACGACTCCAATCTCGGGACGAGACTTGAGAAGTGACAGGGCATCCTGTCCGTCAGCGACGCGCGTCACGGGATAGCCGGCGTTGGAGAGCGCCTCCGCCATTTCCTCGGCAGCGTCGTCATCATCCTCGACCAACAACACGCGTGTAGAGTCAAATTCCATCGGGTGCTTCCCTGTGATTGCCCTATCGCGACTTGTCGTCCCAGCGGAACCACATCCATCTATTTTGACATCTATCATCCCAGGCTGATTAATCCAATTAAGAGCAGAAGCCGGCGCCAGGCACTTATATCCAAATTGGATATATTACGGATCGATCGGCGTGGCGCTCCACCCTCGCGCCCTTTCCCGAATGGCGCCCCGAGGCGGCGTCAGGGCCGATGGGCCCTCCGCGCCTGGCGGGCAAGCGGCCGCGGGCGTTCGGCCGCCCCTCCATGGAGCCCGGCGACTAGAGCAGCCGGTTGCGACGCCTCGTAGTCAGGCGCGGCAGACCCGAAGGTGCTGTCCAGAATCTTTCGCACATTTGATCAGGCGGCGGCTCCGGATTGTGGGACCTGCGGCTGATAGAGTGGCCGCATGTTCATGTAGCACCTGGCTGACCACGCCGATCCTGCGATATAGCGCAGCCGCGCAGCCGCCAAGTTGAGACAGGACTGACCATCAGGGAAGGCACCGACGACACGGGTTCGTCGGCGGATCTCTTTCATGATCCGCTCGAGTGGGTTGTTGGTGCGGATCTTCTGCCAGTGGATGTCTGGGAAGGCGAAGTAGGTCA
>VGEN01000296.1 GCA_016869285.1 Alphaproteobacteria bacterium
CGACCATGGACAAAGGGGTGCTCGCCGCAGTCCGGCGCTTCCCCCAAAGAAGCCTGGAGATCCGGCGACTCGCCATCGCCGACGGGGCTTTTCGCTCGCTTTGCGGAGACTTCGGCGAGGCGGAAGACGCACTCGCTCGCTGGAGCCACGCGCCATCGGAGCAGGCGGCATCGCGAAAGTGCGAGTATAGTATCCTCGTTGAGGAGCTTGCATCGGAGATTTCGGCTATCGTCGAGGACCGTTTCCGCGCGGAGAGCTTGGAGCGATAACTCGAACTGCAGTTTTGGAGACGCAGCAATGGCTAAGATCGGGAAACTCAGCCTGCCTTTGACCTTCGCCGCCGGCCTCGCGGCTTCGAGCCTGTCGATCGCAGCGCAGGCCCAGGAAAGCAGCGACGAGCTCGCCAAGCAGCTGGCCAACCCGATCGCCAACCTGATCAGCGTGCCCTTCCAGTTCAACCCGCATTCGCCGGATGACGCGGTATTTTGCTGCAATTGCGTAGCGATTCAGATAAGAGAATCAGTAGCTTAATCTGGATTGCACGAGGCTGTTTTGCAGAACCCAGCGGGTGAATCGGGTGATGGTCCGCTCCGGCTCGATTTCGACCGCCGCGTGAAGCTGGAGTTCCATGGCACGCGGATCACCTCCGATGCCGGATTGCTCGCCTATCGCGAACTCGATGACGCCCTCGGTCTCAGCGCAATGGCCGCGAACGTGCTCGCCGATGCGCGGACCGGCCGGAACGGCCGCCATGCTCTGGTCGGGTTGCTGCGGCAGTCGGTGTTCGGGCGGCTCGCCGGCTACGAGGACGTGAATGATGCCGAGCGCCTGCGTCACGATCCGGCGATGCGCTGGATCGTCGGTGGCAAGGCGGCTCAGGGTTCTGCGGCCTCGCCGAGCCAGATGGGCCGCTTCGAGACGAAGTGGCTCGCGGCGTCCAACAACCTCCCGGCCCTCGCCGACCTCTCCGGCCAATGGATCGACGGCGTTCATGGCCGCCGTCCGCCGCGAGGCATCGTGCTCGACATGGATTCGAGCGTCAGCCCCACCCATGGCGATCAGGAGATGAGCGTCTGGAACGGGCACTTCGCCTGCACCTGCTACCACCCGCTGTTCCTGTTCAACCAGTTCGGTGATCTGGAACGCTGTGAGCTTCGTCCCGGCAACGTCCACAGCGCCGACCGCTGGCAAGACGTGCTGGCCCCGGTCGTGGCCCGCTATCGGGGCAAGGTCCTGCGCCTCTATTTCCGGTCCGATGCCGCCTTCGCCATGCCGGGCGTCTACGACTACCTGGAAGCCGAGGGGATCAAGTATGCGATCCGCATTCCCACCAACCAGGTCCTCCAGGCGAGGATCGGCTACTTGTTGACGCGCCCGGTCGGGCGTCCCCCGAACCATGTGCGTCGGTTCCACGCCAGCTTCACCTATCAAGCCGGAAGCTGGACGAAGCCGCGCCGGGTGGTCGCCAAGGTGGAATGGCATCCGGGCGAGCTTGTTCCGAGGGTCGGCTTCATCGTCACCAACCTGTCCCGTCCGGCCGAGCGGGTGGTCGCCTTCTACAATCAACGCGGCACATGCGAGCAATGGATCAAAGAGGGCAAGGGCGCGATCAAGTGGACGCGGTTGTCATGCCGGACGTTCGCGGCCAACGCGGTCCGGCTTCAGCTTCATGCGCTCGCCTACAATCTCGCCAACTTCCTGCGCACGCTGGCGACACCGGAGCCGATCAAGGACTGGTCGCTGACCAGCCTGAGGGAGAAGCTGATCAAGGTCGGCGCCAGGCTCGTCATCCATGGCCGCTACGTCGCCTTCCAGATGGCCGAGGTCGCCGTGCCGAGGAGGCTGTTCGCCGAGATCCTGCGATTGATTGCCGAACTGCGTCCGCCGCCCGATCCTGCGCCGGCGTGAATGGGCCGGCGGCATGGGTTCCAGCAAGAACTACGGGAGAGGTGTGTCCTGGCGAGGACAATATCGGTGTTTCCGGCACGCGCCGCGCCGATTTTGCCGGCCTCCGGGCCATCTGATCGCTTACGGCCGGGTTCCGGCTTGCAAATGCGCGTCCCTGGCGTCAATCTTGCCCCGAAGAGCCGGTCATCGGGTGGATGTCGGATAAGGACATCGACGGCATCTTCTGCCTGAACGCCGCCGTGGCCACGGCCGCGACCGCCGCGGTCGATGCCGCCCAGCTGACCGGCAAGATCAAGGTCGGAACGCTCGAGATTTCCAAGGTGGCGCTCGAGCAGATCCAGAACGGCAAGATCGAGTTCCTGATCAACGAGCAGCCTTATCTCGACGGGTATTACGGCGTCCTCTTCGCCTACCACTACGTCAAGTTGGGGCTGGCGCCGGTCGGCATGGTCCACACCGGGCCGAGCGTCGTCGACAAGAAGAACGTCGAAAAGATCGTGGCGGTGTTCGAGAAATATCCCAACGTTGTTGGGTCGCAGTAGGGGCGCGGTCGCGTCCTCCTTCGCGGCTGCGAGGCGGTTGGCTTTCCCTTTGGCCTCCGCCTCGCGTCCCGCGATTCAGGTCTCCGCGAGGTTGATGATGACCGAGACCGAGATCAGCGCCGGCGGTCGGGCGGGCCCCGGCATTGCCGCGGAGGCCGAGTCGAACGCGGCGAGGGCGCCGACACCGGGCGTCCTCCGCCGCCTTCTTCTCCGGCCCGAGGCGGGAGGCGTGATCTCGGCCATCTTTGTCTTCGTGTTTTTCGCGATCCTGGCGAGCAAGAACGGCTTCCTCAGCCCGCTCGGCATCGCCGGCTGGCTCGACACCGCGGCCGAGCTCGGGATCATCGCCATCCCGATCGGCATGCTGATGATCGCCGGCGAGTTCGATCTTTCGGTCGGGTCGGTGGTCGGCGCGACTTCGATCATCATCGCCATCGTCTCCGGCTATTACGAATTGTCGCCCTGGCTCGGCATCGGCCTCGCCTTCGCCTTTGGCGCCCTCGTCGG
>VGEN01000297.1 GCA_016869285.1 Alphaproteobacteria bacterium
GCCGCCGTTTGCCCGGATGCCGCTCTCATCCGCTTGCTCGCCGGCGCGCTTCGACCCGCCGCTCCATGACCGACGGGGCCGATGCCCCGAAAACACCCGTTCCCTCAATCCCAAACCAATAACCCGACACCCGACAAACCAACCCGCGATGAAAAAGGCGCAACGACAAAGCATGCCATCTGATCGCCTTCCATCGCCGCAATTCAAATCATGCTCGCCCGTGAATAGGCCGGGTTAGAGCGCGTCCGGGTTCTGCTTTCTCAGGAAGAGGATCAGCGCGCTCTGGACTTTCGGCAGGTCCGCTTGCACCAGCGGCCGCGCCTCCTGGGTCTCGAGGTGCATCGTCACCTGCATGATCAGCAGCCGGGCCGAGCCGTCCGGGGCCCTCATGTTGATGATGAGGTCCGGAACGTCGACATAGCCGCCTGGAAGCTTGGTCAGGTCGATCTTCGGCGGCGGCGGCGGCTCGTCGGTCTTGTCGGCCGTCTTCATCAGGCCTGAGGTCATGATGCCGACGGCCGCGCCGATCAGCAGCACAAGCGGCAGGAAGACGAACACGATGAGGCGCTTGACCGATAGCCTGCGATCGATAGCCAAGCCTCACCATAGCATTGTCGCCGAAGGCGGGGTTAGGCCCCGCCGGCGCTCACGATGGCGGCTGCGGCAGGCAAGCGGCCTCGAAGAACCCGTCGGCAGAGGGCAGGGGCGGCACGGCCAAGGCGTTCGCCACCGTCCATGTCGGCAGCAGCGAGGCCAGCATACTGCGCCAGCTTGCCGGCGGTGGCGGCGCGCCGGTCGGCTGGATGAGCTCGGCCCGTCGCGTCGGGGCCGCGACCACGTTCAGCGGAATCGTGGTCCACAGCTTATTGAAGCGCGGGTTGGAGAGCTCGAGCTTGTAGGTGCCCGGGTTGGTGGCGACGAACTCAAAATCGTAGGTCTCGCCCAGGCTCACCATCTGGCGCGCCGGCTTGTCGACCTGGCGCGAGCGCGGAAGGTCACGTCCGTCCTTGGCGATCGCGCGCCACAGGCCGAGCGTCGCGTCCTGCTTCACCTCGGCGACGAGGCCGCCTTCGAAGGTGTGCAGGTTGATGAAGCGGAAACGGTGCTTCTGGCCCTGGACGATCTCGATCGGCTCAGGCGGGTTGACGCCGTTGACGAGCAGGAAGCGGCCTTGATCGGCGAAGGAGCGTGCCGCTGTCACCAGGATGACGTGATCGCGCGCGGAGTCGAATTTCTGGCCCGGCTCGAGCACGACGATCGGGCCGTTGAGGCCGGCTTCGCCCTGCTCCGCCTCGACCATATGCGTGTGGTACATGAAGGTGCCGGCGCGCGGCGGCGTGAAGCGTGCGACGAATTCATGGCCGGGATGGATCATCGGCGACCGGCCACGCTTGGGATCGCCGCCGAACTCGCCGACGCCGTCGAAGTAGGATTCGAGCTCGATCCCGTGCCAGTGCACGGTGGTCATGTCCTTCATGCGGTTCTTGATCGTGACCTGCGTCGGCTCGCCCTTGGTGAGAACGAGCAGCGGGCCGGCGGCGCGCGCCAGCACCTCGGGACGGCGATCCTCGTTGACGACGTAGCGGAGCGACGGCACCTGGTCGGTGGTCTCGGGCGTCGCCTCTACGGTCATGTCAATCTTGCGCCGGCCCTCGGGCGTGCGCGGGTTGTAGCGCGGTCCGTCCTTCGGGCGCACGGTGACGCCGAGCACCATGCCTGCCATCTCGCGCGTCGCCGCCAGAGCGGCGAAGAACTCCGGCGCGGCGCGCAGCGGAAAGGCCTTCGACTGCAGCATCTCGAAGGGGAAGTGCTGCCGCATGTGATAGGGGTTGTGGCAGTGGAAGATCCAGTTGCCGGGCTGGGTCGGGATCCAGGTCATGGTGATGGTCTCGCCGGTCATCACCTGCTCTGTGACCACCCAGTCGCGTTCCGGACCTGCCGGGTAGAGGCGATCCGAGAGTCCGTCGCCGCGGCTGTCGACGCGGAAGTAGAACCCGTGCAGATGCAGCGGGTGGTCCTCCATCGAGGCGTTGATCCACCGCCACTTGACGGCTTCGCCCTCGGTGTAGGTCAGCCGCCGATTGGCCGGCCATGAGCGCCCGTTGATCACCGCGAGCGCGGCCGAGAACACCGGCGCGCCGTTGGTCCGATAGGCGTCGAGCCACTCGGTGATGACGAAGATCTCTTCCTTGGGGTCGGGCTTCGCGCCCGCCGGATCGACGACGATGGCCCCGGCGAGCTGCGAATCCGCGCCCATGCGCGCGCTCATTGGCTTGTCGCTGCGCGAGCCCCAGTAGTAGTAGGTGCCGGGCATGCTCAGGCGGAAGCGGACCTCGCGCGTCTCGCCCGGGGCGATCGTGACCGTCGCGTCGCCGGGCGCCGGGCGGTCGTAGAGGCCGTGCATGATCAGGGCGCCGTCTCCGTCCTTGTTGCGGATGGAGAGGCGGATCTCGGTTCCGGCGGGCACGCGGGTCATCGGGCTCGGGATCTGCAACGGTCCGCCGACCTCGCCCAGCGCCTGCATCGCCACGCCCGGCTTGTCGTCGCCGTCGAAGCGCCAGGTGCCCGTTCCGGTCTCGAGCGCGAGCGCCAGCGTATTGCCTTCGAGCCTGCCTGCGGCTCGCCTATTGTCGTTGATCTGGATATTAGGAAGGGGGCTGTCCCAGATAACTACCTGAGATGACGCTTAACCCATTGTTTGATCTGGGTTAGTTGCTTGGATGGGTCACTGGTGTTGAAGCGCCACTCGCACTCTTTCAAGAATAGCCCGAAATGGGCCTTCGGGACACCGTTGAACTTGCGCATGTGGCGCTTGGCCTGGTTCCAGAAGTTCTCGATGCCGTTGATGTGATTCTGCCGATCAGCGAAGAGCTCGGAGTGATTGATCCGGAAGTGCTTGAAGTCGGATACGTCGAGCACGTTGTAGCCCTTCCAGCAATCGGAATAGAC
>VGEN01000298.1 GCA_016869285.1 Alphaproteobacteria bacterium
TTCAGCACCAGAATGCGTGTCGGGTCGAGGATCATGGCTGGCAAGTCCTTGATGTGCATATGTAGGAAATTACCAATCTCTTTTCATTGACGCAATAGGCCAGCATCGCTTTGATGCGTCCTATGACAAGAACGATCAGCGAACACTTTCTGGCGAGTATCGAGGCGTTTCTCACCAGAACCGGCACCAAGCCGAGCGAATTCGGCCGCATGGCAGTGGGCGATCGCGCCTTCGTGCTTAACCTCCGCCGCGGTCGCTCCCCGACGCTTGCAACCGCCGACAAGATCCTGAGCTACATGGACAAATTGGACGCAGAGGCGGCCGATCGGTCCAGAAATAGGAAAATAGGATGAGCGATCTGCATATCCGCCATCTCAATCAGGCCGAATTGGCCCGCCGTTGGGCGCTCAACCACCGGACGCTCGAGCGCTGGCGCTGGACGGGTTACGGACCCTGCTATCTCAAGATCGGCGGCCGCGTCGTCTACCGACTGGCTGACATCGAGGCCTACGAGGCGGCGCAGCTGCGGAATGCGACCAACGCGGTGCCGGCATCCGGTCTTCGCCCTCGGGGGCGGGCATGAACCGACCGCTCGGCACTCCCATGGGAGAGATGGAGTTCCTCGGATGGCTCGGCCAGGCCGAGCCCGGCGAGGCGCTCGTCTACCACCGGGGATTTCTCGCCGTCGACCGGCACTGGGCTGAGGGCGGCGCTCTCGATCGCCTCGCCGCTCGCGTCGCTTGGGCCGCCGAGCGTGGCCTTGCCGATCTGCTGCAGCGCCGCCATGGGCCCGAGGACCTCAGCTACCTCGCCATCGCGCGCCGGCACACCACCAGCCTTTCCCGCCTGATCGGATCGGAGACCCCATGAACGGCTTCGCACGTCACGGCATCGATCACCTGTCGGCCTCGTCGCTGAATCTCTGGGTCGCCGAGCCGGCAGTGTGGGCGATGGAGCGCCTGCTGGGTTTTCGCAGCCCGCCCTCGGCGCTGATGGTGCGGGGAAAAGCGGTGGAGGAGGGGATCCATAGCGGGCTGGTCGATCCGTCACGCTCGATCGAGGCCTGCATGGCGACGGCACTCGCCGCCTTCGACCGCGAGATGGCCCTCGCCCCCGACGACCGGCGTGAGAGCGAGCGGGACCAGATCCCAGGCTATGTCGAGCACGGCCTGGCCGAGCTCCGCCAGTACGGCGCCCCGACCAGCTACCAGGACCGTGTCGAGATCCGCCTCGAGGGCGTGCCGGTGCCGGTGATCGGCTTCATCGACTGGCGCTTCGATCAGCACGGCCTGGTCCTCGATCTCAAGACCGGCGAGCGCCTGCCCTCGGCGATCTCGCTCTCGCATGCCCGCCAGGGCGCGGTCTACACCCGCGCTCATGGCAACTACGCCATGCGCTTCGCCTATGTGAAGCCCACCGCCGGCAAGAAGGACGGTCGCGCGGTCGTGGTCTACGAGCTCGAGCGCGTCGAGGTTGACCGCCAGCTGGCAGCGCTTCGCGAGATAGCGCTCCGCCTCGAGCGCTTCCTCAGGCTCTCGGCCGATGCCCGCGAGATCTGCGGACTGATCGTCCCCGACTACGAGCGCTTCCACTGGTCGAACCCGCTCACGCGTGCGCGTGGCGCGGACGTCTTCGGTTTCTAGCCCGCACCCCAGATAAGGAGAAGGATCATGGCTCTCAACATTGGTGGCTCTGCCAATCTCAAGAACTACGTGAAGTACAACGCCAAGGCCGACAAGTGGTTCGTGCGCGGCGCCGACGGCGAGGATGCGGAGATCCAGCGTCCGACCTTCGTTGCCGACTTCGACAACATCGCCACCGGCTGGCTCCGCTTCCGCGAGGGCCAGGCGCCGGAGCGGGTGATGGACGCCAGCATCGACAAGGCGGCACCGCTGCCGGGCGAGGGCTTCAAGCGTGGCTTCGTCGTCATGGCCTACAGCCCAAAGTTCTTCGGCGGTGCGGTCGAACTCGCCAGTGCTTCTATCCACATGTCGAACGCGATCAAGGAGGTCTACGCCCAGTACGAGGCCGACAAGGCCGCCCATGCTGGCAAGCTGCCGGTCATTGCCTGCACCGGCTCGCAGGCGATGAAGGATCGCTACGGCACCAACTACCGGCCGACCCTCGCCATCGCCAAATGGGTCGATCGCCCAGCCGAGCTGCCGAGCGTCAGCCCGATCGCGGCCGCCGACCTCTGGCAGGGCAGTGCCGCGCCGTCGGCGCCGTCCAAGACCACCGCCCAACATGTGCCGCCGCCGGTGGCGAAGGCCGCCGCCGATCCACTCGCCGAAGCCGTGTTCTGACACCCGACCCCGGAGGGCTTCGGCCCTCCGGCCTCCCCTCCCGGCGCCCTTGATGGACATGTCCAACATTCAGCCCATGATCGAGCCCGATCCGGTGCAGATGCGCCGCCATGTCGGCCATCTGTTCGAGGGCTGGCTCGACGGCTGCCAGGAAGGGCGCATAGAGCTCGCCTGGACCGACGCCCGCGACGGCAGGCTCAAGCATGCGGCGATCTTCGGCACCGATCAGCTCGACGAGCTGGTCGAGCGCGCCGTTGCCGAAAATCGCAGGCCCGGTCAGAACGTCTATATCGGCGCCGCCCTGCGCAAACCCGACACCGCGCCCTTTGGCCGCTGCAGCGACGAGGACTTCTTTGCGCTCACCGCCTATTACGTCGATATCGACGATGACGTCATGCAGGCAGCAGCCGCCACATGCCGCGAGCGCGGCTGTCCGCCGACCGCGGTGGTCATCACTGGCCGCCATCCCCATGTGCGCGCTCAGTTGTATTGGCGGTTGAGCGAGCCGCAGCGCGATCCCGACATTTGTCGCGCGCAGAACAGCGCCCTCGCCCAGGCACTCGGCGGCGATCCGTCGGTCGTCAATCCGAGCCGCGTGCTGCGCCTTG
>VGEN01000299.1 GCA_016869285.1 Alphaproteobacteria bacterium
CCTTGCCTTTGAGGCGGAACTGCTGGCCGGTCTGGGCGCCGGCCGTGATATTCACCCGGGCGCGGCTGCCGTCGACCGTCGGCACCTCGATGGCCCCGCCCAGCGCCGCCGTGGTCATGGGGATAGGCACGCGGCAGTAGATGTCCGCCCCGTCGCGCTGAAAGATGCGGTGGGGCGCAACGCTCAGAAAGATATAGAGATCCCCCGGCGGCGTGCCGCGCACCCCCGCCTCGCCTTCGCCGGCCAGCCGGATACGGGTCCCTTCCTCGACACCGGCGGGAATATTGACGTTGAGCGTGCGTTCGCGCTTGACCCGGCCTTGACCGCGGCAGGCCGGGCACGGCTTTTCGATCACCGCGCCCTGGCCGTGGCACGACGGGCAAGTGCGTTCGACCGTGAAGAAGCCCTGCTGGCTGCGCACCTTGCCGTGACCGCGGCAGGTCGGGCAAGTCACCGGCCGGGAGCCGGTTTCCGCGCCCGTGCCCGTGCATTCCTCGCAGAGGACGGCAGCGGCCAGACGGACGGTCGCGGTCTTGCCGCGGAAGGCATCCTCCAGCGAGATCTCGAGGTTGTAGCGCAGGTCCGCACCCTGCGGCGCCTGGCGGCCGCCACCGCCGCGGCGCCCGCCGCCCATGAACTCGCCGAACATCTCGTCGAAGATGTCGGCGAAACCGCCCATATTGAATCCGGCATCGCCGGAGCGGCCATTGGCGCCACCCTCGAAGGCCGCGTGGCCGAAGCGGTCATAGGCTGCGCGCTTCTGCTCGTCCTTGAGGACGTCGTAGGCTTCGTTGAGTTCCTTGAAGCGCTGCTCGGCCTTCTTGTCGCCCGGATTGCGGTCCGGGTGATGCTGCATGGCGAGCTTGCGGTAGGCCTTCTTCAGGTCCTCGGGCGATGCGCCCTTCGCGACGCCCAGCGTCTCGTAATAATCCTGTTTCGCCATTGACCCGAGGAACCCCAGACCGCCACCCCGAAAACTGTCACGGGGCCGGGGCAGCGGGCCCCGGTCCCGTGAACGCGATCACGCGCGCTTGTTCTTCTTCTCGTCGACTTCCTCGAAATCGGCGTCGACGACCTTGCCGTCCTTGGCATCCTTGGCGCTGCCCGCCCCCGCACCGGGGCCGGCATCGCCGCCCGGAGCCGGGCCTTCCGGCCCGCCGGCACCGCTAGCCTGCGAGGCCTTGTACATCGCCTCGCCGAGCTTCATCGATGACTGGACGAGCGCCTCGGTCTTGGCCTTGATCGCCGCCGCGTCGTCCCCGTCCTTGATCGCCTTGAGCGCTGCGATATCGGCTTCGATCTTGGACTTCTCGTCGCCGCCGACCTTGTCGCCGTACTCTTTTAGGTTCTTCTCCGCCGAGTGGATAAGGCTGTCGGCCTGGTTGCGGGCGTCGACCAGCTCGCGACGCTTCTTATCCTCCGCTGCGTGCTCCTCGGCGTCCTTGACCATTTTCTTGATGTCGTTCTCGCTCAAGCCGCCGGAGGCCTGGATGCGGATCTGCTGCTCCTTGCCCGTACCCTTGTCCTTGGCCGAGACCTGGACGATGCCGTTGGCGTCGATGTCGAAGGTCACCTCGACCTGCGGCACGCCGCGCGGTGCCGGCGGAATGCCGACCAGGTCGAACTGGCCGAGCAGCTTGTTGTCCGCCGCCATCTCGCGCTCGCCCTGGAAGACACGGATGGTCACCGCGTTCTGGTTGTCCTCGGCGGTCGAGAAGGTCTGGCCCTTGCGCGTCGGGATCGTGGTGTTACGGTCGATCAGGCGGGTGAACACGCCGCCCAGGGTCTCGATGCCCAGCGACAGCGGTGTCACGTCGAGCAGCAGCACGTCCTTGACGTCGCCCTTGAGCACGCCGGCCTGGATCGCCGCGCCCAGCGCCACGACCTCGTCGGGGTTGACGCCGCGATGCGGCTCGCGCCCGAAGAACTGCTTCACCGTCTCGATGACCTTGGGCATGCGCGTCATGCCGCCGACCAGCACGACCTCGTCGATCTCGGACGCCTTGAGGCCGGCATCCTTGAGTGCTGCCCTGCAGGGATCGATGGTCTTCTGAATCAGATGGTCGACCAGGCTCTCGAGCTTGGCGCGCGTGAGCTTGATGTTGAGGTGCTTGGGGCCGCTCTGGTCGGCCGTGATGAACGGCAGGTTGACCTCGGTCTGCGTCGACGAGGACAGCTCAATCTTGGCCTTTTCGGCAGCTTCCTTCAGCCGCTGCAGGGCCAGCTTGTCGCTGCGCAGGTCGATGCCCTGGTCCTTTTTGAACTCGCTCGCCAGGTAATCGATGATCTCCTTGTCGAAATCCTCGCCGCCGAGGAAGGTGTCGCCGTTGGTCGACTTCACCTCGAAGACGCCGTCGCCGATCTCGAGCACCGAGACGTCGAAAGTACCGCCGCCGAGATCGTAGACCGCGATGGTGCCGCTCTTCTTTTTCTCGAGGCCGTAGGCGAGTGCTGCGGCTGTCGGCTCGTTGATGATACGCAGCACCTCGAGGCCGGCGATCTTGCCGGCGTCCTTGGTCGCCTGGCGCTGGGAATCGTTGAAGTACGCCGGCACCGTGATGACGGCCTGCGTCACTTTCTCACCTAGATAGGCTTCGGCAGTCTCCTTCATCTTCTGCAGGATGAAGGCCGAGATCTGGCTGGGGCTGTAGCGCTTGCTGTCGCCCTCGACCCAGGCGTCGCCGTTGTCTGCCTTGACGATCTTGTAGGGCACCAGGCCCATGTCCTTCGCCACCATCGGATCTTCGAAGCGGCGGCCGATCAGGCGCTTGACGGCATAGATCGTGTTGTTGGGATTGGTCACTGCCTGGCGCTTC
>VGEN01000300.1 GCA_016869285.1 Alphaproteobacteria bacterium
GCTGCGAGGCGCAGCACGAATGCGAGGATCAGGAAATAGGCATATCCGGTATGCTCTGCGTTGATGCGGCTGTCGCCGTCGTTCAGTTGCAGAGCCTGGTAGGCAAATACGATATCGGGATCAGCTTGCTCAATATAGGCGCGCAACAGGCCCTTTCCGAAGGGAACGATAAGAGCTGCCGAAAGTATGAGAAACAGCACAAGCCGCGTCACTGGTGTCAGCATGCTTGTCATCTCAAAAAGTCTTCAGCCGCCGGTAGGCGGCAAATGCCATGCGCAACAGATACCATCCGTGCCGGAAGCGGGAGATTTGGGTTTCGCCGTAGCGCCGCTCACCATAGCGCACGGGCAGTTCTGCAGTTTTCAAGGTTAAGCGGGCGGCTCCGAGAATTAGGTCGAAATCGCCGAACGGATCGTCGACCTTGAACTGGCCGCGGGCCTGCATGATCGCGTCCCAGTGGCGCTTGCTCAGGGCCTTGGTGCCGCACAGCGTGTCCGTAAAGCGCCGGTTGAGAAGCCAAGAAAAAATCAGCGAAAAGCCCCGATTGCCGAGGAGGTTGAGAAAGCGCATGGCACCTCCCTCCATCGGATAGATGAAGCGCGTGCCGTTGACGAACTCGGCACGGTTCGACGCCAGGAGGTCGAAGACCTTCGGCATATCCTCTGGTGCCACGGTCATGTCGGCGTCTAGAATCATTACGATATCCCCAGTCGCGGTCGCCATACCGGCACGCACAGCATCGCCCTTGCCGATACCGGGCTGCCGCAGAAGTTGGATCGAGCGTCCTGGATTGGCCCTGATGACGCGCTCCACCTCCTCGTAGGTGTCATCACTGCTGTGACCCTCGACGAAAATAATTTCCTGATTCTCGGAGAAGACCGGAAGGCGTCTGACCAGCGGTGCAATGTTGCCGCGTTCGTTCCGACAGGGAATGATCACGCTTGCGGAGCGGATCGCCGGGTTTGGCAGCACCGGCCGAGCCACGACGTAGTTTCGTACACACAATCTTTGGAGCAGCGGCAGTGTTGCCAGATAGCGGTTTACAATTGTACCAATTCCACCTACGCGATATGGCACGAGCTGACGACGATCGCCCTGTACCATCTCGTACCCGGCAAGCTGCAGAAGGTTCTGCACGTCGTGATCTGACAGCCAGCTGTTACCCACCTGCGGCATCTTGAGCCCCAGCATTTCGCCGAGTCGCAACCCGGGCTCCCAGAGATGGTTGTGGTGGGCGATGACGACTCGACAATTGGCACTCAGGCGCTTCTTCAGACAGGCAAGGAAGGTCTGGCAGTCGTCGAGCAATCCGAATGTATCATCGAAGATGACGATATCGAAAGGCCCCTCGATCTGCGCCAAAATATCCGGATCCTCAGCATCGCCGAGAACGAACTCCAGATGCGGGTAGGCTCGACGGGCGCCATCGATCATCGTGGCGCTAAACTCGATTCCCACACCACGCTGCGGCCGCAAAGCGGCCAGCAGCTGCCCCGTGCCGGATCCGATCTCGAGTATGCTTAAGCCTTCGGGTATAAGGAAACGGAGGAACCGCCTGTCTTCTTCGTAGTAGTAGGCATTGCGGCGGATCCAGCGATCCCGCTCGGGGCCCAGCCTCTCGAAGAGTTCACGGATGGCAGCTTTGCGCTGGGAGCCTGGCGGCCAGAGCTTTACCGCGCTCATGCCTGCGTCCCGATCGTCAGGATGTACTTGTAGAAGAGTGTGTCGCGGACGTAGCCGCAGCGCTCGTAGAGTGCCTGGGCGGTGGTGTTGTTGTGCTCGGTGGTGAGTTCGAGGCGGATGGCGTCCGTCTTTGCCGCATGGTCACGCGCGGCATCCATCAGGCGCTTGCCGATACCCCGGCGCCGCGCGCCAGCTGAGACGTAAAGATCGTTGAGGATCCAGATACGTTTCATCGACACCGACGAGAGCGATGGGTAGAGCTGCACGAAGCCGGCTGGGTTGCCGTTGTGGCGCGCTAGCAGAAGCACAGCATCCCCGCGCCTGAAACGCTCGGCGAGAAAGTTTCGGGCCGCGGCGATGTCGGATGTCTGACGATAGAAAACCCGGTAGGCATCAAACAGAGCGGCAGCTTCTTCGAGGTCGCGCGCTGTCGCCTCTGCAACCGTGACCCCTCGTCCCACAGCGTTATGCTTCCGGTTTGACATGACCGCGCGCCGGTGGATCGCGGGACAACCCCCTAGCGCTCAGGGCGTCCAGATAAGCCTTCCATATCTCTTCGCGGTTCTCGCCGAGATGGCGGAGATACTCCCAGCTGAAAATCCCCGTATCGTGCAGATCGTCGAATTTGATCCGCACCGCGTAGTGGCCGACGGGCTCGAGGGCGAGGATGCCCACGTGCCGTCGTCCGGCGACGATCTGCTTTTGATCAGGGGCGTGACCCATCACCTCGGCGGACGGGCTTTCGACCCGCAGCAGTTCGGCCGGATAGACAAAGGTGCAGCGGTCGTCGAAGTCGATCTCGAGCAGCTTTTCCGCCTTCTTGAGGCGGATCTCCTTCGGCCAGGAACGGGTTCCGAAGGTCTCGCTCACGTTTGCGGCAGGTTGGTCGCGCCGCCGCCGCCGCCGCGCGGTAGGTCGTCGAGCTTGCGCGCCTCGTCGATCAGCATGATCGGGATGCCGTCGCGGATCGGATAGGCGAGCCCGGCCTGCTCGCTGACCAGCTCGTCGTTCTGGGCGTCATAGCGCAGCGGCCCCTTGGTCAGGGGA
>VGEN01000301.1 GCA_016869285.1 Alphaproteobacteria bacterium
CGCTTAGCCCGATGGGCCGACAACCTCAAGCGCCAGCGTCCGAAAAAGACGCCAAGGATCGCGGTGGGGACGATGCTCGCCGTCGCAATGCTGCCGAAAATCTATGAAAAACACTTCGACCGGAAGTTCGGACTAACGACCACCCGAAATGTGAATTCGCGCCCAACGGCGACCCCACCATCGAGCGGAGCTAAGCCGCTGATGAAAACATCAGATCGAGCGCTTCGGAGGGGTCACGGTTGGACGCGTGACGCGACCCCCGCAATTCCAATCTTTCTCAACGCGATCAATGCGCTGAACGCTAACAGGGGTGGGGTCGTTGTTGCGCGCGATTTTGCATTCTCGGTACACACAGGTGTTTCGCCAGTTCTTCCCGTCACTGGGTCACGCTTGGACGCCGAACGGGGGCAAAATTCAATGCCGGTTCACACAATTGACCGTGCTGATGAAACCCGCGTGAGCCTCATCCGCGCGCGCGAATCCCTCCAGCCGCTGAAGGTCGCCGACAGAGTTCATCTGCATCTCCAACAGATCTTTACCGCGGACGAGTATGGCCAGGGACTGAGCTCGGCTGATCGCCACGTTCAGGCGATTTGCGTTAAACAAGAAGTCCGAGCCGCGCGGGGCGTCGGCGCCGTTTGATGTTGCCATAGAGACGACGGCTACAGCAGCTTCCTGACCTTGGAATTTGTCGACGGTACCAACTCGCGCCCCGGGCGGTAGGTGCCGGCGAAGCAGATTCACCTGGGCATTGAACGGCGCGACCACAACGATGTCACTGAGAGCGAACGGACGAACTTCTCCGTTCTCATTGCCGAGAGACTGTCCAAGGAGAGCCTTCACGAGCTCCGCTACTGCCATCGCTTCTTCGACGCTAGTCTGGGTGCATCCCGTGTGGCTGACGTCCATCACCGATAAGCCCGCGGAGCGGAGCATGGGATGTGCGTCCGCTGTCAAAACAAGCTGTCGCTTCTCGGTTACGGGGGCGGACGTCAGCCTTCCATCGTAAAAGACATCGGATATGAACTGGCAGATAGAGGGGTGCATCCGCCAAGAGATATCGAGCAGGATTCCTCTTTCCGGGGGAACGGTGGCTCTCTCCTGCATGAGATAGTCCAGGCACGACAGTCCGGACTCTCCCGGATGAACTCCCTGCACCGGCTGGGCGAGCTGCATCTGGTCGCCGACGAGAACGATGTTGCGGGCACAGCCGGCCATGGCAACGAGATTTCCCAGCGATACCTGTCCGGCTTCGTCGATGAAGAGATAGTCGTAGCCGTTTAGCTCATCGAGCCTGGAAAAATGGAAGGCCGTGGCACCAACCAGCCGATGCGCAGGAAGAATTTGTTCTGCCGTGTAAGCAGAGCTGATGAAACGGCCCACGAAGGCGGTGTCAGTATTGCCTCGGGTCGATTTCTTGGCGCCGCGAAAGCTAAATCCATCCTCCGTCGCACGCATCTCGATGGCAGCGAGAAGATTGTTGATAGCCTTGTGCGAGTTCGATGAAACGGCAACGCGCTTGCCGGCTTTCAGTAGGGCCAGGATCGCGTGGGAGGTCGTGAACGTCTTACCCGTCCCCGGCGGGCCTTGGATCGCAAGGTAGCTGTTGTCCAACCGGGCAACCGCATCTACGGCGCCATCCAGTAGTTTTGCACCAGCGGCAACGATAAGATCGCCAGCGGAACGGCCGGTCAGGCGCGGAAGTTTGCGCTCAATCAGGTCGATTAACGCCCGGTCATTGGCGATCTCGCCCTTTACGACGCGCGTCGCAAATGCGGCGACAGCATCGATGAGTACGTCCTGCTTGATCAGGCTTCCCCGGATCAGTGAACAGCGCTCGGGATAGTCGCCAGCGTTAGCTCGGCGGCGCATGGCCACGCGCCCCTCATCGGTGTCGAGTTCAGAGATTGTGCCGGCGTTCTCGAGGGTCAGGGCGATCTTGCAGGCATCGCCGACCTGCAACTTCCTATCCTGAGGTTCAAATCTGTAGGTCGCCACCAGCGACTGTGCATCCCTGGCGACGGGTATGTCCGGATCCAGGGTCAGGCCGCCGAGGCTGTCCAAATCTTCAGCGAGTTCGGCGTCGGTCCATGTCTGGCGATAGAACTGCGCCCACCATTGCGGCTTTTGTGACCTTTGGTGAAACCACAACAGCTCGGCGACGAGGTCGCGAGCCGCCTCGCTCAACGTTGGCGCCGCTCGGACCGCAGCCGCCAGGGCTTGGCGCTCTGCTTCACGGGCGGCGCGAGCCTTGGCGCGTTCGTCTGTTTCGTCATCCAGCTCGGGTTCGCTGACCAAGAGCCCGTATTCAGCACCGGTCGGCCGCAGGTCCTCGAGCCAGTCGCGCATCCGGGCTGTCGAGACGCAATCGTCTTCGTTGTAGTGGGCGATGCCGTCCAGAATTGTCTGCTCGCCAGTCTCGCGCCAGCGCTCGTACTCGACGATGCTTTCGCCGGCATTGATTACATCGCCTGTGCGCTTGCCCCAATAGATCTTCTCCAGATTGAGCTGCCCCCGGATTTTTTGGACACCGATTTGTCCAACCGGAGGCATTCATGATGAAGTCGAGCATGAACCAAATCGAAACCAACGATGTGAATGATGATACCGAGGTCGGCAGGGTCGAGCGCAGTTCGTCCGGGCAGTCTCCTGGCCATGTGTTCCCTGGCCAGGGAACGACGC
>VGEN01000302.1 GCA_016869285.1 Alphaproteobacteria bacterium
GAGGTTTTGGACCAGCAGCGTGCGCCCGAGGCCCAAGTTTGTCGCGGAACTCGGCCGGGTGGACAGTTCGCAGGATGACACGTCTCCCCAAATCCATTTGAACCGTCAAAGACCCATTTTTTTACTCCGGCGTTGACATTTCGCGGGCTGCGGACAATTAGCGCGGGGGCTATCTATTGGTGGTGCGGGTCCGTGCCGAGGATCAGCAGCGCCAGGATCGACAGGGCGGCGAGGCCGGCGACATTCACCGCCGCCCCCTTCCAGCCGAACATCTTCCAGCCGCCGTAGGCGAGACCGGCGGGCACGATCAGCGCCAGCGGGCTCAGGATCGCCGGCTTGTCCAGCACCACGGCCAGGACGAAGAGAGGGAGCAATCCGAGCTTAAACGGGTCTCGGCCGCTTTGATCCTGAAGCCAGTAGATGGCCAGCATTATCCGGTGCCACACGCGAGCGGCGTCCTGATTGTTTCTGGCCGCAAATTTGTCGGCCATCATCGCAGCGTGCGTAGCGGCCTCCTCCCCATGATGATCGATGATAACTTTTGCCGACAACCATATGTCGCCTTCAGTCGGCCCGGAAGCGCGCTGGATGCTTTTGCCCTCTCGCGCAGGGCTTACAGCGAAACCAATTCGAGCGCGCCTATATTATAGCTGGCGCCGTTGACTTTGGACCGAAGTCGTCCCCCTTCGGCCTCAAGCTTGCCGCGGGTGTCTTCGTAGGAGGTCTCACGAAAACCAGTGAGCTTCTCGAACCAATCCATGGACCTCTCCAGGTGTCATTTCGCTGTTGGGCCGATGCCGAGAACGTACTTCTCCTGAGCGCGTGTTTCGATCGCGCCCGGGCGCACCGCCCGAACATTCTTAATCGCGGTTGCCGGCTCCATGCCGAGCTCGATCAGTAGTCGCGCTCCTATCGTTCCGGCTCGTCCGAGCCCACCGCGGCAATGGACCACCACATCGCGCCCGCCGCGAAGGAGGGTACGCAATTCAGCACCGGCAACCTCCCAATGCTGCTCGAATTGCTCGTTCGGAGTTGATACATCGACGATCGGGAGGTGGAACCACAACATGCTTCGGTGCAACACCTCTGCGCCGAGCCGTTCCACTTGAAGAAGGGTCAACTCCTTCTGCTCCAGGAGAGTAACGATTGCGGCCGCTCCCCAATCCTGGATTGCGTCGAGATCGAGAGCAAGATCACGGGCCCAATATCCGCTCATGGCATGCTGATCATATTTGCCAGGGCAGAAGGTGATACCCACCCGCCCAAACTCTGGCCCCGCTGATATGGCGGCGATCTGCAGCGGGTGGGTCAAGGAGGTCTTTCTCATCTGAGGCTCCCGAGGTATCGGCACATCATTAGAAGCTCCGCCTGCGGCTTCATTTGTGCAGCCGCCAGTCCCACGGCATCTCGAATGTCCCCGACCAGAGTTGTCGCCCCGCGCGATGCGCTTTCTCCTCATCGGCGACATAGTCGAGCGAGTATTTGCGATAGGCCACCGCCCAGCCGCTGTTGACCATCCATCGATTGAGATCCTCGGCGCGCTTGAAGCAGACGGCGATGATCCGACGGTAGCGGTCATGGCCATGGGGCTCGCAGCGGACAGTGGCGGCGCCGATGTGGTTGGCGAGCGCGAGCGAGGCTTGCTGCCCGCACCGCCAGGAGGTGCCGTCAGGACGTGTGCATCCCTGACGGCTCTCCGGCGCGTCAATCCCGTGCAGACGGATGCGCTGGCCGAGGATCTCGATGGTGTCGCCGTCGACCACCGATGCGACGCCAACGATCGTTTGTGCCCAAGCCGTAGTCGGCAACCCCGGCAGCAACAGCGCGGTAGCCACAGTTGCCAGTATCGATGCGAGCCGGATGTTCAAGAGGTGCCAAGCTGGGGCACGGTCAGAAACTCCTTGATCGTCTCAAACCGACGAGATCGTGCGGCGATCGTTACCGGACTTTCCCCGACGAAGTCATCGTCTACCGTAACGTCGGCATCTCGTTCGATCTGCTCACGCTCGATCCGCTCGATATGCACCTGAATTTCCTCCGGCGTGAACATACGCCTGACCTTCGCAACAAACCGGGGCAACTCGCGAGCGAACGCCGGATGTTCGGAGGCAGCAGTAGCAAAATTCATCAGCTTCTCGGCGACGACGTAATCGAACGCCGCCTTGAGGCCGTAGCGTGCTTTGATCGATTCCGCCGCCTCGCACTGCTCGATCCAGATTTCGTGTAGTTTCCGTGTGCTCATCGGTTGGTGCTTCCCGCAATCAAGCTGTTTTCACCCGATTCACCTTGCGTGCAGCCGCACCGGCGGCCGCGCTGAACTGGTGACGCGGAATGTTAAGGATGACGAAGCGCCGGCGGCCTTCCGGAAGGGTCTCGAAGTCGGCTTCGACAGAGATTTCGATGGTGTCCTCGCTGGTATGGATCTCGACGCGAACGGGCCCAGCACCGAAGTCCACCTCGTGGCGCCGTCCGTTCTTTCCTCTAATGATGGCGTATGACAATAGTGTCCTCCCCTCGACGGATCGACGGACTTACAGCCGTCTCGTAGACCAGATAACGCGCCCGATGATGTTGACCTCCTCGGCACCACGCTCGTAGGTCTGGTACTCCGGATTGACCGATTTGATCACGATCTTCGGCGGTTCGGATTGTGGCACGTGCTCGACACGCTTGGCG
>VGEN01000303.1 GCA_016869285.1 Alphaproteobacteria bacterium
GCATCCGGGGTCTGGGATTCCGGGCCAGTTGAGACAGATGTGGCGGGCGGTGACAAATAAGGCCAGTGGAACGGCGCGATGGTCGTGCCGTAGGGCGGCGTAAAAGCCTGCCACTGGAGGATCTGCGTCTTTCGGAACGAGAGACGAGGTCCGGGGATGTTCACCGTGGAGAAGTATGCGCAAGTTCGTCAGCTTGTTTTCATTGATGGTGTTAGCCGGCGCGAGGTAGCCCGGCTGTTGGGATTAAGCCGTGACACGGTCACGAAGATGTGCCGGTACTCGGAGCCGCCGGGATACCGGCGGACGAAGGCAATTGAGCGCCCCAAACTCGGTGCGTTTGTTGGTGTGATCGACGCGATCCTTGAGGCGGACGAGAAGGCGCCTCCCAAGCAGCGACACACGGCCAAGCGGATCTGGCAGCGATTGCGCGACGAGTATGGCTTCACCGGGGGCTACACCACGGTGAAGGACTACGTGCGCCAGGCTCTGACACGGCGGCGGGAGGTGTTCGTACCGCTGGCTCATCCGCCTGGGCATGCCCAGATCGATTTTGGCGAATCGATTGCCGAGATCGGGGGAGTTCGGGTGAAGGCACATGTGTTCTGCATGCACCTGCCGTATTCGGATGCGATCTTTCTGAAGGCTTACCCAACCGAGACGACGGAAGCGCTACTCGATGGTGTCGCTTCTGGCTTTGCGTTCTTCGGGGGCGTTCCGCAGTCGGTCCTGCTCGACAATACCAAGCTTGCAGTTGTTCGGATCAACCCCGATGGTTCGCGCGACAAGACGACTGGCTTCACACGTTTGATCAGTCATTTTGTATTCCGTGACCGCTACGGTCGACCCGGTCGCGGGAACGACAAGGGGAACGTAGAGGCCCTGGTGAAGTACAGCCGGCGCAGGTACCTGACGCCGGTTCCGTCGGAAGCGGACTATGCGGCCTTCAATCAGACGCTGGAAGAGCGTTGCCGGGCCCGTCTCGACGAGACGTCCGGTCGCAATCCAACGCCGATCGGAGAGCGGCTGGTCGCCGATCTTGCTGGATTCCAGCGACTGCCTTCCGGGGCATTCGAAGCCTGCGATTACAAGTCGGCCCGGGTCAGTTCGACCGCGCTGGTGCGGTATCGGAACGTGGACTACTCGGTCCCAACCGGCCACGCCTACCGGCGCGTCACCATCAAAGGCTTTGTCGATACGGTGGTGATTGTCGCGGATGGTATCGAGATCGCACGGCACGTGCGGTCCTATACCAACGGCGACATGGTCTTCGACCCCCGGCATTACCTGGCGCTGCTTGAGCGCAAGCCCGGGGCGCTGGATCAGGCCGCCCCGCTGCAGGGCTGGGCGCTGCCGTCCAGCTTCGCCGAGATCCGCCGCCTGTTGGAGGCGCGCAGCGGCCGGGAGGGCAAGCGGGAGTTCATCCAGATCCTGCGCCTGACCGAGATTGCCGCGGCAGAGGTCGTGGGTATCGTCATCACCGATGCGATCCGGCGCGGCGTGATCGGCTTCGATGCCGTCAAACAGCTGCTGGTCGCTCGGCTCGAAGGTCGTCCGGTCCGGCTTGATCCCAGGGCCTATCCCTATCTGCCGACCGCGACTGTTCAGACGACCTCGGTTGGCGATTACGCCACCCTGCTGTCAGGGAGGGCTGCATGATGGCCAAGCCCGATCCCAAGCAGGCTGCGGTAGCGGCGCCAGGCCTTCTCATCGCGCATTACCTCAAGCAGCTGCGGCTGCCGACCGTGCTGCGGGAGTACGACAAGATCGCCCGGGAGTGCGCCCGGGACGGTATCGACCATGTTCGCTACCTGCTGCGGCTCCTGGAACTTGAGCTTCTCGATCGCGAGCGGCGTGTCACAGAGCGTCGAATCCGTGACGCGCGCTTTCCCGCGACGAAGAGCCTCGACACCTTCGACTTCACCGCCATCCCCAGCCTGAACAAGATGTTGGTTCTCGAACTCGCCCGCGGTGCCTTCGTGCAGCGCCGCGAGAATGTCATCGCCCTGGGCAATAGCGGTACCGGCAAAAGCCACATCGCCCTGGCGCTTGGGCTTGCTGCCTGCCAGCGCGGCTTCACAACCCTGTTCATGACAGCCCACGCGCTCGCCAACCAGCTCATGGAAGCGCGCGACGAGAAGCGCCTGCTCAAATTCCAGGCGCAGCTGCAGGGCGTAAAGCTCCTGATCGTTGACGAGCTCGGCTACGTCCCCTTGTCCCAGATCGGTGCCGAGCTCCTGTTCGAGGTCTTCTCGCAACGATACGAGCGAGGCTCGATCATCGTCACATCCAATCTGCCCTTCGAGGAGTGGCCGTCAATCTTCCGCTCAGAACGCCTCACGGGTGCTCTGCTCGACCGCCTGACCCATCACGTGCATGTCCTCGAGATGAATGGCGAGAGCTACCGGCTCCGGCAATCCGTCAGTCGACTGCCGACGCAAGCGGCCACGGAAAGTGAGCCCGCAGCCGACTTGCCCGAAACTCCAAATCAGCCTGAAACCAAAGAAACCAGCGAAGACTGAGCCGGGCCGCTCGCTCGCTACGGCGCTATGGGAAGCGCGCTTCGCTCGCCGCCTAACCATGGCCAAAGTGGCCTAAAATGCCGCCGCCCCGCTGGCCTGATGTTCGGCCGCCGTTGACAGACCGAGCAGGTCAAGCGCCTG
>VGEN01000304.1 GCA_016869285.1 Alphaproteobacteria bacterium
CCAGCGAGATCGGTGAGCGTGTGGTAGTGTTCATCATGGCGTTGCTCTCCTTCGTGGATTCAGCACCCCGAGCCTAAAGGCTCAAGGCGGGCAACGCCTGTCCTCCTATTTCAACATCAACAGGGACATCCCCTGCGGCCACTCTCGCTGTAACATAGTAGCGAGAGGTAAAAAAATGCTTACCACGGGTAAGGAGCTGTCACTGTGACCCGGATCACGCCGATGGGCGGATCAGGCGAGCTTCTCGGCAATGAATCGTGGCGGATGGAAGGCGCCGGCATGCACGTCGGGTGTGTAGTATTTGGTGCGGATGTTGAGCCTTTCGAAGCGCTGGCGCAGCACCTCGACCCCGGTCCGGCGCAGCGTCTTGTCGTCGGTCGCCCAGCCGAGCGCCATGAACCCGCCGTAGTAGGTCGGGATCGCGGCGACATAGGCATAGGCATCGGCGAAGATCTTCTTGAGGCGCCCGTTAACCATGACGAGCTCGTCCGGCTGCAGGAACGGCACACCGTCCTGGACACAAAGCACGCCGCCGGGCGCCAGGGCCCTCTTGCAGTCCCGGTAGAACTGCTCGGTGAACAGCACCTCGCCGGGTCCTTGCGGGTCGGTGGAGTCGACGACGATGACGTCGAAGCGCTCCCTGGTCTCGGCCATGTACTTGCAGCCGTCGGCGATGACGAGGTCGAGGCGCTTGTCGTCAAAGGCGCCGGCGGAGACGCCGGGCATGTACTTGGTGCAGAGGTCGACCACGGCGCGGTCGATCTCGACCATGACCACGCGCTCGAGCGGATGCTTGAGCGCCTCGCGCGCGATGCCGCCGTCGCCGCCGCCGACGATCAGCATGCGCTTGGCCTTGCCGTGCGCGTTAAGCGGCACATGCGTCAGCATCTCGTGATAGACGAACTCGTCGCCCTCGGTCACCTGGATGACACCGTCGAGCGCCAGCACGCGGCCGAGCGCCGGCGTCTCGAAGATGATGAGATCCTGGTGCTCGGTCTTGTCGCGAAAGACGACTTTGGTGATCTGGAAGCGCTGGCCGATGTTCGGATAGAGGGTCTCGTTGAACCACTCCATCAGACCATGCCTCGCTTGTAGTCTCCGAGCGTCACATGGGTCGGCTTGAAGGCTTCCTTCAGGACCGGGATCGCCTTGTGCGGCTTGGCGTCGCCGCACATGAACAGGTCGAGCGCGGCATAGCCCCGCTCCGGCCATGTGTGGATCGAGATGTGCGATTCCGCCAGCACGGCCACGCCCGAGATCCCGCCTGAAGGCAGGAAGCGGTGCAGGTGAATGTGCAGCAGCGTCGCGCCCGAGACATCGACGGCCCGGCGCAACGCCTTGTCGATCAGCTTCTCGTCGTCGAGGCCGTTGCAGCCCCAGAGATCGAGGATCAGGTGGGTTCCGGCGAAGGTAAGCCCATCCTGGGTGACGAAATGGTCGAGCTCAGTGTCAGTCTGAGTTGTCGCGACCGCGAGGCGGTTCTTGGTCTCGGTCGCCCGGCTGTCCGGCATTGCCTCGCTGGCGCGGGTCCCCGAGTCCATCCCCACTTTGGCAAGAGCGATGGTCTTGGCCATCGGACCCTCCAAACTAAGAGTGGACCCTAGGAAAACGAGGGGCGTATTTGGGGCATGTCCCCGGGTGATGCAAGAAAAAACTCCCCCCGGCAGAAAAAAACTGCCGCAAAGCTCTACAGCGCTTCGGCTATGGCGGCAATCATCGGGGCGACGCCGCCGCCGCGGCCGCGCCGATGCGCGCGCCGAGCCGTCCTGCGACGATGACAAAGCCGGCCATTTCCTCCCGATCGAAGGGGTCGGCAACCGCGCCGTTTCTCAATTCCTGCGGGCCGATACTCGCACGGACGACGAGCGTCACCGCAACCGCGCCGATCGCATTCGGCGCCGACCGGACCCTGACCTTTTATCAACGCCGATCGCGGGCATGGGCAGGACGAAGCGGCAAGCCGAAGCGGACGGAGCGACGAATCGAAGAATCGATTCGCGGCCGGGTGCAGCGGGAGACCGGAAAGCAGCCCTAAGAAGCCCTGCCGGAAGTTCCGCAAGCCGATCACTCAACGTCTGAGTCCCGCCGCTCGAAAACGAGGCGGAGAATCTCCCGTCGACAGTCGTCGTCGAGAGCGATCCAGGCGCCGATCTCCTCGATCGTGCGGAAACAGCCTTTGCAGAAGCCTGTCGCGGGATCGAGGATGCAAAGCCCGATGCAGGGCGAAGGGACGGAGGCAGCCATGGCGCTAGGGTTACGGCAACGCCGCCCCGGACGCCAGGGCCGGCACCCCGTGGGTTGCGCGGAGCCGGTCCGACGCCTAGAGCATTTTCCGATCTGTCTGAATCGTCAGGGATTCCCAATCCTGTCGCGATGTGATTCAAGATGCGTGCTGGAGGAGGAGGCCAGCGGGCATGGGAGTTCCCCTATCAGAGGATCTTCGTGTTCGTGTGGTGCGGGCGGTCGAGGACGGATTGTCTCGGCGCCAGGCTGCTGAGCGGTTCGGGGTCGGTGTGTCGAGCGCGATCCGGTGGGTGGATGAGTGGCGTCGCAGCGGCCGCACGGCGGCCTTGGCTCAGGGCGGCGACCGGCGGTCTGATCGGATCGAGGCGGAGGCGGCCTTTCTGCT
>VGEN01000305.1 GCA_016869285.1 Alphaproteobacteria bacterium
CCCGCGCCCCTTCCACGCTTTCCCTTGCGCCGGCCGCCGAAGTAGCTCTCATCCACTTCGATCTCGCCGCCGAACATCGCCTCGCTCTCGGCTTCCAGCTCGCGGGCGATCAGTTCACGAAGGCGATGAAAGAAAAACGCCCCTGTCTTGCGGTTCACTCCGCAGAGACTCGATGCGGTACGCGCCGTCGTTCCTGCTACGAAATGTTCGATCAGGCGATCCTGCTTCGAGACCCCCAATCGGCTCCGTCGTATCCGTCCCATGATAACTCCATAACCGAGTTATCTGGGACAGCCCCATCCTCGCCGACCTCGACTACCTCGATGCCGACATGGCCGATCAACGAGCCATGGCGGCGCTCATTGATCGCCTCGAGCGAGACTTCGCGTGTCCAGATGCCCATGGAGCGTCCTTTCAGGAGCGGCCGGTTGCGGCCGCAAGAAACTGGCGAATCTTCTCCGGTGACTTGACGCCCGGCCGATCCTCGACGCCGGATGAGACATCGACCTGCGTTGCGCCGGTCGAGCGGATCGCCTCGGCAACGTTCTCCGGCGTCAGACCGCCGGCAAGAAGCCAGGGGCGCGACCAGCGCTCATCCTTGAGGAGCCGCCAGTCAAAGGGAAGCCCGTTGCCGCCGGGAAGCCCGCCGGGCGGCGGCTTGGCATCGAACATCAGGAGATCTGCGACAAACTCATAGGCGCGCATGCGCTCGACATCGGCCGGCGTGGCGATCGCGAGCGCCTTCATTACCTTGCGGCCGGTGCGGACCCTGATCGCGGCGACTCTCTCAGGCGTCTCCGACCCGTGGAGCTGCAGGATCTCCGGCGCCAGCGCGCCGGCGATCGTGTCGATCAGGGCATCGTCGGCATCGACGACGAGCGCCACTTTCGCGACCGAGGCCGGAACCAGGGCGGCGAGGCGGGCGGCCGCCTCCGGCGTCACCGCGCGCGGCGAGCGCGGATAGAAGTTGAAGCCGATATAAGAAGCGCCGCCTTCGACCGCGGCGGCGACGGTCTCGGGCGTCTTGAGTCCGCAGATCTTCGCACGCGTGCTCACGCCGCTTCCATCTGGCGGGCGATGTCCTCGACCGCGCGGCGGGGATCCTGCGCCTGGGTGATCGGGCGGCCAATGACCAGATAGGAGGCGCCGCGGCGGATACCTTCGGCCGGCGTCACCACGCGCTTCTGATCGTCGCCGCCTGCGGCGGGACGGATACCGGGCACGACCAGCAGGAAGTCGGGACCGTGGGCAGCGCGGAGCGCGGCCGACTCCTCGGCGGAGCAGACGACGCCGTCGAGCCCGGCGCGCTGCGCGAGGTCGGCGAGGCGTTTCACCTGATCGAGCGTCGGCCCGCGCTGGCCGACATCGGCCAAGTCGCTGTCATCCATGCTGGTGAGCACGGTGACGCCCACGATCCGCGGGCGTTCGATCCCTGCTTTCGCGGCCGCCTCGGCCGCGGCATCGCGCGCCGCTTCGAGCATTGCCTTGCCGCCGCTGGCATGGATGGTAAGGAGATAGGGCCGGCAGCTTTGCGTGATCGCGCGGACCGCTCCGGCGACCGTATTCGGGATGTCATGAAGCTTCACGTCGAGGAAGATCTTGGCACCGCTCGCCTCGGCAACGCGGCGGACACCGTCGGGGCCGTGCGCGCTGTAGAATTCAAGGCCGAGCTTGATGCCGCCGATAATGGTGGCAAGGTCGGTGCCGAGACGCTGCGCCCAGGCGAGATCGGTGGTGTCGAGGGCGCAGAAGACGCGGCGAATCGGGGCGATCTGGGTCATAGCGCGGGCTTATAGCAGACTGCGGGAGCCCCCGGTATGGTCCCAGCCATGCGAAAGCCGATGGAGGAAGCGTGATGGCGAAGAAGAAGGGTCCTCTCGCGCGCATCGAGGCCGAGTTCCGCGATCACGCGCTCGGATTTCCCGAGACCCACGAGGATTTTCCCTGGGGCGAGCGTGCGCTCAAAGTGAAAGGCAAGGTCTTCGTCTTCATGCGCTGCGCCGACGGCACGCTGGGATTCTCAGTGAAGCTGCCCTTCACGCGCGACGAGGCGTTGGCCGAGATGTCGGCGAAGCCGACCGGCTACGGTCTCGGCAAGTCGGGCTGGGTGTCGTTTACCTATGAGGAGGACGACGAGATCCCGGTCGAGCGCATCAAGCGCTGGATCGGCGAGAGCTACCGGGCGGTCGCCCCGAGGAGGCTGGTGGAGCTGCTCGACGGGCCGAAGCCGAAGGCACCGAAGCGCCGGCGCTAGAGCATTTTCCGATCTGTCTGAATCGTCAGGGATTCCCAATCCTGTCGCGATGTGATTCAAGATGCGTGCTGGAGGAGGAGGCCAGCGGGCATGGGAGTTCCCCTATCAGAGGATCTTCGTGTTCGTGTGGTGCGGGCGGTCGAGGACGGATTGTCTCGGCGCCAGGCTGCTGAGCGGTTCGGGGTCGGTGTGTCGAGCGCGATCCGGTGGGTGGATGAGTGGCGTCGCAGCGGCCGCACGGCGGCCTTGGCTCAGGGCGGCGACCGGCGGTCTGATCGGATCGAGGCGGAGGCGGCCTTTCTGCT
>VGEN01000306.1 GCA_016869285.1 Alphaproteobacteria bacterium
GCGTCCAGCAACTTGTCCATTTCGGCATTGCGATACGGCGTCCATTGATCGCTTCGGAAGTTGCGATCCCAACCGGTCGGATCGTGTCGGATCGAGTGGCCCATGCTGGTGAGATGCCACTTCGGCCACAGGTTGTTGTTGGTGATATGGCCGAGCAGCGCCGCCCAATCCATGACCTCGAGCTTGACGTTCATACCGAGGCCTTGGAGCTGCTGCTGGATGACGACCGCGGACTTGTACATATAGTCGATGGTTCGCGTGGTCAGCAGCGTGATCGGCTCGCCTTTGTAGCCCGCTTCGCCGAGCAGCTTTTTCGCCTCGTCTTTCGCATTCTTGGCGTAGTACTGGGCGCCTTCTTTGCTCGACCACTCTTGCTCATCGAAGGCGATTCCCGGCGACAGGCGGATCAGCGCCGGATTGCCGACCGCGGCCAGCATGATGGATTGCTGGTCGAGGCCGATCTGAATCGCCCGGCGCACCCTTAAGTCGTTCATCGGCACGTTGTGGTGGTTCACCATCATGTTGATCCAAGCGAACGGCTTGATCACGGTGCCACCGAAACCCTTTTCCGCCTCGATCTTGTCCTTGAGCTCGAGCGGGATATTGTCGACCAGATCGAACCTGCCGGAACGTAGGCCCGCTTCGTGCGAGCCGGCTTCGGCGACGAAGTTCCAAACGATCTTGTCGAGATAGGCGGTCTTCTTGCCGCCGAGGCCTTGCGGCCCGGTGTGGCGCTGGTCGGCGGCGTATTTGTCGAAGCGCTCCATGGTGAGCGACTTGCCGCGCTCCCATTGCGCGAATTTGTAGGGGCCGGTGCCGATCATCTCCTCGAAATGCAGCGGCCGGTCTTTCGCCTTGTCGGCGATCTCCTTCGGGTAGATCTTGAACACGGTGTGCGGCTTGGCGATGTTCGAGAGGAACAGTCCGGGATCGCCGTCGAACTCGAAGACCACGGTCTCCGCATCGGGCGCTTGCACCGCGACCACCCCCTTGGCGGTAATCTTGCCGGCGGGCGAGACCTTGACGTAGCGGTTCCAGGACGCGACCACGTCGCCGGAATCGAGGCCGCTGCCGTCGTGGAACAGTACGCCTTTCCTCAGCTTGAACGTCCAGGTCTTGAAATCCGGACTGACGGTGTGACTCTCGGCCAGGTCCGGAATGACCGAATATTTTTGATCGAAGACGAACAGCTGCCCGTGGGTGTGCTCGTGGATGGTGCGGACGATCGTCGTCGACGACGTGCTGGAGTCCAGCGTATCGATGGTTTGATTGGTCGCCAGATTGAACGAGCCGCCGCGTTTCGGAGTCTGCGCCTCCGCCGCCGACGGCAACGACAACAGTGCCGCAAGCGATAGGGTCAATGCTGCCGATCCGTAGCCGCACGACCGATTCCTTGTCTCTTGGCTATGCATGTTCCCTCCTTGTGTCGCGTTCGTTGTTCAGTTCCTGTGTAAACTCCTTACGCATTGAAGTGCCACAGCCGTGGCGGCGGTTACAAAAATGAACGTTATCCCATTTGCATCGCGTTGCGAAGGGTCGTTCGCCGGAACTAATGTTCCGACTCATTCATTAGCGACTGTTTTTGAACCGCGAGGCGAGCACGTCGATACTTGGCGATGATAGCAGTCGGCCTTGCGGTCCAGAGGAAGGGCCTTGGATCGGCGTTTCGGTGCTCGATCTATGCGGCGATGTCGGCCTCGAGCTGGGGCACGCTGTCGAAGGTGCCGCGACGGATACGCTGACGCGAGATCTCGGCGAACAGCCGCTCGACCAGGTTGAGCCAGGAGGAGGATGTAGGGATGAAGCGCAGAGTGAAGCGCCGGTGGCGCTTGAGCCAGCGCCTTACCTCTGGGGCCTTGTGGGTTGCGTAGTTGTCGATAATCAGGTGCAGGTCGAGGTCAGCGGGCGTGGTCCGGTCGATGGTCTTCAGGAAGGTAAGGAACTCCTTGGCGCGATGGCGCGGAAGGCACTGGCCGATGACCTCGCCGCTCGCCACGTTGAGGGCGGCGAACAGGGTGGTGGCGCCGTTGCGCTTATAGTCGTGCGTCATGGTGCTGGCGCGACCCTTCTTCATGGGCAGTCCGGGCTGGGTGCGATCGAGGGCCTGGATCTGGCTCTTCTCGTCGACGGACAGCACCAAGGCGCGGTCCGGCGGATCGAGATAGAGGCCGACCACGTCTTTGACCTTGGCGACGAAGTCTGGATCGTTGGAGACTTTGAAGCTCCGCACCAGATGCGGCTTGAGCCCAAACTCCCGCCAGATGCGTTGCACGCTGGTGTGGCTGATGCCGACCTCGGCGGCCATCGAGCGCACGCTCCAATGCGTGGTGTCAACGCCGGAGTAAAAATGCATCGGCTGGCCGGAGTAAAAATGCATCACGGCTGACGGCAGGAAGGCCCCCCGCGGGGGGCCTTCCTGCGCCCTGGTTGATTCCTCGGATGGACTGTCGGGTAGGTCGGTGGCCCGTTTGGCGCGCTGGCGGCGCCTGCTCTGCTTGAGCCGGTAGCTGTCGGCGTTCATCTCCAGGATGTG
>VGEN01000307.1 GCA_016869285.1 Alphaproteobacteria bacterium
GCGGACGAAGCGCGTCGAACAGCTTGCGCCCCTCGGGGTCGAAACCCACGGCGTCGATGGTGTGCTGCGCCGCGGCCGCCCGGTGTTCCTCAAGCTCGGCGGTACGTACCGCCTCCATGTCCACCGACAAGCCCGGCCATACCTTGACCGCCTTGTGGGCAAGTGCCTTGCCTCGCGCCTCGATCTCTGCCTCGGTCCAGCGGGCCTGTTCGCGGATGTAGCGGTTCAGCCGCAGCGGGCTGTCGTTGAAGCCCTTGGCCATGGTCTTCTTCTCGTCGAACGCGCGGTCGCTGTACTCTACGTTGTAGGCGGTCAGGGTCAGGTTGCCCAGACGATGCAACCAGGTCTCCCGGGTCGATTTCCAGCCCGGGCCGAGCATGTCGCGCCAGGCCTGCGAGAGGTTCTCGTTCTGCGGCAAGACGTGCTCAATGGTGAAGGCGCTCGTGTCGATCTTCTCCTTGCTGTCATTTTCAAGGCGATCGAGCAGATAGGCGCAGGAGCGCATCGCATACACGTCGCGCGTCTCGAGCGCATCGCGAAACTCGGTATCGGACGGGAAGCGGCGTTTCTTGCCGCCCCTGTAAAGCGCGACCTTGAGGCTTTGCAGGGGCGCGGCGTCCCGGATCTTGTACGCGATGCCAGCGAAGATCTGGTACAGGCTACGGGTCTGCATGTCGCAAGCCGAGCGACGGAACACGTAGCTCTCCAGCAGCTCGATGGCCTCGCCGAAAGCGCGGCTGTCGAAGACCCCCGAGCGTTCGTGGGCGTCGTGCAGGCGCAGCATCAGGGGTGACGCCACCTCCACCAGGGTACGCAACCGCCCCGATGCGGCGGCAAGCTGGGAATCCGCCTCGCGTCCATAGCTGAACCGCACGTAGTAGTTCGCAAAGCGGCGTAACTCGGCGAGGATGTCCTCCACAGAGCGTGTGCCCGATTCGGCATGGAAGAAGTTTCGGAACTGGTGATAGATGGCATCCGCGCGCAGCTGCTTGCTCGGTCGCAGCTTCAGGACCAGGAAGTCGCGGCAGAACTTATCGAAGTCGCTGCGGTAACGATTCCCGAAGGCCGCCTCGATCGGATGCCAGTACTCTTCGTACAGCCGCGTTTGCAATTCGTCGTCGAGCCGCATCAGGACGAAGTTGCGGATCAAGTCGGCCTGCGTCAGATCGAGGCCTGTGGAGTTCAGGCTCTCGAAGATCATTTGCGGATCGTCGTGGCCGCGCATCAGGCTGACATCCACGATCACCAGTTTGGCGAGACCCTTATACACCCGCACAAGATCGGCCTCGGCGATCCGATCCCGGAAGAACTCGTAGTTCTCGCGTACCGTCTCGGCCGCGGCGTCGGTGAGTTCCTGCCCTCCCAGCAGCGTCGACAGGGCCTCGTTATCCGCGCGGCGAAGCATCAACTTGCCGCGCCGGTCGGCCCTGCCATGACGATTGCGGAGAAAGCGATCTTCCACCTCCTGCGCCGACGGCAACGCCTCGTCCTCAGAGGGTTGCACCTTGAGGCGATCGCGTAGCGCAGTGAGCAGCAGTGTCACGGTGGTAAGCCGCTGCTGCCCGTCGATGAGCAGCCATCGGGGTATCGCCGCCTGGTTGTCCTCCGCGGCGATATAGACAACCGAGCCCAGGAAGTGGGCGCGGGCCGCCGGGTCGCCCCCGACGCGCAGGATGTCGTTCCAAAGCTGCTGGCAATGCTTGGTCCCCCAGGAGTAGTCGCGCTGGAAGATTGGCACGATGAACTGCTTCGCGCCGTCGAGCAGTTGAATCAGAGGAAGATCTTGCGCGTTCATGCGACTGCTGGCTCTCTTAAGTTGGTAACGTCGATCTGGCCGGAGAGCAGGCGCGGCAGCAGCAGGTCGCGCGTGCGGCGGAGGTTGACGACTTGCTCAAGAAGTGTCGTTAGGAGCGAACGAAACTCGCTCGCACGCCGCTCGAACTGCTCGACGAGATTCTGCGGCGGCACAGCAAATTGGTAATCCGCAATCACGCCGGCACTGGCGCTCTTGCGGGTTGTCCCGGTCGAAGCGCCGGTGATGTAGGCGTAGTACTCGGCGGACTCCATGAGGTAGAAGAGGAAGTAAGGACTGAGGCGTTCGTCCTTGGGCGCAACTCGGATAAGGTAAGAGGCGAACACCGCGTTAACTTCTTGCTCCACGATTCCGACCTTGCCGGGGTCTGCCATGCGAATGACCAACACGTCGCCAACTTTCAACCGATATGCTTCGTGGTCCTCTTGCGATATAGGGCAATAGGGCACTTGCGACCAATCAATAAAGCTGGTCTTGTTGATGTCCATTCCACGCAGATACTTAGGCCCGACTGGCTCAACGTTGGTGGACTCGGTGTAGCCGTATTTGGTGGTGACAAAGTCGGCGAGCTTTCTGACCTCCCACCCCTTTGGAATCTCGCCGAGGGGGGACGGGACGCGGGGGACGGATTCGTGGCCGGGGAAGCGGAAGTGGACGAACCACTCGCGGTAGAGGGCGCGGGCCATCGACTCCAGAATCTTGA
>VGEN01000308.1 GCA_016869285.1 Alphaproteobacteria bacterium
TACCATCACCCCGCCGTCGGAGCTGATGCGCCCGCCGTCGAACGACGCGCTCATCTTCTTGCGCCCGACGCTTGGCAAATCGAAGGAGAGTTCTCTATCGTCGGCCATGGCGGGCGTGGCGCCTCCCTGCTCTCGTGAAGGACCGGCTTAGACAACCAAATCCTAAACGATATCAGTGAGTTATGCTACGCCCGCCGCATCGAGACAGCCCCCGTCACGAATAATCCAGGCTAGACTCGGACGCCGTCGGGCACCGCTTTGACAGTCCCGTCGAGAGGTCCATTGCGCCATGGGGCGCAGGCGATCCGCGTCCGATCGAAGGGCGCGCCGTTCCGCTCTCATTAGGCCGCTAAGATACGCCGATGCGAAATGTTTATCTCGCCCAGGTGAATCAGCTCTACGGAAGAAATGCGTTCTTCCCTTATTCTGTCGGCCTTCTCTGGAGCTATGCCCAGAAAGACGAGCTTGTAAGGTCCAACTATCGTCTCGCGGAGTTTCTTTTCCTTCGCGAGGCTCCGGATCTTGTCGTTCGCCGGATGGACAAGCCGGATATTGTAGGAATTTCCTGCTATATTTGGAATTGGGAATATAATCTCGTTCTTGCCCGGGCGGTCAAGGCGGCATTCCCCGATTGCTTGATCGTCCTCGGCGGACCGCAGGTTCCGAACCGCTCGCCCCAGTGGCTCGCAGATCATCCTTACGTCGACATACTGGTCCACCAGGAAGGCGAAGGCGCTTTCCAGGAGATTCTGCGCCAGCGGCTCGTCGAGGCTCCTGACTACACGCAGATCGGCGGGCTCAGCGTGCAGGGCGGCCCGGGCGACACCGTCCAGACGGGACGCGGGTCGCGGATGGTGGATCTCGACAGCATTCCTTCGCCTTACCTGACCGGCCTGTTCGATACGCTGGCCAAGCTCCCCTACGATTTCAACGCGAGCCAGGAAACCCATCGGGGCTGCCCGTACTCCTGTACCTTCTGCGACTGGGGATCGGCGGTCTTCACCAAGGTCCGCAGCTTCGGCGACGACCGCATCGTCGATGAGTACGAATGGTTCGCTCGGAACAAGATCGAGCTTTTGTACAATTGCGACGCCAATTACGGGATGCTCAAGCGCGACATCGCGATTACCGAGGACCTTGTCCGGGTGAAGCAGCAATCCGGTTATCCGCGCAAGTTCCGCGCCGCCTACGCCAAGAAGAGCAACGCCAATGTCTTCAGGATCGCGGAGTTGCTGAGCCGCGAAGGGATGAACAAGGGCGTCACGCTCAGCATGCAGAGCATGGACTCGGACACGCTCGATGCGGTGAAGCGCGGCAACATCAAGATGGAGGACTTCTCCGAGAACATCCGGAAGTACAAGGCGAGCAACATCGCGACCTATACCGAGGTCATCCTCGGACTCCCCGGCGAGTCCTGGGCGTCGTTCCGGCGCGGCATCGACCAGATCCTCGATGCGAGGCAGCACGATTCCATAAACATCTACCCCTGCATGCTCCTTCCGAACTCCGAGATGTCGGACGAGGCCTATGTGCAGCGCCATGGGATTCGCGCCGTCAGGACGCAGATGCTCTGGCTCCACGCGAAGCCGAACGAGAACGACACCAAGGAGTACTACGACCTGGTGATCGAGACGGCGACGATGCCCAGGGCGGACTGGCGCAAGTCATACAAGCTTGCCTGGGCCGTCCAGGCGCTGCATTGCCTTCCCGCGCTTCAAGCTGCCGCGATCGTCGTCTCCCGCCTCGCCGGGATTCCGATCTCGGAGTTCTACCTGGCGCTGCTCGAGCGGGCGCAGGAGAGGCCCGAGACGATCCTCGGCCAGCAGAGCCGCTGGGCCGACGCGAAGATCGACGAAATGCTCGACGCGCGGAGCACCGATATCATCCTGCCCGAGTTTGGAGACATCGTGTGGCCGCTCGAGGAAGCGAGCTTCCTTTCGATCCTCAAGCAACGCGAGACCTTCTACGAGGAGATCGCCGGCGAGCTCCTGGATCTCACGAAGGACCGCGGCTGGAACCTGTCCTCGGACTTGATCGAGGAGATCCTCGCCTATCAGAAGGCGACCGTCGCTCATCCCGACGACAGTGGGGATCTCGACCTGTCCTTCCGGCACAACATCGACGAGATCGTGAATGCCGAGCATGCGGGCGAGGCGGTTGCGCTTCGCCAAGAAGACTGCCGGGTCGTGATTGCGCGTCAGTCCGGCTATGCCGGCGATTGGGTCGCGTTCGCGCGCGAGGCCGTGTGGTACGGCCGGAAGGGCGGCTGCCTGCGCAACCCGACGGCACGGAAGGACCCGGCCGGCGGTGCCCGCATGCCTCGCTCCACCGCCCTGTCCGTCGGCGCCTGAGCCCAGCTTTCGCTAGAGCATTTTCCGATCATTCTGGTTCATAGCCTGAGTTTCGAAAGTAGTTGGCGCATTCGTGTGGTGTGAAGGCGTCGAGAGCGTCAGCGATGGC
>VGEN01000309.1 GCA_016869285.1 Alphaproteobacteria bacterium
GGCCCGCCTCGCGCCTGGATGAACTCATGCCCTGGAACTGGGCCGCCGGCACCGCCTCGCATCTCAGGGCTGCGGCGCACTGAACACGTCAAGCCGTTATGATCGTGGGGTCAGCCCACCGCTTACGCAAAGCCGATCATCTCGCGCAGAAAAGTCGTATCGGAGCCCTTCTCCAGAAGCGCGCGAAGGGCGATCTTGTCGTCGGTCATCGTGGGGGTCCTCGGGTCAAAGTTGCGTGTCGCAACCCAACCCTACCCAAGATCTCCGCGATGGCCGCCAAGCGGCCCGCCTCCGCCAGACTCGCGGCGGTCGCTGCGGCGGGCCGCTCGACGGCCTCCTACACCACGCTCAGGGACACGACCCAACTGACGCACGCCCCGATCTGATTGCATCGCGGCTCGTGGCTTGATTCATGCCGAGCGGGAACTCCGTCGGTACGGACGTGATGCTTTCAACGCCAAGCTCGCGAAGACCCTCTGCTCGCTGCGCTGTAAGCCGCGGCAGGAATCCAACCCAGTCAGTCGGTTTGCGCTTGAAACAGCGATCCTTGAACTGGCAGGAACGAGGCTGATCGCAATGCGGTCCAGGGTCGATCTCCGGAAGATCATGACCATCCAGCAAAGCGCGCCCATGGCTTCCCCGGAACCGGCCAGACAGCTAGGGTTGCACCGTTCCACGGGTTCATCTGGGGAATGTCGAATCACAACAGGAGGCTTCATGCGTAAGTTAGATTGGCGGCTGCTGCTCGCCGGTGCCGGCATCGCTGTGCTCGGTCTGGCAGGCGGCGACGCGCTCGCCCAGAGCACGCTCCGCATCGTGCCGCAGGCGGATCTGAAGATCCTCGATACCGTCTGGACCACCAACAACATCACGTCGAACCACGGCTACATGGTCTACGACGTGCTGTACGCTCCGAACAGCAAGCTCGACTACGTGCCGCAGATGGTCGAGAGCCACCAGCGCAGCGCTGACGGCCTCACCTGGAGCTTCAAGCTTCGCGACGGCCTCACCTTCCATGACGGTTCGCCGGTGACGGCGAAGGACGTGGTCGCGACGATCAAGCGCTGGGGCGACCGGATACCGACCGGCAAGACGCTGATGAGCTTCACCAAGGAAGTGGTGGCGACCGGCCCGATGACCTTCGAGCTCCGGCTCGCCAAGCCGTTCGGCCCGGTTCTGGCGATGCTGGGCAATCCCGAGAACCCGCTGTTCATCACGCGCGAGAAGGAAGCGAGCCTCGCTGCCGACCAGCAGATCACCGATCCCACCGGCTCCGGCCCCTACATCATGTCCAAGGACGAGTGGGTGCAGGGCGCCAAGGTCGTTTACAAGAAGAACGCGGCCTACAAGCCCAGGCCGGAACCGGCCGATGGCTTCGCCGGCGGCAAGGTCGCCAAGGTCGACCGGGTCGAGTGGATCGTCATTCCCGACCCGAACATCGCGGCCCAGGCGCTAATCCGCGCCGAGGTCGATGCGATCGAGATCCCGACCACCGATCTGCTGCCGCTGATGAAGCGCGACCCCAATATCGAGGTCCGCGTCATCGATCGCATCGGCACCCAGGGCATCTTCCGGATCAATCATCTGGCGCCGCCGATGAACAATCCGAAGATCCGCCAGGCGATGCTTTACCTGGTCGGCGATCAGCGGGACTACCTGGGCTCGATGATCGGCAACCGCGAGTACGAGAAGCCGTGCTGGTCGGTGTTCGTCTGCGGCACGCCGTTCGAGACCACTGCCGGCGTCGGCCCATGGGCCACGGGCACGAAGGAGCAGAACCTCGCCAAGGCGAAGGAGCTCCTCAAGGAAGGCGGCTACAAGGGCGAGCGCATCGTGCTGCTCGATCCGGCCGAGGCACATCTCGCCCATACCCAGGCGATCGTCACCTCGCAGAAGCTGAAGGAGGCGGGGATCAACGTCGACCTGCACACGGTCGACTGGGGCACCCAGAGCGCCCGCCGCGCGCTCAAGGACGATCCCGAGAAGAACCCGCGCGGCTGGCACATCTTCCACACCTGGGGCGGCGGCCTGGCCCAGGGCAGCCCGCTGACCAACGCCGCTGTGCCGAGCCCTTGCGACGGCTCCAACTGGTTCGGCTGGCCCTGCGACGAGACGCTCGAGAAGATCCGCCTCGAGTTCCCGATGGCGGCCACTACCGAGGAGCAGAAGAAGGTGGTCGAGCGGCTGCAGACGCGCTTCTTCGAGGTGGTTCCCTACATTCCGGTCGGCCAGTTCTATTCGCCGGTCGCCTACCGGAAGAACCTCTCGGGCGTGCTCGACACGGTCCGCCTGGTTCTGTGGAACATCGAGAAGAAAAGCTGATCGACGAGAGGCGGCGCCGGCGGTTCAGTACCGCCGG
>VGEN01000310.1 GCA_016869285.1 Alphaproteobacteria bacterium
CACCTTGAACGAGGACTGCTTGATCGCCTTGTCGAGGCGGTCGCGCGGCGCGTTGATGCCGAGGAATTTGGTGACGCCGCCGAAGGCCTTGAACGGGCTCTCGAGCAGATCCTCGTAGCGCACGACATGCAGGCGCGGATTGGGCTTGCCGGTCCAGCTTTCGACATGCTGCGACCACGAGCTCATGAATTCGTGCACATTCTTGGCGCTGGGCTCGGTCATCGCGCCCTTGCTGCCCATCAGCGTGATGATCTCGTCGATCGGGACCGACAGGTGATGAGCGTAGGAGATCGCCACGTCGAGCGGGTTGCGGATGACGTAGATGGCGCCGGCGGTCGCTTCCATGTTGACCGTCGGATAGCCGCAATCCTCGAGCAGCGCGTTATGCGTCTTGGCGAAGACAGTGTCGGGAAACGACTTGGTCAGCTCGCGATGCACCTGCGGGCGCATCCTGGCCACGTCCTCGCGCGTGTACTCGGTCCAGGGCCTGGGATCGAAGTGGCGGTAGAGCACGGTCTGGCTCTCGCCGGCCGTGAACTCCATCAGCCTGTTGATGTCGTAAGGCTGGTCCGGGTTGCGCATGAAGTTGTGCAGGAAGGCGCGCAGCCAGGTGTTCCCGGATTTGGGATAGGAGGCGAGCCAGAGAATTCCGCCCATGCGAAACCCGCGAGAGAAATGCGGCGCAAAAAAAAGGGGAGTGGCCGACGCCACTCCCCCATCTACGAGACGCGAAGCTTAGAAGTTCGCGCCGATGCCGAAGGTGAAGGTCGTGCCCGTCGGGTCGGCTCCGGTGACGTTGTCGCGCTTCTGGTAGCTCAAGGCAGCGCCCAGGCTGACGCCGCCGCCTAGGTTGTAGCCGGCGCCGACAAGGAAGTGGTTGATCTTGTTCCTGCCGCCCCCCGCGACGTCCGTGCGTCCCTGCTGGTAGAATCCGCCGACCGACCACGGACCCATGGAGTACTTGATCGCGCCGCCCATCGCCGAAACGTCGAGATCGTTGCCGTTGATGTCGTTCGCCTTGCCGTACTGGATGCTGGCTTCCCAGCCGCCAACCTGCATGAAGGCGTCGGCGCGCCATGCCGAGACTCCCTTGCGGCCTGCCGTCTCGTGCTCCGAGCCGGTGTAGCCGACGTCGACGCCGATCGTCGTGTCGCCGAACTTGCCACGATAGTCGGCAGCCACCGAGTACGCATTACCATTGCAGCCGCGGGACTGAGTTCCGTCGCAATCGTTATCAGCCTGGATTGCGAACGACCGAGTGCCCTTGGTTGCGTCGGGGGCATAGGAGGCCGCGAACGAGAACCCAGCGAAGGTCGGCGAGAGGTAGATGATCTTGTAGGTGTCGTTCTCGACGTTGAAGTAGGTGGTCGAGGTTCCGAGCGCGTAGACGCCATCCGGCGAGTCGACGCCGAAGAACAGCGACGAGCCGCCGATGTAGGTCGAATACGCCTTGAGCTTGCGGGCGTCGTCTTCCTCGCCGAAGCGGATCTCGCCAAAGCTACCCTTCACATAGGCCCAGATCTCGTCGACGTTGTCGACGCCCTGAGCGCTGGTCGAGCCGTTCTGGGTCCAGGCTTCCATTTCCATGCGGAAGCCGTAGATCATGCCGTTATTAAGCTTGGTCTCGCCCCGGACGTAAAACTCGGCATTGCTCGTCATCATGATGTCACGGGCACCGTTCGCTGTCGTCGAGCCGTGATCGAACAGCGAGCCGTAGTTGCGTATGTAGCCTTGCAAGCCCGCATAACCCTGGGCAGCGGCCTCGCCCGCACAAAGGCCGACAGCGACAAGCGCGGATGTGCCGAGAAGCACTTTCTTCATTATGATGTCCCTCCAGTCTAGGTGCGGTCCGCTTGGCTCCTCGGACCGGTTTCACCCCGATCCGCGCTCCGCTTCCCGCGGTTACCCGTGACAGGGGGTCCACCCCTTGCCCGGCTTGGCTACTTTATGGCCGGATCGTGGCCGGTCAAGGGATTTCCCGGGATCGGCCTGAAGGTCGGGACGGCTCTGTGGCATGTCGGACACAGGGTTAGCCCGAATTATTCGTGACGCGGGCTGTCTCGATGCTGCGGGTGTAGCATAACTCACTGATTTCGTTTAGGATTTGGTTGTCTAAGCCGGTCCTTCACGAGAGCAGGGAGGCGCCACGCCCGCCATGGCCGACGATAGAGAACTCTCCTTCGATTTGCCAAGCGTCGGGCGCAAGAAGATGAGCGCGTCGTTCGACGGCGGGCGCATCAGCTCCGACGGCGGGGTGATGGTACTGGCCCAGGCCGAGCGCCGTCTCGGTCTGGCGGACAGGCTTGCGGCCCTGATCGCCGATCGGCGCGACGG
>VGEN01000311.1 GCA_016869285.1 Alphaproteobacteria bacterium
GTTCCACGCCCTTCATCCCTCCGCCCTCTGCCAAAACCGCAAAGAGCTATCTGCCGCCGGATTTTTACTCCGGCGCAACCGGACAATCCGGCCGCTTCAGTGAGGGATTTTTGCTCCGGCGCTTACAGAATGCCTGAGAAGATAGAAGGTGCCGTGCGGTATGCGGACTTAGCTGGCACACGGGAGCACAAATACGCATGGCTAAGCTCACACGCAGAGTCCACAACCGGATGGGTACCCGTTCACCTCACGAGACCCCATCTCCTCTTTAAGCCGACCGGGGACTCGCAGGCGACTTTCGAAAGCGGCGTTCCGCTGGACGCGATTTTCGCGCAGCGGTCCGCGGGTGTTATCACGGCAAGAGACGACTTCGCGACGGACGAGAGCAAAGCTGAGCTCGTATCTCGCGTTGAGGCGTTCGCGGCGTCCCGCCTCTCGGGGGCGCGTCTTCGCGCCGAATTCAACATCAAGGATAAGAAGGGTTGGGACGTAGATGCCGCGCAGCGCCAAGCGCGCGAAGAGATGCCATTGCGCAAGCGCGTCCATCCCTACTTCTATCGCCCGTTCGACGCTCGGTTTATCGCCTACAACCGTGGGATCGTGTGGGGTATGGCGTACCCAACGCTTAAACACACTCTTGGCGGCCAAAACCTCGTTCTGATCGGCATGCAACAGTACCAATACGACGTACCGGAGTACTGCTATGCATTCGTTTCAAGGGGGCTGACCGACAGTCGCATTTTCGTTAGCAAGACGGGCGTCGCGACGCTCTTCCCACTTTACCTATACCCGCCGGAGTCGGAACTCACACTGCACTCAGGAGTAGACGTCAACCTGAGTCGCGCTTTCATCGATAGGTTTCTCAATTCAACCGACTTGACGTGGATTGCGGAAGGAGTCGGCGACCTCTTGGTCGGGGGCAGCGTGGGCCCAGAGGCGATCTTCTGCTTCATCTACGCTCAGCTTTACGCACCAGGATATCGCAGTCGGTTCGCTGAACCGTTGCGGACCAGTTTTCCGCGAATCTTTGTCCCAAGTAACCTAGATGCGCTCCGCGACCTCACCCACCTCGGCCGCGAGCTCGTGGCGCTGCACCTGCTGGAGTCGCCAAAGCTCACCAAGCTGATCACCGAGTTCATCGGCAGCCGGAACCCCGAGGTCGAAAAGGTCTCCTGGTCCAAGAACACCGTCTGGCTCGACAAGGCCCAGACCGTCGGCTTCAAGGGCGTGCGCGAGGACGTGTGGAACTTCAACATCGGTGGCTACCAGGTCTGCGAGAAGTGGCTCAAGGACCGCAAGGGCCGCACGCTCTCGAAGGACGACATCGCCCACTACCAGAAGATCGTCGTCGCCCTCGCCGAAACCATCCGCCTGATGAAGGAGATCGACGAGGTCATCGAGCAGCATGGCGGCTGGCCGGGGGCGTTCCAGACCGGTAGCGGCAAAGTGTTGGCCAAGCCTAGATCTTTGGTATCGGATCGTGGCGGCTGATGATTGGGCATCAACCCTCTTCATCCACGGGCGCAAGATCAATGCGCCTTCGAATATTGGCCCGCGCCCTGACCCCGACGTTTTGACCTGGCACAATGAACGCTGCCTTCATGGGACGAGGGGAACGACCATGACGGAGGCGGCGAACAAGGATCGCCCCGAATCGCGACCGGCCTGCGCTGCGCTTCGAGCGTTTAAGGGCGCGGCATGACCATTCTTCTTCGCGATCTTTGGCCGATCTCAGCGCCCGAGAGCTACAAGCTGCACTTTGAAGGTCAACTGAGAACGGTAGCGTTCTTGTCGGGGGGGCGGAGAACGCGCGGCTGAAGAAGCTGGTCGCCGACCTCAGCCTGGACAAGATGATCCTGGTCGAGGCGTCGAAGGTGGCTTTTTAGGTCCCTCCCGCCGCCGCGTATGCATTGAGCAGGTGCGCCAGGCTCTCGGCTCGTCCGAGCGGCGCACCTGTTCGGTGATCGGCCAGCACCGTTCGACCCAGCGCAAGCGACCGCAGGATGACGGCGACGAGCGTCGCCTGACCGCGGACGTGGTCGAGCTGGCCAAGCAGTACGGCCGCTACGGGTATCGCCGTATCCATCGCCTGCTCGGTGCGGGCTGGAACCTCAGCCTGTCGGTGGTCGAGCGGATCTGGCGGCGGGAGGGTCTCAAGGTCCCCAGGAAGCAGCCGAAACGGCGCCGGCTGTGGCTCACAACGACGGGTCGTGTATCCGGCTGCGGCCGGAGCGCCCCAATCACGTCTGGTCCTATGACTTCGTCGAGGACGTGATCCGCAACGGGCGCAAGTACCGGATGCTGAACATCATCGACGAGTTCAGC
>VGEN01000312.1 GCA_016869285.1 Alphaproteobacteria bacterium
TATTGAGTTCCGGACGAAGCATTCCCACGTTGTCTAGGAATTCAATTGGCGTCATGCGGTACTGACGCACGGTTTCGTAAAACTCGATGACGTTATACGCTGCGTGCGTCGCCATGGGGATGCCAAGCTTGCGCGACGCCCGAGCCGTCTGTCGGAGCAACTCCGCAGTGCAGGTGTCGACCCTGCGTGGTGCCAAAATGGGTGATATCAGCTCGCCACCGCTTTCGCGCACCTTCTTCGCGAACTCCAAGGCCTCTTGGAAGGCGCGTAGACCCTCCGCCTCGTCCATGACACGCTCCAATCGGCCGCCCTTGCCGCCAACCCATCGGCCGCTCTCGTAGCCAGCCCCGAGGTAGCCCCGTATGCCGATCCGCTCGCACTGGCGCCATAAAGCTTCCTGCATCATGATCTGGCTGTCGAGCTCGACGAAGGTCGTGACGCCGTTTCGCAGCAGCTCGCTCACCGTGAAGAGCGAATGCAGTTCAAGGATCTTGTTTCCTGCTGCTTGTTCGGGTGTAAGAGAGTTTGGATAGCCATCGATCCGGGTGCCGGGCCGCGGCATGGCGACCTCGAGGTAGGGCTGGCCGAAGAAATCCGGTCGGCCTCTGTCGCTGATCAGCTTGTGCAGCGCCCGATGGTCTGCATGAACATGGGTGTCGACAAATCCCGGAGATACAAGCTGGTGCGACGCATCAATGGTTTCGTCCACCCGTCCATCGAATTTCTGCCCCACATACACGATACGGGCATCCTCGTATACCACCTCGAAGTTGCGGTGAAGCGAATGGTGTCCGTGATCGAAGCCGACCACCCAGCCGCCCTTGATCATGGTCCTCATTTATTCGGCCCTAATCCCGGCAGCGGCCATCATCTTCGCCAGCCGTTCCACGTCGTCGCGCACAAGCTCGGCGAGTTCCAGCGCAGTCGTCGGATAGGGATCGGCGCCCGCGGCAGTGAAGCGCTCGCGCAGGTCGGGGGCGTCGAGCGCCTTGTGCAAGGTCTGGTTTAGTTTCTGCACCACTTCGCCCGGCAGATTCGAAGGCCCGTGCAGCCCGATCCACAGCCGCAGCGTCGCCTGTGGGTAACCTGCCTCGGCGAAGGTCGGTACATCGGACAGCAGGGAAGCTCGCCGATCGGACATCATCGCGATGGGACGCATTTTACTGGATCGGATGTGTTGCATCGCCGTCGGCAGCGCATCAAAGACCATGGCGATGCTTCCGGCGAGTACGTCGGGGTATGCCTGCTGCGCGGTTTTGTAGGGGACATGCACCAATTCGACGCCGACCGAGGTACGCAATACCTCTGCGGAGATGTGTCCGACACTACCGATGCCAGAGGAACCGTAGCTGAGCTTTCCAGGATTCGCCTTCGCGTATGCCAGCAGCTCTTTCAGGCTGCGGAACGGTAGTTTCGCGTCGACCGTCAAGATCGTTGGCGCGATCGCCACGCCGCCGATGGCGGTGAAATCGTTCACCGGATCGTAAGGGGGCGCCTTCACAAGCCGCGGACTGATGGCGTAGGCGCTAAGGCTCGAGAACAGGATCGTGTAGCCGTCCGGCGCGGACCTGCTCACGAAGCCCGTTCCGACCATACCGCCCGCCCCTGGGCGATTCTCGACCACCATCGGCTGACCGAGCAGCTCAGTCATCTTCTGGGCGATGACGCGGCCCATCATGTCCGAAACGCCGCCGGCACCATAGGGGACGACTAACCGGACGGCCCGGTTTGGATATCCGACCGTAGTTTGCGCAAAGGCCGGAAGCATCATCGTTAGCCCGAGCGCGATCATCAGAGTGTGCAGTTTTCTCATCGCCACCCTCCCTTAGTAGTCTTGGTGCGCCTTGCCGTTCACGTCACGGGCCGTCCATCATCTTGAGCAGCCGCTGGCCGGTGAACGGCTCGCCGTCGTGCCGCCACGCCGAATCGACCTCTCTTGTTGGGCAACCGCTCAGATCGATGATCACGCGTTGCTCCGGTCAGGCCTCAGATCGTGAGCAATTTCCCACCAGGAGGACCCTGGCTGACCGCTTCTACTCACGCCCGATCGATGGTACCTGAACCGTCTGCACGACGAAAGGGACGGCTCTACGCTGCTTACTTGTCGCGCGCGGCAATTGATCGGGGCATGTGATGCCGCGCGAACGACCGGGCGTCGAGCGGAGGAGTTCGAACTGCACGCGCGCGCCGGCTTCGCGCGCGAGCTCTCAGCCACCGACCTGAAGGAACTGCTGATGCTGGCGGCGATCTTCGCCGGGGTGCCGGTGGCCACGCCCGGCTCAGCCCTGCTTGCCCGCGGTGAATGTGAAGCCGGCGCGCT
>VGEN01000313.1 GCA_016869285.1 Alphaproteobacteria bacterium
CTTTCTTATTGTTTTCGGGGAGAGACACATGACGGTCGACCTCACCATGCTCGCCTGGAGCGCGGCGTTGTGCGTCGTGCTCGCGTTTCCATACACGATAGGGATGACGCAGCGGCTCGGCCTGCCGACCATGGCAGGCAACCGCGAGAGCATCCCGGAGCCCGAAGGGTGGATGGCACGCTCCAAGCGTGCGCATCTGAATATGGTCGAGAATCTTGCGGCCTTCGCCGCGCTCGTGCTTATCGCGCATATCGCCGGCAAGGCCGACCCTTCGACCGCGCTCGGCGCCCAGCTCTTCTTCTGGGGAAGGCTCGCTCACGCCATCGTCTACGTCGCCGGTCTGCCTTGGGTCAGAACCGCCGCCTATGCTGTTTCCGTTGTCGGCATGGCGATCATTTTCCTGGCGCTGATCCGATAGTCGACCTCGCGCTTGCGCTGTCGCCCGGTTTGGGGACAGAGTTTCGGCTCCATCCCCAAGCTGAGCGATCATGACCATGCCCTTTTCCATGTATCAGGCGGCCGCGCCTGGAATCCTGCAGACGCTCAAGGCCGTCAACGGCGTCCTCGACAAGGCCGAGGCCTACGCGACCGAGAAGAAAGTCGACCCGACCGTCCTGCTGAACTACCGGCTTGCGCCGGATATGTTCGCGCTGACCCGTCAGGTGCAGCTCGTCACCGACTTCGCCAAGAGCACGATGGCGAGGCTCGCCGGCCAGGAAGTGCCGAAATACGAGGATACCGAGAAGACCATTCCCGAGCTCAAGGCGCGCATCGCCAAGGTCACGAGCTATGTGCAGGGATTCAAGCCCTCCGATCTCGACGGTTCGGAGTCGCGCGACGTCACTCTTCCGATCGGCGGCCAGCCGATGACCTTCAAGGGTCAGGACTATCTGGTGAACTTCGCGCTGCCCAACTTCTATTTCCACGCGACCGCGGCTTACGCGATCCTGCGCCATTGCGGCGTCAACATCGGCAAGCGCGACTTCCTCGCGCGATCCTGAGGAAGAAAGCGGGCGGGCTGGCTCGGCCCGCCCGACAATCAGGCGGCGAGGATGATCGGAACGGGAGCCCCGATCATCCGGCGAAAAAGACCGCAGTCATTACGGCTCCCCAACGCTGCGCCTTACTTTCGCGCCCGATAGACAATGAAGCCGGCGATGGCGTCCAGCAACGCCTGAGGCTCGTCGCCGCGGATCGAGTGGCTGCTTTCCTCAAAGATCCTCAAATCGGATCCGGGAATGAGCCGATGGATCTCCTCCGAGAATTCGGGCGGGCAGATCCAGTCGTGGCGGCCGGCGAGGATCAGCGTCGGCGCAGTGATCTTCTTGAGCTCGGGCCGGAGATCGTAGCTCTGCAGGAAGCCGCCGGGCGCGAAGGCTTTGAGCGTCGCCTCTGGCGACAGCGTGCCCCGCTCGCGGCTTAGCGCAGCGGCCGCGGCGTCGAACTTCCGCGAATACATCGGTCCCATGACGTCGTAGAAGTGCCGCATCTTCTCGACCGTATCGAGCTTCCCGGACCAGAGGTCGTCGCAGACCTTCTTCTGCTCGGGTGTGCCGCGCTCGGCGACGATCTGACGCGCGCGCTGATTGAAGCCAGCATGCGCGGCGGTGACGATCAGGATCAGGTGCGACACGGACTTCGGATAGCGCGCGGCGTGCGCCTGCGCGACCATGCCGCCGTAGCTGGTGCCGATGCTGACGATAGGGCCAAGGCCGAGATGGAGCCGGAGCGCCTCCATGTCCTCGACGTTCTCATCGAGCGTGTACTTGCTGGTGTCGCCGCGAGCCGACCGGCCCTGGCCGCGGTGATCGAAATAGACGAGCTGCATCTTCTCGGCGAGCGGGCTCATGCCCGGCTTGAAGCCGGTATGGTCGCTGCCGGGTCCGCCATGGATGACGAAGGCGACCGGTTTCTCGCGCATGCGCTTGCCGTCCGGTACGAGACCGGCACCCTCGACGTCGAAATAGACCTCGGTATCGCGGATACGTGCACGCATGGGGCGCTCCGGGGGAAGGTGAGGCGCTGAAGCTAGCGAAGCCAGGGGCGGCGTGCCAGTCGCTGGAGGGAGCCAGCTGACCACACCGAAGGCGCCGGGTGCAGAAAGCTCGCTCTGACGGACGCGCACTTTCTGCGTCCTGCGTCGTGCTCTGTTGCCGACGCGAGGGCGAGAGCCGATGGTGCCGGGTGAGGGGATTGAACCCCCGACCTTCGGTTTACAAAACCGCTGCTCTACCGCTGAGCTAACCCGGCGACGGCCCGTCGGGGCCGGTGCGGTTCTAGCGTGTTTTGCCGGCTGTCTCTA
>VGEN01000314.1 GCA_016869285.1 Alphaproteobacteria bacterium
TGCTGGGCCGGGCAAAGGTCCACGACCCGGTATGCATGCCGAGCGTGCCCTCGTAGTGATTGGTGTGGTTCGATTCGAGCGAGCGGATGACGCAGATGTCGTCGATGACCTCGCGCACCTGCGGAAACAAATCACTGACCTCGATGCCGCTCTGCCCGCCTCGGCGAAAGGTCCAGTCGGGGCGTTTCAAGAACCGGCGGAATGTGCCGAGCCGACCTTGCCAGTTATCTACGGTGATGGCTTGGCCGTGACGGGCGAAAAGCTGCGGCTTGGGGTCGAAGGTATCGACATGCGAGACGCCGCCGGTCATGTAAAGGAAGATGACTCGCTTGGCTCGCGGCACGAAGTGAGGCCGCCGCGGCGCCAGCGGATCGATCGGTACCTGTGCCGGGGATTGCTCGGCCAGCATGCCCGCAAGTGCGATCGACGCGAAGCCGCCGGCGGCGTGCTGAAAAAGTTCGCGGCGAGAGATAGTCGGTTTGTTCACTGAATTTGACTCCAGGGACAATCGCTAAGCTACAAGCGGCCTCATTGCACGAACAGGAACTCATTCCGCGCGAGCAGCGTTCGCGCGAACGCGGTCCAGCCCTCGCGCTCGGCGACCGCGACCGCGACGCCTTTGCGTCGCTCTCGATACGTTTTCAGAAATCGGCTGACTTCCTCATATTCTGCTTCCAGCGGCGGCCGCGCGAGGGCGGTCTCATACGCCAGGCGAATGCGGTCGCGTTCATCCTTTGACAGAATGACGATGCGGCCGGCGAAGGCATTGGCCTGTTCGTGAACAAAGGCATCATTCATCAAAAAGAGCGCCTGCGTTGGCACCGTGGTCAGAATGCGCTCCGGCGTGCTGGCGTTCGTGTCTGCGCCATCGAACAGGGCCAGGAACGGATGTCGCTTGATCCGCTGCGTCATCAAGTAGACGCTGCGCCGTTTCGTCTCATATACGGCCGAGAAGGGGGCATGTTGCGTGTATCCCTTACCTGCCGGAAAAGGATGCGCGCCACCGGGACTGCGATCCAGAGTCCCGGCAACCGCCAGCATCGCATCGCGAATCGCCTCGGCATCGAGTCGGCGGATGGGATACCGGCCGCACAGGGCGTTCGTCGGATCGGCTTTTTCGAGAGCAGCATCCCCGTGGCTTGACGTTTGATACGCATGCGAAAGGACGATAAGCAGATGCATCGCCTTGGTGGACCATCCGTCGGCGATGAACTTGGCGGCCAGGAAATCGAGCAATTCAGGATGGGTCGGCCGCTGACCGCGCGTGCCAAAGTCGTTCGGCGTGCCGACGAGCCCGGCGCCAAAGTGATGCTGCCAGATGCGGTTGACCATCACGCGAGCCGTCAGCGGGTTGTCTTTTGAGGCGATCCAATCCGCCAGTTCGAGCCGGCCGCTCTGGGCCGGATTTTTGAGTGGCGTCCCGCCGAGCACCTCCAGCCAGCGCCGCGGGACCTCGTCGCCAAGATCACGGGGCTCACCGCGCTTGTGCATGCGGGCATTGTGCGGCTTTCCCTCGAACGCGCCATAGGCAACCTCGAATGGGGGCGCCTTGCTCTTGGACTTTTCCGCTTCGGTCTTCAGCCGTTTCGCTTCCTCCGCCGGCACGAGCGGGACGAAATCGGCGGGTGTGCTTTTACTCTCCGAACCTGGAATCGAATAACGCGTGCTGTCGAAGATGCCGTAGAGTGCATAGTAATCGCCGCGGAACACCGGATCGAACTTGTTGTCGTGACAGCGTGCGCATCCCAGGGACAGGCCCAGGAACGTCTGTCCCACGGTGTCGATGGTGTCCTGGATGGTCAGGTGAAAATAATTCTCGGGATCGAAACCGAAGCGCCGCGAGATGGCGATGAAGCCCGTGCCGGTGATGCGCTCGGCGTATTTCTCCGGCGGACCTTTCGCAGCAAGGATGTCGCCGGCGAGCTGCTCGCGAATGAACTCGTTGTACGGCTTGTCGGCGTTGAAGGCGTCGATCACCCAGTTGCGGTAGCGATACGCCTGCGGCACCGGATAATCCGCGGTTTCGCCGGCTGTGTCGGCATAACGCACGACATCGAGCCAGTGCCTGCCCCAGCGTTCGCCGTAATGCTTGGAAGAAAGAAGCCGATCCACGACCTTCGCAAACGCATCGGGCGACTTGTCCGCCAGAAATGCCTCCACTTCTTCGGGCGTCGGCGGCAATCCGATCAAATCGAAAGTGACACGCCGAATCAGCGTGCGCCGATCCGCGTCTGGCGCGGGTTTGAGTTTCTTCTCT
>VGEN01000315.1 GCA_016869285.1 Alphaproteobacteria bacterium
ATCCGCCAGTGCGGCGTCGAAGTCGGCAAACGCGATTTCATGGGCTCGCCGCCGGCGTAGCCGCACGAACGGCCTGAGCGAGGTGTTGTCACCTCGCCTGAATTGAATGGAACCGTTGTTCCGGGTCTGCGGCGCACCGTGATAAGCGCGTTCACGCGCGGCCCTGTGCGCCATGGGGCTGCGCTATGCACGAGAATCTCACATTCCCACTCAACTCTCCAGTGCCGTGCCGCTCCGGGCCAGCTTGGTGTCGCATTCATCGAGGATGAGCCCTCGCTCCATGAGGGCTGCGCTTGCTAAAGCGTCATGCATTTAGGTTGGTGCGTATCCTGAGTTTCTGAAGTAGTTGGTGCATTCGTCTTTGGTGAATGAGCCGAGCAGGTGGCCGATGGCTGCACAGACAGTTTCGACTGTTCTGGCGGCGGGTTTTCGAAGCAGATGTTTGAGCTTGGCGAACATCTGTTCGATCGGGTTGAGGTCGGGCGAGTATTTCGGCAGCAGGAACAGCTTGGCGCCAACCGAACGGATCAGCTGGCGTATGATCTTGCCCCTATGGCTGCCCAGATTGTCCATGATGACGATGTCGCCTTGCCGCAGCGTGGGCAGCAGAACCTTCTCGACATAGGTGGCGAAGCTTTCGCCGTCGATCGGGCCTTCGAGCAGCCAGGGCGCGGTGATCCGGTCGTGGCGCAGCGCGGCCAGGAAGGCCATGGTCTTCCAGCGGCCGTCCGGGACCTTGCCGATCAGGCGGCTGCCGCATGGCGCCCAACCGCGCAGCGGCGCCATGTTGGTCCGGGTCCAGGTCTCGTCGATGAACACCAGGCGGGCGGGATCGATCCGGTTCTGGTACTTGATCCATTGCGCTCGTCGGCGCGCCACGTCAGGACGGTCGCGCTCGCCAGCCACCGCGCTTTTTTTGAAGCTGAAGTTCTCGTCGTGGACAAAGGTCCAGACCGAGCGGTAGTCCACCTTCAGGCCACGCTCGTCAAGCTCGGCCACCAGTCCCTGCAGGGTGAAGTCCTTCGCCTTGATCCGAGCCAGAAGCCAGCTCCGGTGCTCACCCGCAATCGCGCGCGGCTTGTAGCCGCCGATCTTGCTCGGCTGAACGCTGCCGGTCTTGCGCTGCCGATCCACCCACCGGATCGCCGTGCTGACGCCGACGCCAAACTGCGCCGCCGCCCGGTGGCACGACAAACCGCCGGCTTCGACCGCCGCCACCACCCGCTCGCGAAGATCAATCGAATAGGCTCGACCCATCGGATGCTGGCCTCCAGCCCAGCCAGCATCTTGAATCAGAACTCTACCGATTTGGGAATCCCAAACCGATTCAGACTAATGTCATGATGCTTTAGTCTCCGCTCGCCGCATCTGAAACCACGCTGCCGGAGAGAACATCCGCCAACTGGTGGTCAGTTAGGCTGATCCGGGAAACGCCGGAGTCCGAAAGACTGCGTAGTGGCGGACGCAGTTGCTATCGAACCCGTCTCAGCATCGTCATGCCCTGCTAACAGGGAAAAGAAGAGGGAATTTTTCGATTTCAGGTCTGTTGTGCGGATCAGAGGATCAATCAGCCCAATAATTAGCGGGCTTTTTGAGCGAATTCCCTACTCATCGGAACAGGGAATTTTTCCGGCGGAACAGGGTTCTGTTTCGAAAGAATAGGGAACTTCGACGGCCCAAAACCGAAAGGCCGAGCCGGATGGTTTTCGGACCACACGGCTACTTTGAGGACCGCGAACTTCCGAGATACGAGGTAAATCGAAATACTCATCCTGCCTTTGCTGTCGCTGCGTCGATCGCGTCGCCGAGGCGTTCGACGATGGTGTCGACCACCGCCACGTCCACGATGAACGGCGGCGCCAGCAACACGTGGTCGCCGGCCACACCTTCAACGGTGCCGCCCATCGGATAGACCATAAGGCCACGCGCCATGGCCTCGCGCTTGACGCGCGCGTGCAGCTTGCCCTTCGGATCGAATGGCGCCTTGGTATCACGATCGGCGACGAGCTCAAGACCTTGAAACAGGCCGCGGCCACGCACGTCACCGACGAAGGGATGGTTGCCAAATCGCTCCTTCAGCCGCCGCGAAAGATAGGCGCCCTGCACGCG
>VGEN01000316.1 GCA_016869285.1 Alphaproteobacteria bacterium
CGCTTCCAACTGCCGGATTTAGGTTCATGCCTTGCCTGCCGCTGTGGGTGAACACGAACAGCCGCTCACCGTCGGTACGGACATGTACGATGCCGAAGTTCGTCCGCTCGAACGCGAGGAAGGTCCGAACGGGGTCCTCGATGGTCCGGCCGCGCCCCCGGCGGGCGAAGAAAGCCGTAAGCTCGGTGCAGAAGATGAGGGGACGCAGCCCGGTCCGCGAGGCAGCGCCAAGCGAGCCCAGAAGGTTCGCGCGCGGGTGGATGTGCTCTTTGGCGGAGTTGTCGTCACCCGAGGAAATGAGCCAGACGAATGGCTTCATCTTCTTCAGCGTCGGGAAATCGAAGTCCTCCGCGCCGTGGTGCGGGACTTTTACGATCTCCGCCTCAAGCCGCGAAGGATCCACGCTGGCGGAGAGGCGCGCCATCGACTCTTCGTTCAGGTCCCCGGAGAGCAGGATCCGCACGTTGCCGAGTTCGACGCGCAACACGACGCTGTGTCCGTTGATCGTGTGTGAGGCGGAGAGGCTGCTGCTCCCGGGCTTCTTGAGCAGGGGAAGTCCCGGTCCGTCCTCGATCGGTCCCAGAACGTCGACCTTGACTCCGTCGGCGGACAGGAAGCCGAACGCGTCCGTGACGCCGAGCTTCAACCGGCGCGACTCGAGCGGTGCCACGCCTGCGGGTTTCGCGTCCTCCCAGTGGCGCAGCGTCTGCTTCCAACGCTTGAATGGCGCATTCATGCGGCTGTCGTCAACCGAAAGCAAGTCGTCCTCGAGCGCGGTGATGAAGTGGCGGCCGCTCTGTTCCACGGCCGGGCCGAAGATCACCTTTGGGTCGCTGCCGGAGCCCTTGATGATGCCGTTGTGATAGAGGCGCTTCGGCCGGAGAAAGAGTCGCCGGTTCGTCCGCCCGGTCTCGCTGGCCCGGATCTTGGTGAGTCCCTCGAAATGGTCCGCATCGCCGTGGGTGACGACGATGGCCTCGACCTCGAGCGGGTCGGCTGCTGTGTGCTTTCGGAGCCGGGCGGCAAGATAGCTCGTAAACATCTCATTGTCGCCGCCGTCGACCAGGATCACCTTGCCGGACGGTGTCTCGATCACCATGCCGTCGCCCTGTTGCACATCGACCAGCGCAAACTGAAGGACTCCGGTGGCGCGGGTCTTGAGCCGCCTGTCCGCAACGCCCTCCTGACCATCGCGAAGGCGCACGCGCACGTCGTTTCCCGCCACAGCCGGGCCGAGGACTTCAATCGGATCGCCGAAGGCCAGAGTCACCTTCGCGCCGGTATCGAGCGTCACATCAAGGAGATCATCGTCGACAAACATGAGATCATGATATCCGATGCAGGTGCGACTGGCCGCCGGGCTACAGTAAAGGAGTCGAACATGAGCAGCACGAACGTTCTCGGAGTATTGGTGGCCGGTGCCGCATTCGCATGCGCGCAGACGGTCACCGGCGTCATCAATGGAACCGTCGTCGATTCATCCGGAAACTCGATCCCCGGCGCGGAAGTCAAGCTCACGAACGAGGCGACCGCTGTCTCTCGAACCGCGGTCACCGAGGCTACTGGTGACTTCGTCTTTCCCGCCGTCTCGCCGGGCCGTTATTCGGTGGAGATTCAGGCCAATGGCTTCAAGCGTTTCGAGAAACGCAATCTCACGATTACCGCAAGTGAGCGCCTCGCCGTCGGTCAGGTAGCGCTCGAAATCGGAACTCTTGCCGAGTCCGTGACCGTTACTGCGGAAGGCACACCGGTTCAGGTTTCCAGCCAGTGTGCGAACCGGAGACATCCTTGACAAGTGTGCCGGTGGGCGGTTGACACAAACGAAGGGTAACCGGGGGACAGCGGTTAAGCTGGGGGATGCCCTGGCGAGAGGTGAGCCGCATGGACAGCAAGGTCGAGTTTATCGAAGATTGGCAGGCAAACGACCTGTCATTTTCAGAATTGTGCCGGAAACACGGGATATCGAGGCAGACCGGGTATACGCTGGTGGACCGGTTCCGTGTGGAGGGCTGGGATGGCCTGCAAGAGCGGAGCCGTGCCCCCCACCACAGTCCGGCCGCCATGGAGGAGGGCACGCGTGAGGAGTTGATCGAACTGCGGATGCAGCA
>VGEN01000317.1 GCA_016869285.1 Alphaproteobacteria bacterium
CGCGTCACGAATAATTCGGGTTAACATAACCGTCCGGGTCCGACTTGGGATGTGTCGGGTTGTACTCGATGCGGAAGTCCGACTGGTCGTAGGACATCGGATTGACCTTGACCAGGGTGGCGCCGGTGGCGCGATCCATCGCGTTCTTGAAGGTGATGACCTTGCGCCGATAGGGATCGAAGCCGTCGGCACCCATGACCGTATCGGCGTTTGCCAGGCTCTCGGCGACGATCTTAAGGCGCGCGCTTTGGGCCTTCATGCCCGAGGCCGAAACGGCCATCGATTTCTGCAGGTCCATGGTCATGGTCTATCTCCGTCGCTACGCGTTACTGGCCGCCACGGCCGATGGCCATGCGCAGCATGCCGACATTCTTGGTGTAGAGGTTGGTCGCGAGCTGGTAGCTGGCCTGAAGGTCGGCGACCTTCATCATCTGCTCTTCGAGGACGACCTGGTTGCCGTTGGGCGCGGTTTCGAAGCTCTTGCCGAAGGCGGCCTTCTCGGCCCGGAAGGTGGTTTGGGCGGGGACGCCGGGGAGATGCGCCTGGCTCGTGACCGCCATCTTGATGCGCTGGTCGCCCCGAAGAATCGACTGGAAATCCATGGGCTTGAGATCGCTCGGCCGATAGTAGGGGGTATCGGCGTTGGCGATGTTCTCGGACAACAGCTTCTGGCGCTCGGAGAGGTACTCCATCCGTGCGCCCATGAGCTTGAAGAGGGTCAGCTTGCCGAGTTGCATTGGCGGAAACGCGCCTCCGTGAAACTGCCCATATCCGAGCAAGCAGCGTGCCAGCAGCCAGCCTTCGCCGAGGCGGAGACTCGGCTATAGTGATCCTGTGTCCAGGAGCCTCATACCCCTAGATCCCAAAGGCCGTCCCAAATCGCCCCCCGTCTCGGCCGAGCCGGAAGGAGTCGACATGGTCGACACCGCGGCCGTGCAGCCGCGTATACCGGCCCGGAAACGACGGCAGGTCGCAATTGCCCTCAAGCACAATCTGGGCCAGGAGGCAGCCCCTCGGGTCGTTGCCAAGGGGTATGGCGAGGTCGCCGAGAAGATCCTGAAGCTCGCCTTCGACAACGACGTCCGGGTCCGTCAGGACCCTGACCTGATCGAAATTCTTGCCGCGGTCGAGGTCGATTGCGAGATCCCGATCGAAGCTTTTGCCGCCGTCGCGGAAATTCTTTCCTACGTCTATCAGGCAAACGGAAAGATGCTCTCGGGCGATATGGCCTCATGAATCTGCTCGTGGAAGTTGAAAACAGATTGATGCGGACCCGCGACCGCCTCGTCGCGGCCCTCGATGCGTCGGCCGTCGGCGAACCCGTGGAGCTTGGCGACATCGCCCAGGTCGTCGACGAGCTCTGCCGCGACGTCGTGCGGCTGCCGCCGGAAGACGGCCGTCCCTTGGCGGAAGCCCTCAGCCTTCTGATCCGGGGCCTCGACGAGCTTGAGAATCGACTCCGGCAGGTTCAGGCGCGCGAGGGCCGCGGCAACGCCGTGCCAAGCCATGCCGCGCGCGCTTACGGGCGGCGGCCGGAGAGCTGAGCGACCCGGATGGACTTCGCAACCTACCTCAAGTTCACGCTCTCCCTGGGCCTCGTCCTCGCTCTCTTCGGCGCCATCCTCTGGGCGGCGAAGCGCTACCTGCCGGGCATGCGGATCGGCAACCGAACCGGCCGGCGCCTTCAGCTCGTCGAGGTGCTCATGCTCGACACCCGACGGCGCGTGGTCCTGGTCCGACGCGACGATGTCGAGCACCTCGTCCTGCTCGGCGCCACCTCGGAAACCGTGATCGAGCGTGGTATCGCTCCCCCGTCGACTTTCGCCAAGCACCTCGACCCGCCTGCGGAGTCCCCGTGAGATGAGCCGGCGCCTTCTGATCCTCGCCCTGACCCTAGTACCCGGAATCACAATTGGCTGATACGTCGGTCTTTGAAGCGGCGTTGATGGACGTTTGTCTTGGTCCAGACGAACGGCTTGGCGTTCTGGTTGTAGGTTTGGATGAAAGCATCGATGTGCTCCCGGAGCTGCTTGATCGAGACGAAAGAGGTGCCGCG
>VGEN01000318.1 GCA_016869285.1 Alphaproteobacteria bacterium
GCAGCTGCGCTCATAACGCCCCGACCGGTACCGCCGGCGGGGCTCGGGCTCGTAGAAGGGTCGCGATCCTCGCGGCTCGATCCAAGGAGCCCGGACCATGCACAAGCTCTCCGATTCCCAGCTCGTCGTCCTCTCGACCGCCAGCCAGCGGCCCGATGGCTGCGTCTTTCCGATCACGCTTAAGCTCAAGGGCAATGCCATCGGCAATGTCCTGAAGAGCCTCCTCGCCAAAGGCCTCCTCGAAGAAGTCCCAGGTCGTGCCGACGACACCCTTTGGCGCTACGACGATGGCGCGCCACTGACCCTCAAGGCCTCGCCTGCCGCCTACCGGCACCTCGGTATTGACGCCGAGGCGGTCCCCGCGGCCAACGACGTCCCTGCCCCCGATCGCCCGTCAGGCAAACGCAAGCCGGCCAAGGCGGCTCAGCCTGCTGCGATCGTCGAGGAGAAACCGCAAAAGGAGCGCACCGTCCGCACGGACAGCAAGCAGGCGCAGCTGATCGCCATGCTCAAGCGCGCCAAGGGCGCCACCATCGCCGAGATCGTCGAGGCGTTCGGCTGGCAGCCGCATACGGTGCGCGGCGCCATCGCCGGTGCGCTCAAGAAGAAGCTCGGGCTGGAAGTTGTATCGGAGAAGTCGGACAAGCGTGGGCGGATCTACCGGATAGCCGGGTAGCCCCTGCACTACCTGTCATCTGTAGTTTACACATGACGCACTGTAATCTATAGGTTACACATGCTGGAGATCCGCCAGACCGAGGTTTTTGCCAAATGGCTTGGCGGCATCTCCGGTTCCCGCGCGGCCGAGAAGATCGCACAGCGCATTGTTCGTCTGCAGTCCGGCCTGTTCGGCGACGTGAAGCCGGTCGGCGCGGGAATTTCAGAACTGCGGATCGACTACGGGCCGGGCTACCGCGTCTACTTCGTACAGCGCGGCCAGGTTTTGGTGATCCTGCTGTGTGGCGGCGACAAGCGAACGCAGGCGCGAGACATCAACAAGGCGAAGGCCCTGGCCGCGGACCTGGAGGACTGACTATGCCAATCAAGACGATCCCTTTCGATGCCGCCCGATTCCTGAGTTCGCCGGAATCTCAGGCCGAGCTTCTGAGCGATGCGCTGGAGACCGGCGATGCCGGCTACATCGCCAATGCGCTCGGCGTGATTGCGCGAGCGCGGGGGATGACTGAGGTTGCTCGCAGTGCCGGGGTGACACGCGAGGCGCTCTACAAGACGCTCAGCCAAGATGGCGATCCCAGGCTGACCACCCTGCTCGGCGTGATCAAATCTCTCGGCTTCAAACTCTCTGCCGAAACAGCCTCCAGGCCCGCGTCCCGGAAACCCCGGCGGCGCGGGAGCGCTCTTCGCATCGCCGGCTAGAGCAGCGAGGTCGGGTGTATCGGATCGATACAGCCGGCTAAGACGGCTTAAACTGCTGACCGGTGGTGGCGTCGGTTGCGCTGCCGCCGGTCGCCGCCTGCCAGCGTTGGACGATGACGTCGACGTATTTGGGATCGAGCTCCACCAGCCGCGCCCTTCGTCCCGCCCCCTCCGCCGCGATCATCGTCGTGCCTGAGCCGCCGAAGGGATCGAGCACGATGTCCCGGCTCTTGGACGAGTTGCGGATGGCGCGTTCGACCAGCGCCACCGGCTTCATCGTCGGGTGCAGATCGTTCTTGTGGGGCTTGTCGAAGAACCAGACGTCGCCCTGATCGCGGGCCCCGCACCAGAAGTGATCGGCACCGTCCTTCCAGCCGTAGAGGATCGGCTCGTACTGGCGCTGGTAGTCGGCGCGCCCGAGCGTGAAGGTGTTCTTGGCCCAGATGACAAACGTCGACCACTTCCCCCCCGCTTGGCGGAAGGCGCTCTGCAGCGTGTCGAGTTCTGAAGACGACATACAAATATAAATCGCGCCCTTCGTCACCGCGAGGATGTTGACGCAGGCGTCGTAGAGGAATGGACCGAACTCGGTGCCGAGATTGTCGTTCAAGATCGGCCGGTTCTTGCCGCGAAGCTTGTCCTTGGCGGAATTCGCATAGTTCACATTGTAAGGG
>VGEN01000319.1 GCA_016869285.1 Alphaproteobacteria bacterium
TCGGCTACAGCCCTGAAGAGATCAATTGGGGGCATGCCGGGACCCTCGCCCACTACGCCGAGGTCCTGAAGCGCATCACCGACAGCGCCTTTAAGGAAGGTGAGCACGCCGAATAGGCGCCCCTCGCTCAGTCACGCCCCGACCGGTATCCCCGGCGGGGCTCGGGCTCGTAGAAGGGTCGCGATCCCCGCGGCTCGATCCAAGGAGCCCCGACCATGCACAAGCTTTCCGATTCCCAGCTCGTCGTCCTCTCGACTGCCAGCCAGCGCCCCGATGGCTGCGCCTTTCCGATCACGCTCAAGCTCAAGGGCAACGCCATCGGCAATGTCCTCAAGAGCCTGCTGACCAAAGGCCTCCTCGAAGAAGTCCCCGGCCGCGCTGACGACACCCTTTGGCGCTACGACGATGGCGCGCCACTGACCCTCAAGGCCTCGCCTGCCGCCTACCGGCATCTCGGTATCGACTCCGAGGCGGTCCCCGTGGCCAACGACGTCCCTGCCCGTGATCACCCGTCAGGCAAACGCGAGCCGGCCAAGGCGGCTCAGGCTGCTGCAATCGGCGAGGCCGACGCCAAGCCGCGGAAGGAGCCCTCCGTCCGCAAGGACAGCAAGCAGGCGCAGTTGATCGCCATGCTCCGGCGCGCCAAGGGCGCCACAATTGAAGAGATCGCCGAGACCCTCGAGTGGCAGCGTCACACGGTTCGAGGCGCAATCGCCGGCGCGCTCAAGAAGAGGCTCGGGCTCGAGGTCGTATCGGAGAAGTCGGAGCGGCGAGGTCGGGTGTATCGGATCGATACAGCAGGGTGACGGCAACATGGGCGCGACCGGAGATCAGCTTATCGCTTTGGCTTCTCCGACGCGCCCAGCACCCGATTGACATGCAATCGGGATATTCGAAGTGAGCGCGCGATGGCCGTCGGCTTCATCCCCGCCTTGAACGACGCTCGGATCATGTTCGCCTTCCCTTCCGGGACCTCGGCCTCGGCAGAAGCCTGGCGCGGCCCCGCAGAGGTTTTCTGGCGAGATGCCTTCTCGGTCGGCTCAGCGGGAGCTACCGCCTTGACGGGCTCGGCCCCGCGTCGATCGATCTCAGCCGTAACGTCACGCAGGAGCGTTTGAAGCTGGGTATTGTCCAGCTGTTTGAGCGCTTCCGGCAGGTTGCTCGGGAGCATGACCCGCGCGGGAAGTTGCGAGCCGATCGATGCTTGCGACACAGCCGGCGCCTTCGGCCTCAGCGCCTTCGGTGCCACGGTCGGGGGCGTGTCGTTGATCCAATTCCGGCGACCCATCGACCAAGACTGCCGCACCCTCGTGGAGGTGGCAACTTCGGCCCGGGATCAGCTTCGGGCAGCGACGCCCAATGCGATCGCCTTGCTTTGTGTCCCGCCTGCCATCGGATTGAAAGGCTCTCCACTGCCGTCCAGGGTTGCGCTGCCGCCGGTCGCCTCCTGCCAGCGCTGGACGATGACGTCGACGTATTTGGGATCGAGCTCCACCAGCCGCGACCTTCGTCCCACCCGCTCCGCCGCGATCATCGTCGTGCCTGAGCCGCCGAAGGGATCGAGTACGATGTCCCGGCTCTTGGACGAGTTGCGGATGGCGCGTTCGACCAGCGCCACCGGTTTCATGGTTGGATGCAGGTCGTTCCTGGCCGGCTTATCGAAGAACCAGACATCGCCCTGATCGCGCGCCCCGCACCAGTAGTGATCGGTGCCGTCCTTCCAGCCATAGAGGATCGGCTCGTACTGCCGCTGATAATCGGCCCGCCCGAGCGTGAATGTGTTCTTCGCCCAAACAACGAAGGTCGACCACTTGCCACCGGCCTCGCGGAAAGCCTTTTGCAGAACGTCGAGTTCCGACGACGACATGCAGATGTAGACCCCGCCCTTCGTGACGGTGAGGATGTTGACGCAGGCGTCGTAGAGGAATGGACCGAACTCGGTGCCGAGATTGTCGTTCAAGATCGGCCGGTTCTTGCCGCGAAGCTTGTCCTTGGCGGAATTCGCATAGTTCACATTGTAAGGG
>VGEN01000320.1 GCA_016869285.1 Alphaproteobacteria bacterium
AAGGTCGCCCTCACAGCATGCATGCGAAAGCTCCTGACGACCCTCAACGCAATCCTCAAAAATGCCTCCCCCTGGAAGATCGCCTGAAGTCAGATGAAACCTTCTTGCAAACACAGTCGCTCCCCCGCTTAGCGGGGGAGGGGGTACGAAAGGCGATGCCGCTCCGATGAACTACCGCCACGCCTTTCATGCCGGCAATCATGCCGATGTGCTGAAGCACGCGACCTTGGCGCGCGTGCTCGCGCACATGCTGGAGAAGCCGAAGCCGTTCCTCTTCCTCGACACCCATGCGGGCATCGCCCGCTACGACCTCGAATCCTCCGAGGCGAAGAAGACCGGCGAGGCGGATGACGGCATAAGAAAACTCTGGGCGCTCGATCCGGCACCGCCCGCGCTGCGCTCCTACCTCTCGCTGGTGAAGCGCATCAACCGCGAGTCCCTGCGCTGGTATCCGGGATCGCCCGGCATCGCGCGCCTCTTGATGCGGCCCGACGACCGCATCGAGCTCTGCGAGCTGCATCCCGAGGACAATCAGGCGCTCAAGCGCGCGACCGCCGGCGACAAGCGCGTTACCGTCCGGCGCGAGGACGGCTATCACGCGCTCAAATCCCTCTTGCCGCCGCCGGAGCGGCGCGGTGTCGTGCTGATCGACCCGCCCTTCGAGGCGAAAGACGAGGCGGCGCAGCTCCTGAAGGGCGTGCGGCACGCGCTCCGGCGCTTCTCAACCGGCACCTATCTGATCTGGTATCCGATCAAGGATCGTCCGCCGGTCGAGGCGCTCCACGCCGCGCTGACGGAGACCGGCCAGCGTCGCCAGCTCATCGCAGAGTTGTGGATCAGCGAACCTCTTTCGCCTATGATCCTCAACGGCTCCGGCCTCGTGATCATCAACCCTCCTTTCACGCTGGAAACATGGCTCAAGGAGGCGCTCTCGGCGCTAGCCGTTATCTTTAACGCTCATGATTGCAAAGTTGCCTGGCTGGTTTCCGAGTAACGGAAGCAGCCGCGAAACGCGCTTTCCATTTTTCGCACTGGAAATCGCTTGCCATAACTAGCCTGTATTCGTATGGGCGTGGTAACGGCGGGCGACCGCACGGTAATTTCGACAAAAGCCCGCCGGATCGGGGGACTATCTATGACATTGAAGCTCAAGCGCAAAAAGCCCGCTTCCAGCGACGCGGCAACCGCTGCCAGGGCCCGCCGGCACACGCTCGGCGACCGCTTGCGCGAGCTCCGCAAGGCCAAAGGCTGGACCCTGTCCAGGGTCAGCGAGATGACCGGCCTTGCCCCCTCGACGCTCTCCAAGGTCGAAAACAAGCAGATCTCGCTCACCTACGACAATCTCGCCAAGCTCGCCGACGGGCTCAAGATCGACCTGGCCGACCTGTTCACGCCGGAGACGATCCAGGCGACCACCGGCCGGCGCTCAATCACCCGCGCCAAGGAAGGCCGCACGCTCGAGAGCGCCAACTACATCCACACCTATTTCGCCGCCGAGCTTTCCCGGAAGGCGCTGGTCCCGCTGGTGACCGAGGTCAAGGCGAAGACTCTCGAGGAGTTCGGCGAGCTCAACCGCCATGCCGGCGAGGAATGGATGTATGTGGTCGAAGGCCCGGTGGTCTTCCACTCGGAGTTCTACGAGCCGCTCGAGATGGCGACCGGCGACAGCCTCTATTTCGACGCGACCATGGGCCACGCCATCACCCGCGGCTCCGACAAGCCCGCCCGCTGCATCTCGGTGATCTCGCACAACACGGCGGGGCCGGGACGGAAGGAGTAGCGCCGCTCTCCCGTTTTTTTCGGAACCCTCTCCCGGCTGCGGAGCAGACGGGGGAGCGACTGTGTTTGCAAGAAGGTTTCATCTGACTTCAGGCGATCTTCCAGGGGGAGGCATTTTTGAGGATTGCGTTGAGGGTCGTCAGGAGCTTTCGCATGCATGCTGTGAGGGCGACCTT
>VGEN01000321.1 GCA_016869285.1 Alphaproteobacteria bacterium
CCTGCTACGAAATGTTCGATCAGGCGATCCTGCTTCGAGACCCCCAATCGGCTCCGTCGTATCCGTCCCATGATAACTCCATAACCGAGTTATCTGGGACAGCCCCTTCGCCTATTTGGGCCTTTGGGCTCGATGTCCCGGGAAGACCGGCAAAGTTGGGTCGGCAGATTTTGCCGGGAGGGCCTGCCCTCCGTTCGTGTTAGAGTTCTAAGGATACCCGACCCTTTAACTTGTTGCTCCGGCTGTTTCCGTAACGATATATAGGGGGCGTTACGGACAGGAGGCCCATGAAAGTCGATCCGACGGGCACGGCCAAGGCTGCCTCGGTCCGCCGCTCCGAGAAGGGGGCCCAGGCGAAGCCGGGCGAGTTCTCCAAGCTGCTCGAAGGTCTCGACGAGCCGGAGGCGCCGCGCGCAACCGGCCAAGCCGTTCCCATCGATCCGCTGATCGGGCTTCGTGACGCCACCGATCGTTCGGGCGGGCGGTCGAGGAAGCGGGCCGAAGATATTCTCGACCGGCTGGAAGAGATCCGGATCGGCCTGCTCGAGGGCGGCATCCCACGCGGTCAGCTCGAAGCGCTCGACCAGCTGGTGCGCGAGCAGCGCGACCAGGTTGTCGATCCCAGGCTCTCCGAAATCCTCGACGAGATCGAGCTGAGAGCCCGAGTCGAGCTGGCAAAGCTCGATAACCAAGCCTAGGCGGCCACCCGGGGCACCGCCTCGAACTTCCAAGACCTTTGATAGAATTTTCATATTTTTCAATGGCCTACGGCTCGCGACGATCCGCGTGCGACGCTTGATGGCCACAGGCACCCTCTGTATGCTCCGCGCGCCTTCAGGCTAGGCACAACAAGAGGGCATCCGTGGCTTTGAAGAATTCGCTGCCGGTTCAGCTTCCGCCTCACTATCGCCCCTCCGATGAGGAGGAGTTCATGAACCCGCTGCAGCGGGAATATTTCCGCCAGAAGTTGCTGCGATGGCGCGAGGAGCTGCTGCGGGAAGCAAACATCACCTTGCGTTACCTGACCGAAGAGAACTTGCAGCAGCCCGACATGGCCGACCGCGCCTCGCTCGAAACCGATCATGCGATTGAGCTCCGCACCCGCGACCGAGAGCGCAAGTTGATATCCAAGATCGACGAGGCCCTGCAGCGGATCATCGACGGCACCTACGGGTATTGCGAGGAGACCGATGAGCCGATCTCGCTCCGTCGGCTCGAGGCACGTCCGATCGCGACGCTGAGCCTCGAGGCGCAGGAACGCCACGAGCGCCTCGAGCGCACTCACCGCGACGACTGACGACCCGCACCGGCACGATCGGGCTCGGCTGTTGAAATCGGGTAGAGTTCGGGTCTCCCAAGCTCCGGGGGTCTCTCGGTGATCGCGGCCTTCCATCGACACGCAATCCAGTTCGTCCGGTTTCTCCTTGATCGGCCCCCATCGAGTGGTCCAGATAGAATGTTAGTTCAGAGTTGGCCGTTGCGCTAGTTGGAGCGTGGCCGGCGAAGCCGATCGGCGTAGCGCAGCCGGCCATGCGGCGAATGCAGGCACGAACACTTCCTGTACTGCACCCGGATATCTGGACACAAGGTAGGAGTTAAGCGGCCAGCCTGAACGCGCTCTGATCCCAAGCGGTTCTGGCGTCGTTTGGACTTCGGTAGTCGTTCTTTGCGATCAGCCACTGGGCATTGTAGCGGTCGACGAAGACGCGGACGGCGTCCCTGACGTCGTCGATGGTCTGGTAGATGCGGCCATGTACGACTTGCTCCTTGAAGGTTCGGAAGAATCGTTCGATCACCCCGTTGGTCTGTAAGCGGTGCTTATTCCCCACCGGTGATCTGACGGTGGTGCTGTGAGAGTCTCTGGCTCTTTGCGGGTGGGGCCTTGGGACTATGACGGATAGGGGTGACGATCCTAGGACCAAGGGCGCGCCGG
>VGEN01000322.1 GCA_016869285.1 Alphaproteobacteria bacterium
AGCAGAAAGGCCGCCTCCGCCTCGATCCGATCAGACCGCCGGTCGCCGCCCTGAGCCAAGGCCGCCGTGCGGCCGCTGCGACGCCACTCATCCACCCACCGGATCGCGCTCGACACACCGACCCCGAACCGCTCAGCAGCCTGGCGCCGAGACAATCCGTCCTCGACCGCCCGCACCACACGAACACGAAGATCCTCTGATAGGGGAACTCCCATGCCCGCTGGCCTCCTCCTCCAGCACGCATCTTGAATCACATCGCGACAGGATTGGGAATCCCTGACGATTCAGACAGATCGGAAAATGCTCTAGTTGATCGTGATCGTGTGGAAGTCCGAGTAGCCTAACGGCGTCATCGTCACGTTCTTCACGTTCGGCTTGCGGAGCGCGATGTTCGAGAGGATCGGCAGCGGTGCCGTACCCCAATCGGCCATCAGGATCTTCTCGGCCTCGTGATAGAGCTTGTAGCGCTCCTCGGCATTCGAGGTGGTGCGCGCCTTGTCGATCACCTTGTCGAACTCGGCGTTCGACCAGCGCGAGCGATTGTAGGGGCTTTTCGAGTACCAGACCTGCGAGAGGAAATACATCGCGTCCGGGTAGCCCGCGGTCCAGCCCCAGGGGAAGAACGCGACCTCGCCGGCGTTCATCTGTCGGATATGGGTCGCGCGCTCAGCGATCTTCACCGTTACGTCCCATCCCAGCACGCGCTTGAACTGGTTGGCGTAGTAGGCGAGCTCGTCCTTCGAGGGCTCGGTCGACTGGATCTCGATCGGCGGCAGGCCCTTGCCATCGGGGTATCCGGCCTCCGCGAGAAGCTGCTTGGCGCGCGCCGGATCGTATTTGAGCTCGGGCAGGCCCGGCGTGAAGCCGGCGACGCCAGGCGTCACCTGGCCGTTCATCGGCAAGGCGGCACCGCCCCAGAGGCCCTTCATCATCGCCGGGCGGTCGAGCGCCAGCGACACTGCCTCGCGCACGCGCTTGTCCTTGAAGGGCGCGTAGAGGTTCTGGTTCATGCCCATGTAGTTGATCTGGGCGCGCGGCGACTGGACGATCTGGTCCTTGTACTTGGCGTCGTTGATCAGCCGGCGGGCGAGGTTGTCGGGCAGCAGCGCGAAATGCAGCTCGTTCGCCTCATACATCGACAGCGCCGTGTCGCCGGCGGGCACGATCAGGAACTGGACACCACCGATGGTCGGCGCGCCGCCCCAGTAATCCTTGTGGGCGTCTATCTTGACCTCGACGCCGCGCTTCCAGGCGTTGAACTTGAAGGGACCGGTACCGGACGAGACCTTGGTGACCCAATCGGGCCCGTGCTCGGCGACCGTGCCCGAATCCATCATGTAGAACGGATAGATCGGAAACAGTACATCGGGTTCGCTGAACCTGATCTCGACCGTGTGGGAGTCGACGGCGGTGAGGCCGGCGAGTTCCTTCGCCTTGCCGTCCTTCATGTCCGTGGCGCCGACGACCGAGGAGAGATAGGCGCTGTTAAGACCAGCCTTGGTGCCGGGCGTCAGCAGCTGCTCGAAAGTGTATTTGACGTCCTTGGCGGTGAATTCGCGGCCGGAATGCAACTTGACGCCCTTGCGCAGCGTGAAGCGCCATATGGTGCCGTTCTCGTTGCCCTTCCACTCGGTCGCCAGCGCCGGCACTATTTTGCCTTCGGCGGTATTGGCGCTGAAGCCCTCATAGACCTTGTCCATGATGCGGCCCGCGATGATCTCCGAATAGGTGATCGGGTCGAGCATCGCCGGATCGGCGATGATGTTGGTCTCGCGGATTCAAGTAGCCAGTGCATAATTTTATGGAAGGGCGAAGGGGTAACCTCTTGCACTCACGAGAGGTTACTGATGAGCCGATACCGGCGAGTTACCTATGAGGAGCGCTGCCAGATTTATGC
>VGEN01000323.1 GCA_016869285.1 Alphaproteobacteria bacterium
TCCAGGAGATTCAATGCCATAGAGGGCAATATAGGCCTTCAGACCGGTCTGATCCGGCCCCTGGATGACAAAATCTCCGGCCGCCTCGCCCCGCCCCCTGGTCTTGCCTCTGATGCCGGAATAGGCGGGTTGCAGGCTGTTGTCGGGAAGCTCCGGCCAATACTTGCGGATGGCGGCATAAAAGCCCTCGCAGCGCTTGGGCTCGACGTCGTAGTCGATGCGGTCGATCCATTCGACGTCGGGTCCAAAGCGCGCCTGCCCGCCGAGATCGAAGGTGAGGTGGACGCCAAGGCCTCCCGGCTCAGGTACCGGGTAGATCAGGTGGCGAAAAGGCGCCTTTCCCGTGAGCGTGAAGTAGCTTCCCTTGGCCAGATATTTCGGCGGGATGGTGCCGGCCTCGAGTCCCTCAAGACGGGAGGAAAAATCCCAGGCATCAAGACCGGCGGCGTTGATCACGAGCTCGGCTTCGATCTCTGCGGCTTCGGTGCCGCCGGTGCGAAGCTCAATCGCCTCGCCCACCACACCAGCGCCGGTAACGGGCGTCAGGAAGGAGAGCGTCGCGCCTGCCGCTTCGGCATCGGCTTGGTAGGACAGCATCAGAGCATGGGAATCGACGATGCCGGTTGAAGGGGAAATCAGCGCGCTCGTCCCGCGAAGATGAGGTTCAAGCACTTTGAGACGCTCGGCGCCGATCAGTTCGACGTCATCCACGCCATTGGCTTGCGCCTTCTTATATAGCGCCTGCACAGCCTCATCCTCGTTTGCCTCGGTGGCGACGACGAGCTTGCCGCAGCGTTGATGTGGAATGCTTCGTTCGGCGCAGTAACGATAGAGTGCCTCGCGGCCGGCGACACACAGCCGCGCCTTGAGACTCCCGGTCGGATAATAAAGACCGGCATGGATCACCTCGCTATTCCGCGAGGAGCCGCCATAGCCGATGCCCCGCTCCCTCTCCAGAACGAGAACCTCGCGGCCTCGCAAGGCAAGCGACCGGGCGATGGCAAGGCCGATCACACCCGCGCCGACAACGACGATCTCGACCTTGAATGCGGCCATGCGCTTAGACCCTAAACCGCTCCTACGCGGAAAAGTCCCGCAGAACAAGCCGCAGTCTGTCGGTCCGAGTAGTGCAGAAGCAGAAGCTTAACGGCCGATGCTCGCATAGGTAAGGCCCGCTTCACGGACCTCGGTCGGCTCATACATATTACGCAGATCGACGAGCACATCACCGCGCATGCGAGCCTTCAAATCGTCGAATTCGAGCGCACGAAACTCGTTCCACTCAGTGAGCATTACGGTGATGTCGGCACCTTCGACGGTTTTAAGCGCATCGTCGCACCAGACGACGCCCGGCAGGAGGGGTTCGGCATTCTCGCGGGCATGTGGATCGTAGGCCCTGATGGTGGCGCCACGCTCTTGCAGCATGGGAATCACAATAAGGCTTGGCGCATCGCGGATGTCGTCGGTCTCGGGCTTGAACGCCAATCCGAGCACGGCCACCGTCTTGCCGGCGAGTGACCCTCCCGCCGCACGCTCTACCCGGCTCGCCATGGCGATTTTCCGTTCCGTATTGACCGTCTGAACCTGCTCGATCAGCGACAGAGGCGAACGCGCCTCCCGCGCCGTGCGGATCAGGGCGGCGACATCCTTGGGAAAACAAGAGCCGCCATACCCGGGACCGGGATGGAGGAATTTGTCACCGATACGCCCATCGGCGTGACCTGCCCCCATCGAGTGGTCCAGTTGCAATGTTAGTTTAGCGGCGTCCTGGGCGCCAGCGGGATCGTGGCCGTCGGAGCGGTTTGAGTGCGCGCAGACGGCCACGCTGCCAGGGCAGGCACGAA
>VGEN01000324.1 GCA_016869285.1 Alphaproteobacteria bacterium
AAAGAAAAACGCCCCTGTCTTGCGGTTCACTCCGCAGAGACTCGATGCGGTACGCGCCGTCGTTCCAGCTACGAAATGTTCGATCAGGCGATCCTGCTTCGAGACCCTCAATCGGCTCCGTCGTATCCGTCCCATGATAACTCCATAACCGAGTTATCTGGGACAGCCCCCAAACCATTAGTCCCCCTCGCCAATTTGAGTCGAGTGCATCTCACGGTTGCGCTGGAGAGTCAGCGCGGCGCCGGGTCGCCTCGAACAAACTCCGAGAGGCCGCCTGGAACCCGGCCATCAGCCTTCCAGCTTTGGTAGTCGGCCTCGCCGCGCCTGCCGGCGTCCTCGAAGGTCGACTGCCCGTAAAAGGTGTGCCAGGAGTCGACAAGCTCGTCGACGTCATCGGAATCAAGAACGCCCGACCAGAACAGCGTCGACTTCAAGTAGTCGAGAAAGCGGATCTTCAGCATCATGCTGGAATTGGCGGCGAAATTCACGACGCCGGCGATGTATCCAAGGATGTAGAGCTTCTGGTCGACGGTGCGACCGAAGCCGTTCGGCGCCTGCCCCCTCGCCGACTTGATGAAGTGCGTAAGGGCTTCAACCACCTCGTCGGCGGCCGGCGTGAGCGTACGCCAGGTCTTGATAGGTTGCGGGATGTTCGCTTGCCGTGGCGGGATGTCATCGTGGATGGCGGTGCGAACGTTCTTGAGAATGGCATCCCGCTGACCTTGCTGGAGGCTGCGGATCGGCGCATGCATCCAGTAGCTCACCCTCTCGAGCACGCCATTGATCGTCACGCCCTTGATCAAGAAGTCGTCACCGCCGGCCTCGATGCACTCGTGCAGGATCTCGAGCCGATCGTTGCTCGTGATGAAGATGACGGTGGCCGACCGCCCATGCTGGCGACGAATCCGGCGGCAGACCTCCGTTCCGCCGATGCCCGGCAGGTTGACGTCCAGGATGACAAGGCGCGGCATGTACTGCAGGAACAGGCGGGAAGCCTCTTCGCCGGTCGCGGCACCGACGACCATGAAGTCTCGCGCCTTCAGCGCCTCGACATAGGCCCGCCGTTGCATCGCTTCGTCTTCGACAACGAGAATGAGGCCGCTTGCCATGGCTAGCGCGGCGAGCTGCCAGCATCGGTAACGGGCCCCACAGCCGGATCTCCTGTCTTGGCCGCGCGCTGCCGTTCGGCAGCGAGGAGCTGGAGCGAGTGCTCGAGTGCGGCACGGACCTTAGGTAGCAGCAGCCCGACCCCGCCGGCATCGGAGCCGATGCAGGTAGCCTCCAAAAGCTTGGCGACCCGGCTCAGCTCGACGAGGCCAAGGTTTGCCGCCGTACCGCTAAGATCGTGCGCAAGGGCGCGCACGCGGAGCATCTCGCCGGCAGCCGTCTGACGCTCGATATCGTCCATGCGGGCACTCGACCCTGCCGTGAACTCGTCGACCACCCCTGCCAGCGCCGCACCCGCAAGGTGAGCGCCAAGGCCGCCGAGGCGGAACGGGGTTGCTCCATCGGGCGCCAAGCGATCGGAGCTGACCGAGGGGGCGGCCGGATTGATCCAGCGTTCGACCACCTGTTGAAGCGCCACAGGCGAGACCGGTTTCGCCAGATGCTCATTCACCCCCGCTCGGCGGCAGCGATCCTCGACTGAGCTGCCCCCGGATTTTTTGGACACCGATTTGTCCAACCGGAGGCATTCATGATGAAGTCGAGCATGAACCAAATCGAAACCAACGATGTGAATGATGATACCGAGGTCGGCAGGGTCGAGCGCAGTTCGTCCGGGCAGTCTCCTGGCCATGTGTTCCCTGGCCAGGGAACGACGC
>VGEN01000325.1 GCA_016869285.1 Alphaproteobacteria bacterium
AATCAGATCTCCGCGAAAGCGGGTACTAGGGTTCTGCGCCGATATCGAGGAGGATGAGCATGCGGCTGATCTCGACACCCGCGAAGGACGATCTCGACGCCGTCTGTGGCTGGTTCCGCCGACTGGCCGAATGCGTTCAGGCGGTCGACTTCGAGGCCGCCTATCCGCTCTTCGCCGACGACCTCGTTGCTTTCGGTACCTTCAAGGACTTCGTCGAGGAGCGCCCGGCCGTCGTCGAGGAGCAATGGAAGAACGTCTGGCCGACGATCCGTAACTTCCGTTGGCGACTCGACGGCGTTAAGGCGATCGTGTCGCAAGACCGCCTCTCGGCGGTCGGCCTCGCGGTCTTCGACTCCGACGGATCTTCCGAGGAGGGAAGCCGCTTCGACCGTCCTGGGCGCGCAACGGTCGCCTTCGCGCGGAAGGCGACGGGCGAGCCTTGGGTCGCTGTCCATACGCATATGTCACTGTTCCGCGGCACGCCGAGCCGCTCCTTCGGCAAGTTCGCCGGGCTGTAGCCCGCCGTCCGATCCGTCGGGGCCGGCTCTGGGCGCACATAAACGATTGGCAAGTTTGCGTTTCTCCTGCAAGGATGGAGCCCTGAGACCCATGATGGGAGGGAGGGAGATGCTCAAGGGCAAGGTCGCCATCGTCACGGGCTCCACGAGCGGGATCGGGCTCGGCATCGCCACGGCATTCGCCGGCGAAGGCGCCGGTGTAGTCCTCAACGGCTTCGGCGACGCCGGCGAGATCGAGCGCACACGCGCGGATCTCGCTGCCAAGCACAACGTCCGGGTGACTTACTCCTCGGCCGACATGTCGAAACCGGCGGCGATCGCCGGCATGGTCCAGGACGCGATCCGCGATCACGGCAAGGTCGACATTCTGGTCAACAACGCCGGCATCCAGTTTGTCGCCCCGATCGAGGAATTCCCGGAGGCCAGGTGGGACGCGATCATCGCGATCAACCTGTCCTCAGCCTTTCATGCGACCAAGGCGGTGCTGCCCGGCATGAAGCAGCGCAAGTGGGGACGGATCATCAACGTCGCCTCCGCGCACGGTCTCGTCGCCTCCGCCTACAAATCGGCCTATGTCGCCGCCAAGCACGGCATCGTCGGCCTGACCAAGGTGACGGCGATGGAGACGGCGGAAGAGGGCATCACCTGCAACGCGATCTGCCCGGGCTATGTGTGGACGCCGCTGGTGCAGAAGCAGATCCCGGAGCAGGCGAAGGCGCACAACATGTCCGAGGACGAGGTGATCAAGAAGGTCCTCCTCGTCAACCAGCCCAACAAGCGCTTCGCCACCGTCGAGGAGCTGGGCGCGCTTGCCGTCTTCCTCTCTTCCGACGCCGCGGCCTCGATGACCGGGACCGCACTTCCGGTCGATGGCGGCTGGACCGCGCACTGAGACGGCTATGGCCAAAGTGAAGCCGGAGGCCAAGAAGGTCAACCTCGCCCTTCAGGGCGGCGGTGCGCATGGTGCCTACACCTGGGGCGTACTCGACCGGCTGCTTGAGGACGAGCGCCTGGAGATCGACGGCATCAGCGGCACCTCCGCGGGCACGATGAATGCGGCAGTGCTGGCGGACGGCTACGAGCAGGGCGGACGCGAGGGCGCGCGCCAGGCGCTGGAGGCGTTCTGGCGACGGATCTCGGAGGCGGGACGCATGTCGCCTCTGCAGCCGACACCTTTCGACCGCATGTTCGGTAACTGGAACATGGACCACTCGCCCGCCTTCGCGTTCTTCGGAATGATGACGCGGATGATGTCGCCGTACCAGTTCAACCCGTTCAATCAGAATCCGCTGCGCAACGTGC
>VGEN01000326.1 GCA_016869285.1 Alphaproteobacteria bacterium
ACGCCGTCAGCTTGCGGGGCTTATGTCGTATCGCCTGCCGCGCCTGAGCTTTTGTTTCTGCCTGCTTGAACCGATAGCCGCGTTGACCCCGATTGCGGCGCAGCTCTCGGCTGACCGTGCTTTGGCTTAAACCCAAAACCTTGGCAATAGCTTCTTGGCAGGCACCGTCCTGGCTCAGCGCATAAATCTGGCAGCGGTCCTCATATGTTACTCGCCGGTATCGGCTCATCAGTAACCTCGCGTGAGTGCAAGAGGTTACCCCTTCGCCCTTCCATAAAATTATGCACTGGCTACTTGAATCCGCGACGGATGACCCCGACCGAGCGGGCCAGCCGTCTCGCTACTCAGGAACCACCCAGCCTTTGGCCGGAGGCGCCCAGCAAAGATGCTGCCCTCCGTCGAGCGCGATCATCTGCCCAGTCATCGAAGGCGCCGACAAGATGAAGCGAAGAGTCCGGCAGATTTCTTCAGGGCTGGTGCCTCGTTTCAGCGGCATACTGGCGCATTGCTCGGCGAACTGCTCCGGCGTCTGCCGGATATTTGCCATTGCCGGGCCGGGACCGATTCCGTTGACGCGGATCCGTGGCGCGAGCGCAAGCGCCAGGGTCTGGGTCAGTCCCCAGAGCCCGAGCTTGCTTACCGTGTAGCTCATGAAGGCCGGCGTCGGACTCCATACGCGCTGGTCGAGAAGATTGACGACATTCCCCTCCACGCCCTCGGGCAGCTGACGCGCGAAGTCCTGGGTAAGAACGAACGGCGCGCGCAGGTTGGTTTCCAGGTGCTCGTCCCAGGAGGCGCGCGTGGCGGTGTTCCAGCTATCGGTCTCGAAGACCGAGGCGTTGTTGACGACGAGGGTCAGCGGGCCGAGCGCCGCGACAGCGCGACCGACGAGCGTGCCGGTCTCGGCCTCGCGCGACAGATCCGCCCTCAGCGCGCAGGCACGCCGGCCAATCTTCCCGATCAGGCCGACGACCTCGCGCGCCTCGGCCTCGCTCGCATGAAAATGGATGGCAACATCCCAGCCGTCCGCGGCGAGGTCAAGGGCGATGGCCCGGCCGATCCGCTTCGCGGCCCCCGTGACGAGCGCCGCACCGCGTCGTTGCACCGAGGACATCGTTTCAGCTCACCTGGACGCGGCGGCCGGCAAGCACCTGCTCGATGCGGCCGAACAATCCTTCGCGCGACACCGGCTTCAGGAGAAAGGCGTCGACCCGGTACTCCTTGGCCTTGACCACATGATCGCGCAGGCTGCTGCCGGTCAGGATGATGACGGGAAAGTTGTGGCGCGAGAGGGTGGCGTCAGTACGGATGAACTCGACGAACTCCAGGCCGCTCACCGGCTGCATCTTGATGTCGCAGACGATGAAGTCGGGAACGAAGCCGCCCATCAGCAGACGAATCGCCGCCTTGCCGTCGGTCGCCTCCTGGATCGCCTTGAGCGTCCGCGAGCGCAGCATCTTGACGATCATTCCGCGGATGAAATCGTTGTCCTCAACGACCAAGGCTGAAAGGCTGGTGTAGTCGACATGCATGCCGCAGGCCTTTTTTTCGTTGCGGACACGAGGCGGCTAGCATCTTAGCAAAGTTGTCACTCCCCGCTAGCCTTCGCGGGACGCGACACCGAATCCTCCCCGCCGCAAATTTGACAGGCGCCCCCCGTGTACTGCACCCGGATATCTGGACACAAGGTAGGAGTTAAGCGGCCAGCCTGAACGCGCTCTGATCCCAAGCGGTTCTGGCGTCGTTTGGACTTCGGTAGTCGTTCTTTGCGATCAGCCACTGGGCA
>VGEN01000327.1 GCA_016869285.1 Alphaproteobacteria bacterium
AAACTTGGCTCGTGCGGTGGCGTCGGCTCCGTTACCCGTCGTCGCCAAGCCTTCGGGATCGTCGCCATGGACGTACGCCGTCTTCGTGCCGGCGCGGCAGGCGTATTCCCATTCAGCTTCGGTTGGCAACCGATAGGTCTTCTTCTCTTTTTCGCTGAGCCATTTGCAGAACGCCTTGGCATCGCTCCAGGAAACATCAACGACCGGATGATTGTCCGTCTGCTCGAACCCGGGACTCTTCCAGGTGAACCGGGCGTGCATCTCTTCGATCTTGCCCGCCTCGTTGGCGCCGTAGGCCCCTTTGCCATCCCGTTCGCCGTCGGTCTGAAATTTTGCATCGGCCACGAACTGCTTGAACTGGCCGACTGTGACTTCATGCGTTCCCAGGTAAAACCCTTTGGTGAGTTCCACCTCGTGCTGCACCTCTTGAGCCTCGCGGCCCGACTCGTTTTCCTGCGAGCCCATCAAGAATTTTCCCGGCGGGATGAACACGAGTTTCATCCCCACGCTGTTCTTGATTTCCTGGGCGTTGACTCGATTAGGACCAGGCTCCGCGCCGCAGGCTACGGCCGCGATGATCCAGCCCACGATCAACAGAGAAACAGAGTGGTGATACAAGCTCGATACGGTTCGCATGGATTTACCTAAGGCTTGACGGTCAGTTGTTCAAGGGACAAGAAGGATTAGCCGGAGCGTACGAAATCCCGCGTCTTCGTCTAGCTGCGCGGCCAACGGCCCGCGTTTGGCCTGTGGCTATGACTTTCGACTTCGCGCGGCCCGTTGGGCACGCGGTTAAGCGATTCATGCGCTGGCTCTCCAGGATCGTTGGTACCAAATCACGCCAAGATCTCCGCCAGCGGTCCGGCTGTGTCGATGTCCTTGAGGTCGCGGTCGGGTTCGCCGAACTTCTCGTGTTCGTCGCCAACGGCGTGCAGTCATCTGACCGGATAATCGGCGAGGAACCTCAAGCGATTGCCTTAAGCCCAATCTCCGCAAAATCGCGAACATGCCGTTCGTTGTCGGCTGTCCTAGTCGCTTTTAGCTGTTCGTAGATTTGCCTGGCCTCCGGCTTCTTTCCTGCGGCAGCCAGTTTCTCGGCCAGTACCAGGCAGAACTTCGTGAGCTGGATTCGCTGCCAGCCCTTGGCCGCTTCAGCCGACGCGAGCAACGGCTTGGCTGCCGACGGCAAACCCGCCTTGGCCAGTCCGTCGGCCGCGGCGAGACGGACTTCTTCATCGGGGTCGCCCAGAGCCGCAATAAAGGTCGCCTCCGATTTGGCGTCCGCCAGCTTCGCCAGGGCGTCGATGACATTGAGCCGCAGTTTCCCCTTGGCCGTGGCCACAGCAGCACGCAATGGCGCCGCCGCCCGCTCGCCACCGATGGCCACCAAAGCCATCGCGGCGGCGTCGCTCGCTCCCTCGTCCAGAACCGCCTTGCCGAGTGCGGCACAGGCCTCGTCACGGCCGGCCCATTGCAATTCCTGGCAGAGGTAACTGCGGTTGTAGGCACTGAGCTTGTCATTGTTCACTTGCGAGGCTATTGCCTCACAGGTCTCGCGCCGCATCTTCTCGTCGCGGGTCACGAGCGGGTAGTTGACCACGCAATGCAGGGCGAAGTGCGGCTTGGTGTCCTGTTTGCTGCCCGGTTCAGCGAGCATCTCGATCAGACCGAGGACGTTTTCCCTTCCCCCGGCGGCAATCGCGGCCACCGTCTTTTCGATCG
>VGEN01000328.1 GCA_016869285.1 Alphaproteobacteria bacterium
TGCTTCTGAACCGCGAGACCGAGCTGAGCGTCGAGCTCCCCCGCGCGGACGGCAGCGATCAGCGTGTCGATGATCGTCGGCAGCGCCTCGCGGCTCTCAGCGACGACACCAGCCCTGCCCTTGTCGAGCTCGATCAGCCGCGTACCGCTTCGTAAGAAGAAGACGGTGCGTCCGCGATCGCTGACGGCCGACACCGGAAAGATACTCACTACTGTGAGGCAAATGATTTCAAGTTCAGAAAATATCGTGGTGCGCGCTCATTCTTCGTCTTCGCAATCCGCTTTCGAATCTCCGTGTCCGGCGTTCCTTAAGGATTGCGTGCAATAAAATCCAGCATAGCCTCGAGAAACTGTTTGCGCGCAGCATCCGTCGCGCCCACGGAGGCCCCCAAAGTTTGACCGTTTCCCCAAGTAGCGGTACCCAGTCTCAGACCGCCAAGAAAGAACGCGTTGTGGGCCATGCCCTCGAAGTACGCCAATTCGACGGTGCCGCCCCGTTGTTTGACGGCTTCGGCCCATTTCAGTGCATTCGGGATGCGACGACCAGGCGTAGACCGGTTGCAGTATCGAGAGGATCCTGCTGGCACACTCGGAAACTCGATATTGAGTCGGCAGTCATCGCTCAATGTCCAGCGCAAGCCCTTGGGATCGGCATTGCCGAAGTCGTCGAGCTTGCCGAAAGCAAGCATGACGGGCACCCGGATCTCGTCAGGCAGGCCAAGGCCGATGGGAGTCACGCCCTCGGAAATGACACCTTTGACATGCGCAGGGTCGACCAAACCGGCGAGGTTGGCGACCACGGCCGCGCCATTCGAAATTCCGAACAGATAGATGCGCGAGTTGTCGATGTCACGGCGTTGAATGGCCCATCGATATGCGGCGAGGGCGGTCGTGTAGATCATGCGCTGGCGCGCCTCGTTGGTTACCGATCGGGTCCAGAACAACGAGTCGCGGCCAGGGAATCCCTGCATGGCGTAAGCGTCGAAGACCAGAGTGGCGAAGCCCTGCTGGAAAAACGCTTCGTCTGATCCCAGCACATCGCGGATGCCACCGCCTCCGTGAACGCTGATCATCAGTGCCGGATTCGCTGATCCCTCGGGAAGACGGAACTGAACCTTGGACTCGCAAGGGTCAAAACCACCCATGCGACCCTCGACCGTGTGGAAGTTGGCCCGAATGGGCACAAGTTCCATGGCGCCCCGCTCTTGAGGAAGACAGGTAACTGAGGGCTGCGCCGCCGCTGGTTGGCTGAGAAACGCGAGGCTCAGCGCGGCTGCCACTAAGAAGCCTGTTCCGATGCGTCCCATATTCGCTCTCCCCGAATAATCGAGTCAGGGTCGATAGGCTTGATTCTGACGGCGCCTCAGCACCGCAGCTCATTAGGGTGCGAGAAGCTTCCGAAGGGGCTGTCCCAGATAACTCGGTTATGGAGTTATCATGGGACGGATACGACGGAGCCGATTGGGGGTCTCGAAGCAGGATCGCCTGATCGAACATTTCGTAGCAGGAACGACGGCGCGTACCGCATCGAGTCTCTGCGGAGTGAACCGCAAGACAGGGGCGTTTTTCTTTCATCGCCTTCGTGAACTGATCGCCCGCGAGCTGGAAGCCGAGAGCGAGGCGATGTTCGGCGGCGAGATCGAAGTGGATGAGAGCTACTTCGGCGGCCGGCGCAAGGGAAAGCGTGGAAGGGGCGCGGG
>VGEN01000329.1 GCA_016869285.1 Alphaproteobacteria bacterium
ACGACGTGTCGCGGGCCGAAATTGAACATCTTGCCCGCGCACACGGCGCGTTCGTCGAGAGAGCGGCCGATAGCAAAGACGAGCTTGGCCGTGGTGCGGTCACATGGACCCAACTGGCGGTGCGTCTGCCTGATGACGGCAGCGGCGCGCTCCCGTTACTCCGACACATCATCCTCAACGACGATAAATCCTCAACCTACAAATTGGCGCTGCTCCGGGTACTTTGCCGGATAGCGGATGGTACCGCGGGATATGCACGCGATACCAACGATGGCCATGTTGCGGTGCCACTCGGGCTGGTCGGTCTCTACTGGGTGCGCTTGTTCAAGCCGCTTCTCGCTGCCGGTCTTCCGCAAAACCCGACCAACCAGGGCGACGAACGGCTCGGCTTCGTAAAAGACGGCTTTCGCAAGTTGAACGGTGTCTCGCATCTGGATTTGCGCATCGGCATATCCTTCGGCTTGGACCGGTCGGCCGCGCTTCATTCCGCTTTACGCGACGCGTGTGACACGATCACTAGGATGCCCGCGCATTACATTACTTATCCCGGTGGCGGTCCTGTCTTGCCGGTCAAGCGGACAGGGCGCGTGCCACGCCCGGATACAATCTATTTGAACGAAGCCTATCTCTCCGGCTTCGGCGATCTGCTCGTCCCACGACATCTATGGCGTGCTCTCCAGCGTTTTGACGTATGGATCGAGCCGGCGCTCATTTCAGAATGGTCGAGGCTGATGATCGGCTACGCCGAGAAGCAAGGCCGAAAACTGCTGGATGCCAAGATCGCCGCGGCGATGACGTGGTCGGAGCCGAGTCGTGATGTCAGGATCGCCAGAGAACAAGCCGTCAGGCTTATTGACTTTGGAAAGCTGCATTGTGTCTGGAGCGGTCGCACGCTTTCCGCCGACACTCTCGATATCGACCACTGTTTCCCATGGGCTGCGTGGCCCTGTGACGATCTCTGGAATCTCCTGCCGGCGCATCGCAGCGTAAATCAGAAGCAGAAGCGTGACAGGTTGCCGAGCTCTGAACTCCTGCGATCCGCCCAGTACAGAATCGAAGAGTGGTGGGTGGAAGGATATTTGAAGGCTCAGAATCAGGCGTTGCGTGAACGTTTTTTGATCGAAGCGACCGCGACCCTTCCTATGATCGAGCGCGACGGGGCTTGCGGCCTAAGTGAACTGTTTGCGGCGTTGAACCTGCAGCAAATTCGATTGAGACATGATCAGCAGATACCGGTTTGGGACCCCGAAACTGCTATGCGGCTTACCTCAAATTCTTCTGTCACCCATGATAATGAGACGACGAGCTAGACACTGACTGCAAACAAATTTGCAGGATGGTCTTTTCTGCGCTCGTATCGCAGGCCTCGGCACTCGGACACCTCGAAAACCTCTGGCGTTGAGGGTCGCGGGTTGATTCTCTGACCTCTGGCGATGGCCGGAGGCGGGGATGGCGGGACAGGCTGGTTTCTTCGACACGGACGAGCGGCTGGCTTGGCTGTCGGCGGCGGGGGACCCGCTGGAGCGGCTGGCGAAGGTGGTGGACTTCGAGCTGTTCCGCCCTGATCTCGAGGCGGCGGTGCCGCGCACGGACCGCTCCAAGGGCGGGAGGCCGCCATACGACGCGGTGTTGATGTTCAAGGTGCTGGTTGTGCAGACGCTGTAC
>VGEN01000330.1 GCA_016869285.1 Alphaproteobacteria bacterium
CACGCCGAGCAATGCTACGTCTGCTTCTTCCGTTCCGGGGAAACCCCCCTTCGGCAAGCTCAGGAGCATCAGCCGCGCAACCTCGAAAGATTTTATTGATTGGTCGCCGGCCCAGCCGATGAACCCCAACTTTCCCGGCGAGCACCTTTACACAAGCGGCGCCCACCCATACTTTCGCGCCCCGCACATCTATGTCGCGCTGCCAACCCGGTTCATGCCCGAACGCGGCGAATCCACCGACATCATGTTCATGACCTCGCGCCGCGGCGGGCGGTTCGACCGCCCTTTCCGCGAGGCGTTCATCCGCCCCGGCCTCGACCCCGCGCGCTGGGGAAACCGTGCGAACTACGCTGCGCTCAACATCGTGCCAACCGGGCCGTCCGAGATGTCCATCTACACGATTTCCGGCCGCTACACCCTCCGCACCGACGGCTTCGCGTCGGTCCACGCGGACCACCGCCCGGGCGAAATGCTCACGCGCCCGTTGCGATTCAGCGGTCAGAGGCTGTTCCTCAACATGGCAACTTCGGCGGCAGGCTCGTTGCGGGTCGAAATCCAGGACGAGCGCGGCGAGCCAATCCCGGGCTTCGGCCTCGAGCAGGCAATCGATCTGATCGGCGACCGCATTGACCTGCCGGCATCATGGAAAGGCCGTGATTCGGTTGCCGCCCTGGCCGGCCGCCCGATCCGCCTGCGGTTCGTCATGCGCGAAGCCGATCTATTCTCGATACAGTTCCGCTAGGGATCGTAAAGCGCGTCCAACGCATCGGCCATCGAGCAGGTGAAGGGCTACGAACTGACCAGCACGCTCGGGAACATGTTCGAGAACACCATTGCGATGGCCCGCATCATCGCCAGCGGCCTACTGGACAAGCATCCGAAGCTCAAGCTCGTCTGCCCGCACCTTGGCGGCACCCTGCCTTACATTTGCGGACGGATGGATCATCAGTTGCACGTCCTCAAACGCGGACCGCAGAACCTCCAGCGCAAGCCCAGCGAATACCTCTGTTCGATCTACATGGACATCGTGTCGCCCTTGCCCGAAGCCATGCGTTTCGCCCTCGATTTCAGCAGCGCGGACCGGCTGCTTTTCTCCAGCGATCATCCTTGGGTTCAGCCGAAGGAGATTCTCGACCCCCTCCGCAGCCTCCAGCTCCCGCCCGCCGATGAGGCGAAGATTCTCGCGGGCAATGCACGTCAGCTTTTCAAAGTATGAACCTTGTCCAAAAACACGAATCGGAGGTTGTCACATTGCCGAAAATAACCAGAATCCTGTGCATCATGAAGCACCGTCTCCTCTCCAAACCAATGATTCTCCGCGCCCGGGAATCGAAGTGTTCCGCCGCCGGGCTCAATTCCTTGAGCCGGCGGCTGGGACTGCTCGCGATGCTGCTGTTGAGTTGTCTGGGTCCGACAGCCGCCGTGGCGCAGGAGGCAGATGCCGCGGGCAGCGTTTCCATTTTCAATGGCACGGATTTCACAGGCTGGCGTCTGGGCGATGCCTCGGCGATGCCCAAACAGATCCCGGCGGCATGGACCGTGGCGAATTCCGTGATCGTCGGCGCGGGCGATCCGGCGGCGATTCTCGCGTCGCAGTGGGACTATGATGATTTCGAATTCCAGTTCGAGTGGCGGGCGGCGAACGACGCGGTGG
>VGEN01000331.1 GCA_016869285.1 Alphaproteobacteria bacterium
TCTGCGAAAGGTGGCCGCACGAACCAAGGACGCCCTATGGCAGGCCATCGCTGACGCTCTCGACGCCTTCACACCACACGAATGCGCCAACTACTTTCGAAACTCAGGCTATGAACCAGAATGATCGGAAAATGCTCTAACCCAGATCAAACAATGGGTTAAGCGTCATCTCAGGTAGTTATCTGGGACAGCCCCTTTGTAAATTAAGGGTAAATCTATTCGCCGATGGCGACCGCCCACCGGATTCTGCTTGAGGCGATAGACCAAGTTCTGGGTCCTGGCAGCGATGTCGGGCGCTATCTTGCGCGCGCGATCGAGTCCGACGATGCGCTCGACCTGCTGCTGGCCGAAGCCGCGTTCCAGGACCTCGATGCGGGGCAGAAGAAGGCGATCGCCGCCCGGGTCGACCGCGCCGCCGATGACGAGATCGTGCGGCGCCGGGAGCGCCAGCGCTAGAGTTCAGGCTGCCGAGGCCTGGGTTTCGGTCAGGAGCGCGTAGATTGCATCCGCGCTGTCGCAGCCGCGGAGCTTGGCGCACATCGACTTGTCGCGCAGCAGCCGCGAGACGCGGGCAAGCGCCTTCAGATGATCGGCCCCGGCGGCCTCGGGCGCGAGCAGGAGGAAGATCAGGTCGACCGGCTGCTCGTCGACCGAATCGAAGGGAATCGGCCTGTCGAGGCGGGCGAAGAGACCGACCAGGCCGGAGAGCTTGGCAAAGCGGCTGTGCGGGATCGCGATGCCCATGCCGACGCCGGTCGTGCCCAGCCGCTCGCGCTCGATCAGCGCATCAAAGATCTCGCGCTCATCCAGGCCGGAAAGGTCGGCTGCCTTCTTCGACAGTTCCTGCAGAGCCTGTTTCTTGCTGGTCGCCTTGAGGCTCGGCACGATACCGGCCGGGGCGACGAGATCGGCGATCTCCATGACGCGCAGTCCCAACCTCTTAGATCCCAATACCTGAGTTGACCCGGCCGCGACCCGGCGGCTGCCGGTCGGCTCAAGGGTTAATCTCTTGTTATCTCAGGACGTTTATCTGTCTGCGTGGTGCTCTTCGCAACCGTCTGCCGCCCGCCCCGAAAGCAGGGGTCGGCGGCGGCGGCGGACCATAGTGAGGGGGTCCCCCCAAGTCAAGCGAGACCGGCGCCTGCACCACCCGTCCCCTCGTATCCGAGTTCCCCGTTCCGACGGGCGAGAAGCTGATAAATTAGCGAAGGGGCTGTCCCAGATAACTACCTGAGATGACGCTTAACCCATTGTTTGATCTGGGTTAGTTGCTTGGATGGGTCACTGGTGTTGAAGCGCCACTCGCACTCCTTCAAGAATAGCCCGAAATGGGCCTTCGGGACACCGTTGAACTTGCGCATGTGGCGCTTGGCCTGGTTCCAGAAGTTCTCGATGCCGTTGATGTGATTCTGCCGATCAGCGAAGAGCTCGGAGTGATTGATCCGGAAGTGCTTGAAGTCGGATACGTCGAGCACGTTGTAGCCCTTCCAGCAATCGGAATAGAC